>JBAWEQ010000121.1:0-36140 GCA_049591295.1 Acidobacteriota bacterium
GGTCGGCGGCGGCCTCTTCCTGGCGCCGTGGGTGGGCGGCCGGGAGCCCAAGGGGCAGAAGCTCGGCACCAATCTGCTGTTGGGTGCCCTCGTGGTGGTGGTCCTGGGAAGCCTCTTCGGCGAGTACCTCGGCCTGAATGATCTCCTGGGGCGCCTCTGGTTTTGGGTGGGCGACCAGGGCTCGGAATACCTGGATCTGGGGCGCTTCTGGCAGCTCCTGCTGGCGGTGGGGCTGATCTTCTGGCTCTATCTCATGTTCCGCGCCCTCAGGCCGGCGATCAAACTGCCCGGGAAGGGCGAGCTCGCCTCTCTCTTCCTCTACGCCGCCGTGGCCATTCCGGTCTTCTACCTGCCCGCGCTCTTCTACGGCCCGCACACCAACTTCGCCGTGATCGACAACTGGCGCTTCTGGATCATCCACCTCTGGGTGGAGGGCTTCTTCGAGCTCTTCGCCACGGTGCTGGTGGCCATCATGTTCACCCAGATGGGCCTGGTGACCGCCAGGAACGCCACGCGCGTGGTCTACCTGGACGCCATCCTCTACCTGGCGGGTGGCATCGTGGGGACCGGTCACCACTGGTACTTCACGGGCGAGGTGCCTCTCACCATGGCCCTCGGCGCCTGCTTCTCGGCCCTGGAGATCGTCCCCCTGACCCTGCTCACGCTCGATGCCTGGGATTTCATCAAACTCACGAGGGGCTCCGGTCCCCAGGGCACGAACACCCTGGTTATCCAGCAGAAATGGGCCCTCTACTTTCTCATGGCCGTGGGCTTCTGGAACTTCGTGGGCGCAGGCATCTTCGGCTTCCTCATCAATCTGCCGGTGGTCTCCTACTTCGAGATCGGCACGACGCTGACGGCCAACCACGCCCACGCCGCCATGTTCGGAGTCTTCGGGTTCCTCGCCCTCGGCGTCCTTATCTTCTGCCTGCGGGCGATGCAGAGCGACGCCGTCTGGGCCGGAACGGAGAAGTTCGTCAAGGCTGGCTTCATAGGCTTGAACGTGGGGCTCGGCCTCATGGTCCTCCTCGACCTCTTCCCCGCGGGCGTCCTTCAGCTCTGGGATTCCGTGACACACGGTTACTGGCACGCGCGGCGGCTGAGCTTCCTCATGACGGGCACCTTTCACACCCTCGAATGGCTCCGCATCGTGGCCGACATGACCTTCATCTTCGCGGGCGTGGTGCCCATCGTCATCGCGGCGCTGCGGTCCTACGCCAAGCGGGACCTTGCCCCCGCGGCCGCCTGAGAGGAGAATCCAGGCATGAGCGAGCCCCTTGTCCCCTCGGTTCACGACCTTCGCGCCGCCATCCAGTTCGCCGAGAGCGGAATCGTCAGCAAGACCCTCTACCAGTCGCCCACGCTCAAGCTCGTGCTCTTCTCCTTCGAGCCCGGCCAGGCCCTCAGCGAGCATACGGCCCCCTTCGAGGCGGTCGTGCACGTCCTGGAGGGCACCGGCGACATCCTGCTCGGCGACAAAACCCACCAGGCCGCGCCGGACGAGCTCTTCGTCATGCCCGCGGGCCTGAACCACGCCATCACGGCGCGGGAGCGGTTGGTCTTCCTGCTGACCATGGTGAAGGCCGCTGCTCCCGTGGCGATTCGATAGGTCGAACGGTATCCTCCGCCCGCGGGCGCCGTGTCCGCGGGCGGCCCCGTTCAGGAGGAACTTCACAGGCCATACGGATTGAGCATCTCACCTTTCATGGGGGGATCCATGGATCCAAGACGAATCGTCGCACTCTGGTCGTTCTGCACGCTGCTCGCCCCTGCCGCCATCCTGGCAGCCCAGCCCGACATGGCCGCCCTCGTCGCTCAGACCTCCAAGGAGAGTCGGGCCTGCATCACCTGCCACCAGAAGGAGGCCGACCCCGTCGTCGTCCAGCAGTGGGCGCAGAGCCGCCACGCCCAAGCCGGCATCGCCTGTTTCGAATGCCACCAGGTGGACAAGAGCCGCCCCGACGGCTTCGAACACTTCGGACAGAGGATTTCCGTCGTCGTGACGCCCAAGCAGTGCGGCGAGTGCCACCCCGACGAGACGGCCCAGTTCGAGGCGAGCCACCACGCCCAGGCCGGCCAGATCCTGGGCTCCCTCGACAACGTCCTCGGGGACGTCGTGGAAGGTCCCCCGGCCGCGGTGAGCGGCTGCGTCAAGTGCCACGGCAGCACGGTGAAGGTGCTGAAGGACGGCAAGCTTGACCCCGCCACGTGGCCCAACGAGGGCATCGGGCGCATCAACCCGGACGGCTCCAAGGGCTCGTGCTCGGTCTGCCACAGCCGCCACACCTTCTCCGTGGCCATCGCGCGGCAGCCCGAGAGCTGCGGTTACTGCCACCTGGGCCCCGATCACCCTCAGGAGGAGATCTACGCGGAGAGCAAGCACGGGGTCACCTACCGAACATTGAAGGGGCACATGAACCTCGACTCCCGCTCCTGGGTGCTGGGCAAGGACTACAGCGCTGCCCCCACCTGCGCCACCTGCCACATGGGGGCCGCCAAGGGCGTGGCCGAAACCCACGATGTGGGAACGCGGCTCTCCTGGACGCTCCGCCCCGAAGTGTCGATCCATCTTCCGAACTGGCAGCAGAAGCGGGACGAGATGAAGAAGGTCTGCCTCAACTGCCACGCCTCGGACTGGGTGAACAACTTCTATGTCCAGTACGACGACGTGGTGGACCTCTACAACAGCAAATTTGGGGAGCCCGCCAAGGCCATCATGGCCAAGCTCCAGGCCGCCGGTAAGCTGGGTCCGTCGCCCTTCTCGCAGAAGATCCAGTGGGACTACTTCGAGCTTTGGCACCACGAAGGCCGGCGCGCCCGAATGGGGGCCTCCATGATGGGCCCCGACTACGTCCAGTGGCATGGTTTTTACGAGGTGGCGAAGGACTTCTACAGCAGGTTCCTTCCAGAGGCGGAAGCGCTTCTGCCCGGCGTTACGGCCGACGTCATCAACGAACCGGCCAACCGCTGGCTGAAGCAGGGGCTCTCCAAGGAGGACCGCGCGAAGATCCAGGAGTTCTACCAGAAGCGTTACGGAGAGTAAGCCCCGTCGGTCGGGCCGGTCGCGCCCGAATGGGCCTCAAAGAACGAATCCAATCCCCGTCGCCCCCGAGGGCCCCGGCATTGCCGGGGCCCTCCTGCCTCGTCGCGCCTCCGCACTGGAATCCTCCTGGTCCCGCCGCCTCCGCGTTAGACACCCGAGGGCAGGGACCCTATATTTTCACCAAGAGCAGGAGGCGGTCATGCGATCCCTATGGAGGTGGGCCTGGGTGGTGTCTGCCGGTCTGGGACTTTGGGCCTGCGGGAGCTGTCACAATCCGACGGAGTTTCGCGTAGCGACGGCGGGCCCGTTGAGCGGAAGCGAGTCCCGGACCGGGAAGGACGTGCTCAACGGCGTGGTGCTCGCGGTGGAGGAGACGAACGCCGCGGGCGGCGTCCGCGGCAGAAGGATCGTCCTCGTTTCGGCCGACGACGGCAACGATTCCACGAAGGCCGCTGAGGTGGCCCTCGCCCTGTGCCGCAAGAAGCCCCTCTTCGTGATTGGGCACGTGGATTCGGGATGCTCGCTGAAGGCGGCCCCGATCTATCAGAACCACAAGGTCGTCATGATCTCTCCCACTTCGACCTCGCCCAAGCTGACCGAACAGGGACTCGACCACATCTTCAGGGTCTGCGGAAGGGACGACATGCAGGGGCGCGCTGCAGCCATCTGGGTCATTAAGCACAACATGGGCCAGCGCGTGGCGGTTCTACACGAGTCCTCCGAATACGGCGGCGGGCTCGCCCGCGAATTCGTGACGAACTTCGAGTTCCTCTCCGGCCAGAAGGTGGCTTTCGATCAAGAGCTCATCGGCGACGATTCGAAGATGAATGAAGCGGTACAGCGTTGCAAGGACGCGGGATTGGACCTGATCTATTTCGGGGGCCTCCACCATCAGGGCGCCGCGTTCCTTCGCCGGCTTAGACAGGCGGGGGTCAATGCCGCCTTCATGTCGGGTGACGGCTGCTTCGGTCCCGATTTTGTGGCCGCCGCAGGCCCCGAAAATGCCGCCGGAGCACTGGCCACCTTCTACCCCGACCTCTCATCCCTCCCTGGGACCGGCACCCGGCAGTTCCTCGCGGCCTACAAGGCCAGGTTCGGAGAGCCTCCGGGGCCGTTCGCCATTTTCGGCTACAAGGCCGCCAAGGTGGGGCTGAGCGCCGCGGCCAATGCCGTCTCCCCCGTGAGCCACCGGACACTCGTCGACGCCCTCCGCCGGCTCACTTTCCAGACACCCTATGGACTCCTGCGCTTCTGCGAGAAGGGTGACCCGGCGGATTTCCGCTACGTCATGTGGCAGGTCGTCGACGGCAAGTATGAAGAGATGGGAGTCTGAGCCTCGCCTCCGGCTTCCAGCCTAGGCCGCAGGGCGGATCGCCTGGGCAGCCGGCCGGTCGATCCGCCCCGTTCCAGATGGAATGACGAGGCCGGATCCGGCCAGCGCGCGCCTCATCAACTCCTGTAGGCTGATCCCCCAATCCCGTGGGTCGGCGCCCTGCGTGAACTCGACGTGGCCGTCTCCACCCTTCAGCAAGAACTGCGTGCACGCCACCGAATAGTCGCGTTCCGGCGCCAGCGGCTCCCCATCCACCCGGACGGACATGGCCTTCCCCCCCTCAAAGGTGGCCGCAAGTCCCGACACCTGGAGGAACCCGCCGGGCGCGTCGCTCAGCGGCATGGCCGCGCAGCGGTCGAGGATGGCCTGGATCTGCGCTCCCTTCAGCCGGACCGTGTTCAGCGAATCGAAGAAGGGCAGACAGGCGTACAGGTCAAGCCCCGTCACACCGCCCTTGGGAAGCCCCGCCCGGATGGCCCCGGCGTTCACGAAGGCTAAATCCGCCCCCGAGGCCTCGCGCATGAGGTCGGCCAGGAGGTCCCCCAGGGGCATTTCGCGGACCCTCAGCAGTTCCCTGTCCCCGGAGAGCGCCAGCGGAAGGCGCCCGATCACGGCGCCCAGTGCTCGCCTCTCCTTCTCCAGCCAGGGCGCCAGAAGGCGGGCGACGGCCGGGTCCTGCTTCGACTCGGCGGTCACCGGGAGAAGCCTTCCCGATACCTCCGGCCTCCCTCCCGCCGTGAAGCGGACGCGCACCTCTCCGAGATACCGGCCCCGGTCTCCCGCCTGGACGATGGGGACGCCGTTTTCGATCCACGGGGCCTGAAGAACCTTGTGATCGTGTCCTCCCACGATGAGCCCCACTCCGGGCACCGTCCGGGCGATCCGCCGGTCCTCCGCGAACCCGCAGTGGGAGAGGACAACGACGAAATCCCAGTGTCCTCGGTGATCCGCGAGCACGCGGGCCACGGCCCGGGACGGATCGCTGAACACGAACCCCGCCGTGGCCCCCGGCGCGGTGGTCAGGGGCGTGTCCGGCGTGGTGACTCCGATGATCCCGATCCGCCGCTTGCCCGCCTGCAGCGTCGTGCAGGAGGTCCAGAAGGCCTGATCCGCCTCGGGCGCCTCCACGTTCGCCAGGAGCAGCGGGAACCCGGCCTGGCGGGCCCTCTTGGCGAGCACGCCCGCTCCGAAATCCCACTCGTGGTTCCCCGGCGTCATGGCGGCGACCCCCATGAGCCGGAAGGCGTCGAATTCGGGCTCGCCCTGAAAGAGGGTGGAGAAGGCCGTCCCCGTGAAGGCATCGCCGGCGAAGAGCAGGAAGACGGGCCTCCCTTCGCGCCCCTCACCGGCCCTCACCTCGTCTACCACTCCCGCCAGACGCGCCAGGCCCCCGGTGGGTTCGCCCGTTTTCCCGGACAGCGCCTCCACCTGCCCGTGGAAGTCGTTGAAGTGCAGCAAGGTCACCGTCTGCCTCCGGCCCGCGCAGCCAAGGGCCAGCAGCATGGACAGCACGAGAACCGAAAGCCGACACCCGCCTCCAGCTTTCATGGCTTCCCTCCCCAACCGAGCATAGCAGAATCCCCGGCCAGACCCACGCCCCCCACGTTTCGCGTTCACGTCTCGCACCCAGCCTCTCCGCGACCTTACCATCCCATCTTGCCGTGCGTTTGCCTAACGGCGCGCTGGGCGGTACCCTGGATCGGAGGAGGAGAGCATGCTGAAGCTCACGGCCTACGGGGCGGCGGAGGAGGTGACGGGGAGCAAGCACATGCTCGAGACCAGCCACGTCCGGCTCCTTGTGGATTGCGGCATCTTCCAGGGACACCGAGAGGAGGCCCACCGCAAGAACCTGGAGCTTCCGTTCTCGCCTTACTCCCTCTATGCCTGCATCAACACCCACGGCCACCTTGACCACTGCGGCGCCTACCCCGTCCTGGTGAAGCAGGGCTTCTCGGGGGACATCCTCTCCACCCCCGCCACGCGCGACATCGCCAGCCTCGTCCTTCGTGATTCGGCTCGCATCCAGGCCTACGACGCGCGCTTCCTCGAAAAGCAGCAGCACGAGAACCACCAGCCCTGGCGCAAGATCTTCGCGCCGCTCTACGATGAGGCCGACGTGGAGGCGGCACTGGGTCAGTACGTCACGACAGCCTATCGGCGGCCCTACCCGATAGCTCCCGGGGTGACGGCGACCCTCTACGACGCCGGCCACATCCTGGGCTCGGCCATGGCGCGGCTTGAGGTGCAGAACGACGGCGAACCCCTCGTCATCGGCTTCACCGGGGACCTCGGCCGTAAGAACATGCCCATTCTGCGCGACCCCGACCCCCTCCCCGCCGTGGACTACCTCGTCTGCGAGAGCACCTACGGCGACAGGCTTCACGACGACATGAGCCTGGCCGAGTCGGAGCTGGCGCAGGTTATCAACGACGCCGCTTCGCGCGGAGGACGCGTCATCATCCCGGCCTTCGCGGTGGAGAGGACGCAGGAGCTGATATTCCTCCTCCACCACCTGCACGATGCTGGCCGGATACCGCCCATCCCCGTCTACGTGGACAGCCCCATGGCCGTGTCGGCGACGGCCATCTTCAAGGCCCACAGTGAGTGCTTCGATGCGGACGCCTGCTCGGGCTTTCTCAACTGCGCCTCGGGCCCCTTCGCCTTCGACTCGCTCCACTACATCAGCGATTCCGAGGAGTCCAAGAAGCTCAACGACCTGCGAATGCCGTGCGTCATCATCTCCGCCTCGGGCATGTGCGAGGCAGGGCGCATCGTCCACCACCTCCTGCACGGAGTGGGCGACCCGCGCAACACCATCCTCATCGTCGGTTTCATGGCGGCCAACACGCTGGGACGCGCCCTGGCGGACAAGCGCCCCGAGGTGAAGATCTTCGGACAGCTCCACGAGGTCAAAGCCCGCGTCAAGATCCTCAACGCCTTCTCGGCCCACGCCGACTACCGGGAAATCGGCGAGTTCATCTCGGGCCTCGACCAGACCCGCCTCAAGAGCGTCTTCCTGGTCCACGGCGAGCCCGCGGCTCAGGCTCACCTCAGGGAGCACCTGCTTGGGCTAGGCGTGCGCTCGGTCGAGATTCTGAAGCAGGGGGAGGCCGTGGCCCTGACCTAAGGACCCGCGCAGGAATAGGTGAATGGAATTCGCGCCCAGCTTCGTGCGAGATTGGCGCGATTGGAGGGAGCAAAACCGCAGGCGTAGTTGAAGACTACGTTGAGGATTTTGCGATCGAGAATCGCGTCAAGAACGCGCGAAGATGGGATGCGAAAACGTTCAGTTATTTCTGCGCTGGTCCAAAGCACCGCGACCGGGAGGATTTTCGCTGCTCCTCCGCCTGGAGCGCAGAACCCATGCGTACACGGCCGCGTTGAACAGGACGAGCAGAAGGCCGAGGAGGAGCTGCATGCTTCGTGTGAGCCCCGCCGGATAGAGCACGGGCAGGAGGTAGTGGGCGATGAAGTCGCCGCGGTAGCCCGTCCCGCCGCCCCGGACGCGGAGCCAGTCCTCAAGGGGCGTCAACGGGCAGATCCAGCCGGCGAACTCGACCGCCCCCGCCCACATCAGGGCCGGCAGGTGAATCCACGCCAGTTTCGGCCGGCGCCGCACCAGCAATCCCCCGAACACCGCAAAGAAAACGAATCCGAGGTGAAAGAGAACTACGGCGTCCGCCCAAGCCTCGTACAGGCGATCCATCTCGATGATCCAGACCCGTTCAGGTTACGGCTGCCAGCCCCGCAGTTCAATCCGGGAGAACAGGCCTTCGGCCACGAAGGCGCGGAACCACGCGCCGAACCGCTTGGAAGCATCGGAGCCCTTGAGAGAGGCCGCGGCCTCCTCCAGCGCCTGCCCCAGGGGGAGCCCTCCAGCGAGGGCTCGGAGGAGGTTGTGCTCCACGCGGCTGAGGCCCCTTCGATAGACGGTGTAGTCCTTCCTCCAAACGGCGAGCCAGGTCGCACTGCGCCTGGGCTTCGGGCAGGGCAGCTCCAGCCTGCACGCCTCCATGTGCGGCAGCACCGGGTGGCGGAGGGCCAGGAGCCGCAGGGAGGCCACGGGGACGAGCCGGGCCTGAGGCCAAGCCGCCGCCGGGACCGCGAGCACCGCATCCGGCGTCAGCACCTGTGACTCGGCCTCCTCATAGGCCTGCGTAAGGGCCAGCTCGGCCCTCGCCAGGTCGTGCAGGAAGGCGGCGCCCGCCCGCTGCGGTTCGTCCACGTAAAGCTGCGGCAGGTGGTCCCCCAGGCGGTTGAGGGTGTAGCTCCGTGAGGGGTAGCGCTGGACGTAGTCCTTTACGAGCGCGCTGAAGGCCTCCTCGCCGAGGACGTACTGGGTCACCGGGTAATCCGTGGCGAGTGCCTCCCGCATCCCCAGCAGGACCATCTCGCGGTAGATCGCCACGCGCGCTTCCGCGGTGAGCGTGGCGGAGGGCTTCACGAGATCCTCCAGGTTCCCCGCTGGCAGCTCCCGCGAGGCTTCCTCCGAGGCCAGCGCCTCCTGCACCTCGCCGGGGTGGACGATCACCGCCTGCATCCACCGCTGCACCACGTCCAAGGGGAAGGCGCTCGTCCTGAGGTTGGGATCACGCCGCACGGGCCGCCTCCCGATCTCGCCAGGCCCGCGCTTTGAGCACCTCGGCGTGCACCACCTCGAAGGGGGGAATGTCCGCGTCCCATTCCAGGAGGGTGCTCCGCAGACCGATGCGCCTCAGCGCGCGCCCGTAGAGGGCCCACACGGGGTCCACCACGTGGTCGCTGTGCGTGTCCAGGATGTGCGTCCCCTTGTGCGTGTGCCCGGCCACGTGGATGTGGCACACCCGATCGCCGGGGATGGCGTCCACGTACTCCTCGGCGTCGAAGGTATGGTTGAAGGCACTCACGTAGACGTTGTTTACGTCCAGGAGCAGCCCGCAGTCGGCCTCCTCGGCCATGCGGGCGATGAACTCCCACTCGCTCATCTGCGAGGGGACGAACTCCAGGTAGGTGGAGGCGTTCTCCAGCACGAGCGAACGTTCCAGAACATCCTGGACCACTCGGATGCGCTCGCTCACGTGGCGAAGCGTCTCCTCGGTGTAGGGGATGGGCAGGAGGTCGTGCGTGTTGCGCCCCAGCACTCCCGTCCAACAGAGGTGATCTGAGATCCAGCAGGCATTCGTTCTCGCCGCCAGCGCCTTGACCTTGGCCAGGTAGCTGAAGTCCAGGGGATCGCTGGAGCCGATGGAGAGCGACACGCCGTGCATGACGATGGGGTAGCGCTCCGCCACCCGGTCCAGGACGTAGAGAGGCCGGCCCTCCGTGTCCAGATAGTTCTCCGTCAGCACCTCGAAGAAACCCACCTCGGGCCGCTCCGAAAGGATGTGCGCGAAGTGTGGCGAGCGCAGCCCCACCCCCAATCCCAGGTCTGGAAACCCCCATCGGTTTTGGTTCATGCGCCTAGTCTCCCATCGCCCATCGGGGGCGGAGGGCCGCAGGGCCAAGGAGCCGCCTCCGGCGACTTCACCTTCGGCCTCCGCGCCCCCGGGCGGGCGAGAGCCATCACCGCCGGGCCGCTGATGCCCCGGCGCGGCAGTCTCAGCTCTTGGACGGCGCCTCAGCCGAGGTCTTGGCCTGGGCCTTCTTGGGGACCACCTTCTTGGGTCCCTTGGCGGATGCTTTCGTCTGGGGGGAGGTGGCTACCACAGCAGATTTGGGATCCTTGCTCTTCGCCTGCTGGTTCTGCGAGGTCGAGTTGGACGAGCCGCAGCCATTCTTCCCACCGCACCCGTTGCTGGTCATCTTGGCGGGACTCCGTTCCGCCGCAGAGGCCGGCACCGTGGCCGCAAATCCCGCGATCATACCCGCCACCGCCGCATTCACCACCACCGACTTGAGCTTCCGGTTCATGACCGCTCCTCCTTTGCCGAGCACGTCGGCCGTAAGAATCGGAAGGCCTTCGCCTTCCATGGGGGAGGTTTGATCCCCAAGGGGTCGGGTTGATGTGCCACAGCCTTCTGCTGTCCACTTTTCTGCCAACGCCCTGGCGTCAGGGAAATTTCACGGCTCATCGCGAACAGAACCCCGGAACCTTCGCGGCCGGCCGGGGTCTCTGGAAGCGTCTGACGAGGAGGTTCCCATGATCAGGCTGGATTCGATTGTCGCCGTTACACTGACCCTTCTGGCGCTGGCCCTTCCTTCCCGTGCCGCCGAACGCCGCGGCTTCGGGCTCCAGGTCGCGGTGGGAGGCTGCGCCGCGCCGGAGTACCGCAAGGACGATACGATCTACATCGAGGCCGTCCGCGGCAAGGACTACACGCTGCGGATCACCAACCCGCTGCCCTGCCGAGTGGCCGTGGCCCTGTCCGTGGATGGGCTGAACACCATCGACGCCAAGCACACGACACCGCAAAGGGCAAGCAAATGGGTTCTGGATCCTTACGAGAGCATCGAGATTGGCGGCTGGCAGGTGAACGGGTCTCAGGCCCGCAAGTTCTTCTTCACGGGCGAAAAGCATTCCTACGGCGCCTGGCTGGGGCAGACGGAAAACCTCGGTGTCATCGAAGCCGTCTTCTACCGCGAGGCAATCCCCGAGCCACCCCCCGTTCCAATCCTGGGGCGGAGCTCCCCACGAGCGGAGGCCCGGGGGAAGGAGCAGCCGGACGGGCGTCCCTCGCCGGAGGCGTGCCCTCCTCCCTCTTCGGGAACAAGCCGGGAGAAAGCTTCGGCCCAGGCCTCGGCCGGTCTTTCCGACGAATTCGCGGCCACGGGCATCGGAGACAAGGTGGACCACCGTGTCGTCGGCGTGCGCCTGAGGCTCGAACGGGAGCCCGCGGCCACTCTCCGCATTCGCTACGAGTTCCGCCCGCAGCTGGTCGCCCTGGGCATCCTGCCGTCGTCTCCCTACCACCCGTGCCCCGCAGACCGCCGGGAGCGGGCGCAGGGGTTTCGCGGAGGGTATTGCCCCGATCCTTTCGACCGTTGAGGTCGCGGGGAGAGGCCGCAATCTCGTTGTGAGGGGGTGACTGCCTCCCCCGACTCTCCTGCCAAGGAGTCCTAACACAAGGGGCCGGGCGCCCAGAGGCGGCGCCCGGCCCGAGCTGAGGAGAGGAGAGCCGCACTGTTACATCATTCCGCCGCCCTTGCCTTTGACCGTGATGGACTGGGCCAGCATGGAGCCGTCGGCGCGCGTAAGCCCCTGGACCTTGACCTTCATGCCGGAGGCCAGCGAGTTGCCGGACATCATCTGGCCCTTCTTGGTAATCTGCGTGGCCCCATTCATCACCACGTTGGTATTCGTGCCGCCCTTGTCCATGGTGAATCCGGACACGTTGCCCGAGGAGTCGTGCATGAGCCCCTGGATGGAACCGCCGCCCATCATGCCGTTGGCCATGACGTGGCCGAAGACGGCGGCATACAGCCCGTTGCTCACGATGCCGCCGAAGGCGACGTAGGAGCCGACCTGGAGGAGCTGGGTGTCGCTGACGGTGGCGCTCTCTTTGGCCATGCCACCGCCGCCCATGCCGCCACCGGAGCCGCTACCACCGCCGGAACCGCTGCCGGAGCCGCCTCCCATGCCGCCGCCACCGCCCATGCCACCGCCGCCCATCATGCCGCCGGAACCCATTCCTCCGGAGAGGTTCCCGCCCATGCCGCCGCCCATGTCGGTGGAGTCCATGCCGTCGAAAATGGCCTGCGAGACATTGACGGTATAGGTTCCGTCCACAGTGACGGTCTGCGGGTTGCCCGAGGAGTCGTTCTGGATGGCCGTCACTTGGCCTTGAATCATGAAGGTGAGGCCCCGGTAAAGCGACGTGAGAGTTGGAGTGCCGCTGTTGTTGGTCTCGAAAGCGGTGACCGTGTCTCCGACTTGAAAGTCGGCGGGCGTCAGCGTCAGCAGATTCCCGGACGCATCCTCCCCCACGTAAGCGGCCTGCGAACCCAGCGCGAGCTTTGCCCCCTGGATGGTGACGCTCACGCCGTCCATGGCCGTGATGGGGCCGGCGAAGTAGGCCATTCCCTCGGGCATCCCCGTCGTCTGAGCGCTGGCGGGCAGAGCCACCGCAGCCACAAGCGTGGCGGCCAGCGCCGCACACAGCCAAGCGGTGGTCCGCGCGGCCCGATGAGTGTGGGTCGCCCTCGTTTCCCCAGGTCGAACCTGTTTATTATTCATCACGATGCGCTCCTTTCTGAATACTTCTCTCCAACTACATACCTCATAACCCGCCTTTTCTCAGCCTTTTGACCATTCCCAGCTCATGCGGCTGGCCCATATTCTTGCAATCCGAGTGCCAGGCAAGGCCTTATCTGGCCGCCGTGCCTGGAAACAGACGGGCCAAAGAGCCGACGGATTCAAGGGCTCTTCGAGATCCACCGCCCATTCAGATGATGCATCCAACACCGCATGGCACAATGCCCAGCTTGGCTGGGGATGAACGTGATTTCGGTAATCCCGAATGCCTGAAGCTCGCGCGGAATGAGCGGCCCCTTCACCGTCGCCTCCCGGGTGCAAGCCCAGTTGTCGGGCCGCCAGATGCGATCTGCTAGTCCCTGCAGAAGGCCGGAGGCCGCCGCGCGATTGGCGGAGGCCCTGGCCCACCGGCGGGCGTTCGGGTCTCGCAGGCCGCTACGACAACCCGTACTTCTTCATGCGATAGATGAGGATGTGTCTGGGGATGCGAAGGGAGCGCGCCGCGGCGGACTGGTTCCCGTTGTGCTCCCGCAGGGCCCTGACGATGGCCTCCCGTTCGAGCCCCCACAATCCCTCCGCAGGCGATCCACCCTCCTGCTCGATGCCCCGCATCTCGGGGGGGAGCATCGCCGGGGCGACCGCCTGGCCCGGGTGGAGGATAGCCAGGCGCTGACACAGGCTCTGGAGCTCGCGAACATTTCCCGGCCATCGGTAGTTGCGGAGAATCGCCATAGCCGCGGCTTCGAGTTTGGGTTCGCTTCCACCATACTGCCGGCAAAAATGGGAGAAGAGAATGGCCACGTCCTCCACGCGCTCTCGGAGGGGGGGCACGCCAAGGGGAATCACATTGAGGCGCCAGTAGAGGTCCTCGCGAAAAGCCCCCGCCTTCACCGCCCCGGACAGGTCCCGATGAGTGGCCGCCAGAACCCTTACGTCCACCGCCTTCGAGGCCCGCGAACCGACCGGATCCACGACCCGCTCTTGCAGGGCGCGAAGGATTTTGGCCTGGAGCGACAGGTCCATGTCGCCGATCTCGTCCAAGAAGAGGGTCCCGCCGTTGGCCTGCACGAACTTGCCGGGCTTGGTCTCGGTGGCTCCCGTGAAGGCGCCACGTTCGTGCCCGAACAGCTCACTTTCCAGGAGATCCCTGGGCATGGCGGCGCAGTTGATGGCCACGAAGGGCTTGCCCACCCTCGGAGAGAGGGAGTGAAGAGCCCTGGCTACCAACTCCTTTCCGGTGCCGCTCTCCCCTGTGATGAGGACGGTGGCATCCGTGGGGGCCACCCGGCGGATACCATCGAGCAGCTTCTGGATGGGCGCGCTCGTACCGAGGATGGATTCAACGGGCCGTTTCTCCTGGAGGTTCTCTCTCAGGCGCCGGTTCTCTTTCCGAAGGTCCGAGACCCTCAGCGCTTTCTGGACCGTGAGCAGAAGAGTCTCCCGCTCGACGGGTTTCGTGAGGTAGTCGGCGGCTCCGAGGCGCATGGCCTCCACCGCGTCCTGAATGGTCCCGTAGGCCGTCATGACCACCACGGGCAGGTCGGGATCCTTCTCCCGGATGGCCCGGAGCAGTTCAATCCCGTCCATTCCCGCCATGCGCACATCCGTGACGACGAGATCGAAGGGCTCGGCTGCCAGGCGATCCAGTGCCGAGCGGCCATCGGCGACCTGGACCACGGTGTACTCCAGTCTTTCCAGGTGGTAGGAGAGGATTCTGCGCAGGTTGGGGTCGTCTTCGACCATCAGGATGCGAGTAGCGCGCGCCACGGTCACCTCTCCCCCGCCCGGTTGGTGGGGACGACGCCCCCGCCGGCTTCGACCGGCTCCTTGCCACTCCCGGGCAGCCAGAGGCTGAAGCGGGCCCCGCCTTCGGGCCGGTTTTCTCCCTTGACCCAGCCCCCGTGCGCCTCCGCGATCTGCCGCGCCAGGGCGAGGCCGAGCCCCGTCCCGTCCTTCCGCTTCGTGAAGAAGGGCTCGAAGAGGCGGCCCTCTTCGCCTGGAGGAAGCCCGGGGCCTTCGTCCTCCACGACGAAGAGGCAGCCTGCCTCCTCGTCGCGGGCCGCCATGATCACCCGACTGCCCCTGGCAGAGACCTGGAGGGCGTTTCGCAACAGGTTGGTGAGGGCCTGGTGCAGGCGGAACCCATCGGCCCACACGCGGCAACTCGGGGAGACCTGGACGTCCATCTGCGCCCCGGAGCCCTCCACCATCGCCATGAGGCTGTTGCGGCAGCTCTCGACCATATCCCGCGCCGCAAGTTCGGCGGGCTCGACGGAAATGGGCCGCCCAAGGTCGAGAAACTCCTGCACCACGGTCTTGAGGCGGCCGACCTCCGCCAGCAGGATGTCGAGGAAGGCGCGCTTGGGGTGGCCTTCGGGATAGTCTTCAGCCAGGATCTCGGCCGCACCCTGGATGGAGCCCAGGGGCGTGCGCACCTCGTGGGCCACCCCCGAAGCGAGGCGGCCGAGGGCGGCCTGCCTCTCGCTCCGCTCCAGTTGCTGCTGGAGCCGCTCGGCGTTCGAACGCTCCCGCTCTCGCCTGTCCACGAGCACCCCCGTCAGAATGCCCAGGCCGAGGTAAAAGGTGATCTCAATCAGGTCTTCGTTGGTCCAGAGAGGGCCGTGGTACATGAGCGCCAGCGGCAGCGTGGCCGAGGCGATCACCAGGGCCACGCCGAAACCGCCCGCCAATCCGAACCAGAGCCCACCCAGGAGAATGGGCACGTAACAGAGGCGGCGATGAAGCAGGTGAAGCCAATGGGGCATCGGAAAGAGCATGTAGTGGAGAGACAGGGTAAAGGCCGCCATCAGCACAAGGATGAGAATCCGAGCCCAGGATGTCCGCTTCTCCATCGCCTGCCCTCCGGCTCCGTGGTTGCAAGGCCTGGGCCAACCCAAGGCTTTCGCCCGCAGGCTGGCCTGCCCGACGCCTGAACACTATTAACCACATCGAGCGCATAATATTCTACAATTGAGGGTGCACGGTTCATGAAATGTCCTGACGGGAGGTTTCGCCGTCTCGCCGCTGGTCCGCATACCAGCAGATAGGTCCTCAGCGGGTAAACCCCGGCTTCCTTGGCACGCAACGTGCCTACGAGGGACCACCGCCTGCCGGGCGGGCACCGAGAGGAGTCCTGATGAAGCCGATTGTTGCCGCAGTAGGAACCGTCGCCATGATGGTGGCCGCCTTCGCCTGTCCCGCCCAGACGCCGGAGGCGCCCCCGCAAGACCCCATGGCGACTTTGGTGAAGACGGCCCTAGTCCACAATCCGGCTCTCGCGGCTCAGCGCCAGAAGGTGGTGGCGGCCCTCGATCGGCTCCCGCAGGCCAAGGCTCTTCCGGACCCCACCGCCGACGTGGAACTCATGATGCTGTCGGTGAACCATTTCAATGCGGGCGACGCGCTCAGCAAAGGGGTCTCCATCGGCCTCACGCAAGAGCTGCCCTATCCGGGTAAGCGCAAACTTAGGGAGGAGAAAGCGCGGCGCCAGGCGGCCCTGGCCCAGGCCGATCTAAAGGCCATGGAGAGCGAGCTGCGGGGCGAGGTCAAGGCGGCGGCCTATCGGTACGCGCTGAACCTCCGGCTGTTGGACCTCAATGACCAGACCACAGACGCCTTGGAGGCCGCCGCCAAGGGGGCCATGGCGCTCTACGCCTCCGGCGGAGGCACGCAAACCGACGTGCTTCTGGCCCAAACCGCCATCACCCAAGCCGACAAGGAGCGCCTCGACCTGGTGCAGGAGCGGGAGATCGCTGCCGCTCGGCTGACGGACCTGCTGGGCGGGTCCCTCGACCGTTCACTCCTCCAACAGGTGGACATCCCCGAACCGGCCAAGGAGCCTTCCCTGGACGGCCTTCTGAGCGACCTGGACACGGGAGCGCCGCGGATCGCCGTCGCACAGGCAAGGGAGCAGGTTGAAGAGAGACAGGTGGCTATCGCGAGAAAGGACTTCAAGCCAGACTTCATCGTGGGTGGGCGCTACCGCCACAACGACGTGACCATGGGCGGGGGAGACTACCTCACGGCCATGGTCGGCATCACCCTGCCCTTCTTCCACCGGAAGGACCGCTACCGCCCCGCTCTCGATGAAGCCCTGGCCCAGCAGGAGGGAGCGAAGCAGGAGACGGCCGGCGTCATGAATCAGGTTCGCTACGATCTCACTCAGGCCTGGCAGACCGCTTCGCGCGATCGAGCCGTGTTCGAACTGCTTCAGAACGGCCTCCTGATCCAGGCCAAGCAGGCCTATGAATCGAGCCTGGCCAGCTATGGCGTCGGAAAAACGGACTTCACGACTCTGCTGAACACGCTGGCCGGCTATTACGGCGATCAGCGGCAGACCCTCATGGCGCAGGCCGATTTTCAGATAGCCCTTGCTCGCATGGAAGCCATCCTCGGCGTGCCATCCCTCCAAGGTGCGTCCCGCGAAGGCGCTGGCCGGCCCGCCGTTACCCCCCAAGAAAAGAAGGAGCACGGAGAATGAAACCACGCCCGACAAAACTGTCCTTCACCACCTTCGCCGCTCTAGTCCTGTTGCTGCTTTCTCCCGCTGTCCTGGCGGGCGGACCAGCCAAATCACCGCAGAGCGCATCCCCCGGAGTCGCCTCCGCGAAGGTCACCTACGTTTGTCCCATGCATCCCGACGTCACCTCGGACAAGCCCGGTCGCTGTCCGAAGTGCGGCATGTTCCTCGAGGCCAAGCCCCTGGAGAGTGCTTACTACACGTGTCCCATGCACACCGACGTACGTCAGGACCACCCCGGCAAATGTCCCCAATGCGGGATGGCCCTTCAAAGGGGGACCGAGAAGGTCGCCTACATCTACACTTGTCCCATGCACCCGGAGGTGCGCCAGGATCACCCGGGCAAGTGCCCGAAATGCGGCATGCTTTTGGAGGCGCGAGCCCTTGCTCCCGCATCAGAACAGTCCGCCGTGCCGGCTGTTCCCGCTGCGGGCTCAGCACACTCACACTGAAGGGTTGCGGGGCGCGATCTCATTCCATAGCGATCGTCGGCCCGCCGCTGTCCGCAAAGCGAGGAGAAGAGAATGCGTCCCTCCCGTCGTCTGAAAAGTGCATGCCTGGGCGCCCTTGCCGTGATGGTCCTTCTCGTGGCTCTCTCGGCGTGCTCCGTCAGCGGGAAGGCGCAGGAAGCGCCGCTGTACCGCTGCCCCATGCATCCCCAGGTCACTTCCGACAAACCCGGAGACTGCCCCATCTGCGGCATGAGGCTCGTGCGCGTGAAGTCGAGCCCGGCCCCCGGCCAAGCCGCCCGACCGGATACAAGGGCGGCCTCTCCGTCCCCGCAAGCCGCCTCCGCCGACCCGGGGGACGCGCCCGCACAGGCCGCCACGACCTTGCCGCCCCCACCCAAGACCGAGACCATGTGGCGCTCCACCATGAACCCCAACGAGGTCAGCGACCATCCCGGCAAGGACTCCATGGGCATGGAAATGGTGCCCTTCACGGTCAGCGAGCAGGCTCCCGCCGACAGCACCGCGGCTTCGCCACAGGCCGCCTCCCCCACCTCGCCTCCCAAGACCAAGACCATGTGGCGCTCCACCATGAACCCCGACGAGGTCAGCGACCACCCCGGCAAGGACTCCATGGGCATGGAAATGGTGCCCTTCACCGTGACCGAATCGTCCACCCCAGCGCCCAAGGGACTGACGGCCATTTCGGTGACGGGCGGAGACGCGAAGCGCATGGGGCTGACTTACGGAACGGTCCAGGAGCGGGACCTGCGCCGTGACGTCCGTACGGCGGCCCGGATCGTGCCTGACGAGACGCGCCTTTACCGCGTCAATACGAAGGTGGGCGGCTGGGTCGAGAAGCTCTACGTCGACGCCACGGGGCAGGCCGTCCGCCGGGGCCAGCCGCTCCTCTCCATCTACAGCCCCGACCTGGTGGCCTCCGAACAGGAACTGCTCTCCGCCCTGAGCGCCGCCAAGCAGCTCGCCCAGAGCCCCTACAGCCAAGTGTCCCAGGGAGGTCAGGAGCTGGTGGACGCAGCCGTGCGGCGCCTCAGACTCTGGGACGTCAGCCAGGCCCAGATCGAGCGGATCAAGAAGACGGGGCAGGTGGAAAAGGACCTGACTCTCTACGCACCGGCCTCCGGCTACGTGACGGACAAGACGGTGCTTCCCGGACAGCGCATCACGCCGGGCGATCCCCTCATGGTTATTGCCGATCTCTCCACGGTGTGGGCCGAGGCCGAACTCTACGAATCGGATCTTCCCTACGTCAGGGTGGACATGCCCGCCAAGGTGACTCTCCCCTACTGGCCTGGCAAGGTTTTCGAAGGGCGCGTCAGCCTCCTCGACCCCTTCCTCGATCCCACCACTCGGACGCTGAAGGCCCGCATGGTGATCCCCAACCCCGGGATGGTCCTCAAGCCCGGCATGTACGGCGATGCCCACCTGGACTACGACCTCGGGATACGGACCGCCGTTCCCGACTCGGCTATCCTGCCGGCGGGAGAACACAACTACGCCTTCGTGGCCGGTTCCGACGGCACCCTCACCCCCGTCGAGGTGACCCTCGGGCCGCGCAGCGGCGGCTACTTCGAAGTGTTCTCGGGCCTCACACCAGGCCAGCGCGTCGTCACGTCAGCCAACTTCCTGGTGGATTCGGAATCCTCGCTCAAGGCCGCCCTTCAGGCCATCGCCACCGGGAAGTGACCGCATGATCCGGAAGCTCATTACCTTCTCGGCGCACAACAAATTCCTGGTGCTCGCTCTCGTGGGGGCGGCGCTGGCCTACGCCGCCTACGCCCTCCACCACATCCGCCTGGACGCCATCCCCGACCTATCCGACACCCAGGTCATCGTGTACACGCGCTGGGACCGAAGCCCGGACGTCATCGAGGACCAGGTCACCTATCCCATCATCGCCGCCCTGTTGGGAACGCCGCGGGTGAAGGCCATCCGGGGCTTCTCGGATTTCGGCTTCTCGTACGTCTACGTGGTCTTCGACGACGGCACCGACATCTACTGGGCGCGCAGCCGGGTGCTGGAGTACCTCTCCAAGATCCAGGGCAATCTGCCGGAGGGGGTGCATCCCGAGCTGGGGCCCGACGCCACCGGCGTCGGCTGGGTCTACCAGTACGTCCTGGTGGACCACAGCCACGAGCATAACCTCGCCCAGTTGCGCTCCTATCAGGACTGGACCCTCCGCTACGCTCTCGAGAGCGTACCCGGCGTGGCCGAGGTGGCGAGCATTGGCGGTTTCCAGAAGCAGTACCAGGTGACCATCGACCCCATCCGCATCCAGGCCTACAACCTCTCGATCCTAGACGTGGCCAGGGCCATCCGGCAGAGCAACAACGAGGTGGGCGGCCGGCTCATCGAATTCGCCGGCACCGAGTTCATGGTGCGCGGCGAAGGATACCTCAAATCCACCTCCGACCTCGACAAGGTCGTCGTGAAGGCGACTCCTGGCGGAACGCCGGTGCTCCTGAAGGACGTGGCCACTGTGGCTCTCGGCCCCCAAATGCGCCGCGGAATCCTGGACTGGAACGGCGAGGGCGACGCCGTGGGCGGCATCGTGGTCATGCGCCAGGGCGAGAACGCCCTCAACGTCATCGACCGGGTCAAGGCGAAGCTCGCCTCCATGAAGGCCTCGCTCCCCTCCGGCGTCACCATCGAGCCGGCCTACGACCGTTCCGAGCTCATCCAGCGCTCCATCGACAACCTCAAGGAAGAGCTGCTCCTGGAGATGCTCGTCGTGAGCCTGGTGATCCTCTTCTTCCTCTGGCACTTCCCCTCGGCCATGGTGCCCATCATCACGATTCCCATCAGTGTGCTCCTGGCTTTTATCCCCATGTATTTCATGGGCATCACCTCCAACATCATGAGCCTCTCCGGGATCGCCATCTCCATCGGCGTGCTCGTGGACGGGGCCATCGTGGAGGTGGAGAACGCCTACAAGAAGCTGGAACTGTGGCAGGAGGGCGGCCGCGTGGGCGACTTCCACGCCGTGCGCCTGGAGGCCCTGCTGGAGGTGGGGCCCTCGGTCTTCTTCTCCCTCGCCGTCATCGCCGTGGCCTTTCTGCCCATCTTCACCCTGACCGGTCAGGAGGGGCGCCTCTTCAAGCCGCTCGCCTATACGAAGACGCTCGCTATCGCCATCGCGGCGATCCTGGCCGTGACGCTCGATCCGGCCGTGCGCATGCTCTTCGCGCGGATGGACCGCTTCAAGGTGAAGCCCCGGTTCGTCGGCAGGACACTCGATGCACTCTTCATCGGCACCTACTACCCCGAGGAGAAGCACCCGGTGAGCCGGGTCCTCTTCTGGCTCTACGAGAGGCCGTGCCGCTTCGTCCTGCGCCACCCCAAGAGCGTCATCGCTGCGGCCCTGCTCATCATCGCCGTCTCCGTGCCCGTCTACTTCAAGCTCGGCCAGGAGTTCATGCCGCCCTTGGAGGAGGGCACGATCCTTTACATGCCGACCACCTTGCCGGGCATCTCGGTGACGCAGGCCCAGGCGCTACTCCAGACCGAGGACCGCATCCTCAAGTCCTTCCCGGAGGTGGTCTCTGTCTTCGGAAAGGCGGGCCGGGCGGACACCTCCACCGATCCGGCTCCTTTCTCCATGATGGAGACGACGGTGGTGCTCAAGCCCGAATCCCAGTGGGAGGCCCGGCCCCGCTGGTACTCCTCGTGGGCGCCTCACTGGCTCAAGGGGGTGCTGAGCCACATCTGGTCCGACCACATCTCCTACAGCGAGCTCATCGATCAGATGGACCGGGCCATCCAGGTCCCCGGCAATACCAACGCCTGGACCATGCCCATCCGGGGCCGCATCGACATGCTCACGACGGGGGTTCGGACCCCCATCGGGATCAAGATTCTCGGGGACAACCTGGATGAGATTCAGCGCATCGGAGAGCAGATCCAGCGGGTCCTGCAGAAGGTCCCCGGCACGCGGAGCGTCTTCGCCGAGCGCACCGGCGGGGGCTACTACGTGGACTTCGTCCCGAAGCGCGACGCGCTGGCCCGCTACGGCCTCACCATCCAGGACCTGCAGGACGTGATCATGACGGCGGTGGGAGGTGAGAACATCACGACGACCGTCGAGGGCCGCGCACGCTACTCGGTGAACCTGCGCTACCCCCGCGACCTGCGCGCCAACCTCGACCAACTCCGGAGGATCCTCGTGAGCACGCCCACCGGCGTGCAGGTTCCCATGGAGGAGCTGGCGGACGTCCGCACGGAACTCGGGCCTGCCATGATCCGGGATGAGAACGGCATGCTGGCGGGTTACGTCTACGTGGACCTCGCGGGCCGGGACGTAGGCTCTTACGTGGCGGCCGCGCAGCGGGTGGTGGCGAAGGCGGTCCACCTCCCCACGGGTTACTCCCTCGTCTGGAGCGGCCAGTGGGAGAACATGATCCGCGTGCGCAAGCGGTTGAAGGTGGTGGTCCCCATCACGCTCTTGCTCATCTTCCTGCTGCTCTACATGAACACCAAATCCACCTTCAAGGCCATGGTGGTGCTATTGGCGGTCCCCTTCTCGGTAGTGGGCGCTATCTGGCTTCTCTACTTTTTGCACTACAACGTGTCCATCGCCACGTGGGTGGGCATGATCGCGCTCATGGGGCTGGACGCGGAGACGGGCGTCTTCATGCTCCTGTTCCTGGACCTCTCCTACGGCGAGGCTTTGAAGGCCGGGCGCCTGCGTTCGCTGGCCGATCTCCACGATGCCATCGTCCACGGAGCGGTGAAGCGCATCCGCCCCAAGATGATGACCGTCACCGCGGCGGCCGTGGGCCTCATGCCGATCATGTGGTCGCAGGGCACGGGCGCGGACATGATGAAGCGCGTGGCGGCGCCCATGGTGGGCGGACTCTTCACCTCGTTCCTGATGGAACTTCTCGTCTATCCCGCCATTTATCTGCTCTGGAAGAAGCGCACCTTGCCCGCTCAGGAGGGCCTGTCGCAGGGGTCAGTTACCACCAGGGGGCAGGAGCCCGCGTCCTAGGTGGCATGTGGCGAGTTCGCCGTGGAGGCAACGGATGAAGAGGCAAACAGAGACGGAAGCACAGGGAGCCGCCGATTCGCCCGCCAACACGCGGGATCCCGTCTGCGGCATGGCCGTGGATCCGGAGCATCCCCGTGGCGGAACCGCCGAGCACGGCGGAAAGCGATACGGCTTCTGCAATCCGAAGTGCCGCGAGCGCTTCCTCGCCGAGCCCGAGAAGTACCTCGATCCAACCTACAAGCCCATGGGAATGCCGATGATGATGAAGCACCAGCCGGCGAAGGCCGAGGAGGCCAGAGATCCGGTGTGCGGCATGACGGTCTCCCCCGAAGGAGCCGCCGGACGCTTCGAGCACGATGGCATCACCTATTGGTTCTGCTCGGCGCACTGCCTGGAGAAGTTCAGGGCGGATCCGCATGCCTACCTCGGCGAAAAACCAGCTCCAAGCGTGGCAAAAGCGGCACCGGGAGGCACCCGCTACACATGTCCCATGGATCCCGAAGTGGTACAGGATCATCCGGGCGCCTGCCCCAAGTGCGGCATGGCCCTCGAGCCCATGGACATCACGGCGCCCGCGACCGCCACCGTCTTCACCTGCCCCATGCATCCGGAAGTTCGGCAGGACCATCCGGGCGCGTGCCCCAAGTGCGGCATGGCCCTTGAGGCGGAGACGGTCACGGTCGAGGAGGAGAATCCGGAATTCAAGGACATGAAGCGACGCTTCTGGGTGGCGCTCGCCCTGACCGTGCCTCTTTTCATGGTGGCCCTCCCCCACATGGTCCCCGCGCTCAAAATGCAGCACCTCATCTCCTCCAGGGCGGCGGGATGGCTGGAATTCATTCTCTCCACGCCCGTGGTTTTCTGGGCCGGCTGGGTTCTGCTCAAGCGGGGATGGGATTCGCTGGTTCACCGCAGTCTGAACATGTTCACGCTCATAGCGATGGGCGTCGGCGTCTCCTACGCCTACAGCGTGGTAGCCCTTCTCTTCCCGCAGGTCTTCCCGCCCGCCTTCCGCGATGAAAGCGGGCAGATCGCCACGTACTTCGACGCGGCCGCCATGATCACGGTGCTGGTCCTGCTGGGCCAGGTGATGGAACTCAAGGCCCGCAGCCGCACCTCCAGTGCCATCAAGGCATTGCTCGGCCTTGCCCCGAAAACGGCGCGCAAGATCCATTCCGATGGCACGGAATCTGACATCTCGCTGGATCAGGTCCAGCCCGGCGACACCTTGCGAGTCCGCCCCGGCGAGAAGGTGCCCGTGGACGGCCTCGTGCTCGATGGCTCCAGCTCCGTGGACGAATCCATGATTAGCGGCGAACCAATTCCCGTTGAGAAGAGCCCCGGCGACCGCGTCACCGGCGGAACGGTCAACGCTACCGGCGGGTTCACCATGCGGGCCGAGCGCGTGGGCGGCGACACCCTGTTGGCCCAGATCGTCCGCATGGTGGGCGACGCCCAGCGAAGCCGGGCGCCCATTCAGCGCATCGCGGACGTGGCGGCCTCCTACTTCGTGCCCGCCGTGATTCTCTCGGCCGTCATCACTTTCATCGTATGGGCGGTCTTCGGTCCACAGCCAGCCCTGGCCTACGCGCTCGTCAACGCCGTGGCGGTCCTGATGATCGCCTGCCCGTGCGCCCTCGGCCTCGCCACCCCCATGTCCATCATGGTGGCTACCGGCCGGGGCGCCCGGGCAGGGGTTCTCATCAAGAACGCCGAAGCCCTGGAAACCCTTCAGAAGGTAGACACGCTGGTGGTGGACAAGACGGGCACCCTGACCGAAGGCAGGCCCAGGTTGAGGGAGGTCGTAGCCCTCGACGGCCTCTCTGAGAACGAGCTCCTTGGCCTCGCCGCAAGCCTCGAGCGAGCCAGCGAGCATCCTCTCGCAGCGGCCATCGTCGCCGGCGCCGAAGAGCGAAGAATCCCGCTCCAGAATGTCGAGGAATTCCAATCCGTGACGGGTCAGGGGGTAACCGGAAAGGTCGCAAAGCGCGTCGTCGCCCTCGGCAATGCCCGCTGGCTGCAATCCATGAGCATCGGGGAGGGAACGCTCGCCGAAAGGGCGGAAAGCCTGCGAAAGCAAGGCAGGACCGTCATGTTCGTAGTCCTTGGAGGACGACTGGCCGGCTTGATCACCGTCTCGGACCCCGTCAAGAGCACCACCGCCGAGGCAGTCAGGTCCTTGAAGGAACAAGGGATCCGCATCGTCATGCTGACGGGCGACAACAGGGTCACGGCGCAGGCCGTGGCCGACGAGCTGGGCATCGAGGAGGTCGAGGCGGACGTCCTGCCGGACCAGAAGAGCGCCGTGGTCAAGCGCCTCCAGAGCGAGGGCCGCTTCGTGGCTATGGCCGGAGACGGGGTAAACGACGCTCCGGCGCTCGCTCAGGCCCAGGTGGGCATCGCCATGGGTTCGGGCACGGACGTGGCCATGGAGAGCGCGGGCATCACCCTTCTGAGGGGTGATTTGCGCGGCATTGTGAAGGCCTACATGCTCAGCCGGAAGACCATGGCCAACATCAAGCAGAACCTCTTCTTCGCCTTCGTGTACAACACGATCGGCATTCCCATCGCTGCGGGCATACTCTACCCATTCTTCGGTCTCTTGTTGAGCCCCGTGATCGCAAGCGCGGCCATGAGCTTCAGCTCCGTGTCGGTTATCAGCAACGCGCTGCGCCTGCGCAGGGTGGCCCTGTGAAGAGGAAACGCCTCGTGGGCCTCGTCGTCGCGATCGTGATTCTGGCCGCTACGGCAAGGTGGTGGCCCGATTGGTACTGGACCTACCGCACCAGAAACCCCGTTCGTGCTGGGGCCAAGCTGGCGGCAAAGAACGGGTGCCTCGCCTGCCACGCCCCGCTCCAGCGCGACCAGCACGACGACCCGGGAAGCCGCTGGGGCAGCGTCCCCTCCTTTTACCGCGGGAACCTGATGATGTACGTCAAGAATCCCAAGGAGGTCGAAAATTTCATCCGCTTCGGGCGGCCAGAACCTCCACCCAAGAAGACGGCCGCCCCGCCGCCGCCCCGCCCGGCCGAACCGGGCATAAAGGCAGCCCCGCTCTTTCATATGCCCGCCTTCAAGGGACGCCTGAGCCCCTCGGAGATACACGATCTGGCGCGCTACGTCATGGTGGCCGACGGCTACCAGGTTCCCGACTCGGGTACCGTAGCAGACGGCTTCACGCTCTCGCGCAAGTACGGCTGCGAGTCCTGCCACGGGATCGGAGGCTCGGGCGGCGTGCCAAACCCGCGTTCCTTTACCCTCACCGTCCCCGGATGGGTCGGGGCGGACTTCTCAAGCCTGGTCCAGAACCAGGGGGAATTCCGGGAGTGGGTGATGGAGGGCCGATCCAAACGCATGGCTCGGAATCCCGCCGCCTCCTTCTTTCTGGGGCGCGCGAACCTCTACATGCCGAGCTTCCGTGGCGTCCTCAAACCCCAGGATGTGGACGCCCTGTGGGCCTACGTCCAGTTTCTGAGAGATGAGCCACCTGGGCGCGTCGGCGCGCCCTAATGACTCAGGAATACGCGTCTCCCCCGACTTGTTAGTTTTTTCTGAATGGAGGTGAACAATGCATCGCGTGTCCAAGCGTGGTTTCGTGATAACCCTTCTCGCTCTGGCCCTGATGACGTTCATCGGGTCGGCCGTTTTCGCCGCCGGCCCCATGAACATGAAGATGGATAAAGAGGCAAGCATCACGGTGAAGGGCGAAATCCTGGATATGGCCTGCTACCTAGGCCATGGCGCCATGGGCATGAAACACCAGCAGTGCGCCCTGATGTGCCTGAAGGGTGGCCAGCCCATGGGGCTCAGGACGGCGGACGGCAAAGTCTACCTTCTGGTGGCCAGCCACAAGGACGGCAAGCCTTTCGAGGAGGCCAAGGGTTACGCCGCCGACCAGGTGGAGGTGACCGGTCCGCTCTTCCAGCGCGACGGTATCAGCGCCATCGAGGTCGATACCGTCAAGAAGCTCTAGATCGGATCACCCGCGGATCAGGAGGGCCTCCCGGTTTCTGCGGGAGGCCCTTTTTGCATGGCGAGACTGCAGGGCTGGTTCCCCTTCTTCCGTTTCCAGCGGTAACACCTTGGCTCCAGATCGGATCAGCCTATGGGAAGGAATAGGATCGCTTTCCCGTACCCGCGCACGGCTCCACCAACGTTTCAACCAAGTGCTGCCAACATGGCACGGCATTTGAACGTTCCTTGGGCAGGAGGCGGCCCGTGATCCTGGAACGCTGTCCCGTTTGCGGTGGTTTCCTGAGTCCCGATGCGGGGACCTTCGAGGTCACCTACGAGGGGAAGTCCTTCTCGTTCTGTTCCTTGGACTGCATGCACATTTTCCAACACTTTCCGCAGGCCTACGCCGAGGGACAGGAGCCCGATCTTCAGGCCATCGAGGATTTCGGTCTTCAGGACTGACCGCCGGCCGGTCCCCCTCGCAGGGATTTGAAGGCCTTCGCGGCGAGCGGGGCCATGCCCGCCTTCACGTTGTCGAAGAGCATCCAGATCCACAGCACATCGTCCCTCAGCCTGCGGACTCCGAGGATGGGTGATGCGAGCTGTCCCACCTCCACCGGCGAGGGCCACCGTTCTCCGCTGAACAGGTGAAAGTAGCCCTGCTTCTTCAGGGCAGCGCGCATTCTCTTTTCGGGATCCGCCGCGGTTTGCAGGTGAACCAGAGAGGAGAGGCCGGTGTTGTGGAACACGGGAGTCTGCATGGACACCAGGGTCATGGTCAGCTCCCGGTTGCTGATGCAGCGGACCTGATCCCCAAAGACATCGCCGCCGGGTTGGACCTCGGACGGAAACAGGTTGAAGGCCACCTGCCGGCCGAAGATCTCCGTTGGGAGCGGCTTGAAATTCAGCAGGCTCACGCTCTGCTGAAACAACTCGTCCACCCCGGCCTCACCCCTGACCGACGCGGGCAAAAAGAGGTGGCAGTCCACTGAAGAGATCTCCTGGCCTTCCAGCGCATTCAATGCAAGGCCCAGAAAGAGAGCGGCGGGGGCCGGAAAGCTGAGCAGAGCGCCCCTCGAACGCAGGGTGTCTTCGTCGGCCAGCGGGTTGCACCAGCCGTCGGGGGAACCCGCCTGGAGGGAGAGGTCCAAAACGAGGGCCCCGGCCCTCTGGGCCCAACCGAGCACAAACTGCCGTGCGTCATCATCGCTCGTGAACAGGAAGACGGTCCCGACCTTCCGGAGTAGCTCCTCGTCCAGCGGAAGGAAGACGGCCGCCGCGTCGTCGTCTACCGACATCTCCCAGGTCCCGAGCTTGGGCCCAAAGACCAGAATCGCCGATTCCTCCACGCCCATTTCCGTGAGGCGCGATTTCAGTTCGAGGACCTCCAGAGATCCGGCGCCGACGAGCGCCACGTAGTGGGACTCAGGGTTCATGTGGCTCCTCTCCGGCGATCTCCGGAGGGCCCCCTTCTCCGGCTGGGACGCTTCGCCTGATCAGTTTGGTCCACACCCAGCCAGCCGGGCCCGACAGGGCGTACCCGACGGCCAGCAGGAGCAGGATGAGCGTCGGGTAGAGGGCTACGAGCACCAGCACCAGGGCCAGCACGAAGACGAGCCGCGACGGCCGCCTTTCCCGCCAGTCGAACTCCTTGAAGGACCGGTAGCGAATTGTGCTCACCATGAGCCACGAGAGCGCCACCACATACGCCAGAGCCGCCGCCTTAAAGGCCGGCGGCAGCCCCTCGGGCAAAAAGTAGAGCGGTAGAACCGCGGCGGCCGCGCCCGCCGGGATCGGTAGCCCCACGAAATAGCGCTTGTCCACCTTGGCGGCCTGGACGTTGAACCTCGCCAATCGCAGGGCCCCCGCCACCGGCAGCAGGAAGGCGAAGAGCCACCCCGTGCGCCCAAGGTCCGCGAAACCCCAGTGGTAGAGGATCAGAGCCGGCGCGAGACCGAAGGAGAGAAAGTCCGACAGCGAATCCAGCTCCTTTCCGAATTCGCTGGAGGTGCCAGTCATTCGTGCGATACGCCCATCCAGGCTGTCCAAGATGCCGGCCATGATGATCAGCGTGACGGCCCACTCGAACCTGTGCTTGGAACCAAGGATGATGGCGTAGTATCCGCAGAACATGTTGGCGACGGTGAAGAGCGACGGGAGAGCGGCCACGCCCCTCCGGATGGGGATGGGCCGGCCGACCCGCGCGAGGGGTCCCAGACGGCGCGGAGCCATCAACCCACGCTCCAGCGGGCCACCGGCGTGCGGCCCGCTCTCACCCGCTCACCCGGCGCGACGAGAAGCTCCACCTCGTCGGGCGGGAGCAGCAGGTCAACCCTCGAGCCGAACCGGATCAGACCGATCCTTTCGCCCCTCGCGAACTGCCGGTCCTTGACAGCCCAACACACGATCCTTCTCGCGATTAGGCCCGCAATGAGAACGACTTCGACCGGGCCATGGTCGGTCCTCAACTGGATCCTGACCTGCTCGTTGTCAAGGGAGGCCTTGTCGTTCCATGCGGCCAGGAACTTGCCCGGGTTGTACGACGAGGCTGAGACCCGGCTGTCGGAGGGTGCGCGATTGACGTGCACATTGAACACCGACATGAAGATGGTGATCTTGGTGTGCTCCCCTTCCCTCCTGGCGATGAGGATGCGTCCGTCGGCCGGGGCCACGATCAAATGCCCGTCCGGCGGTGGATGCCGTTCCGGATCGCGAAAAAAGGCGCACACGCACAGACTCAGGAGCAGGAGTGCGCCGCACCAGACGGGATGCCCCAGGACCGCCAGCGCCACGCCGGCTACGGCCGGAGGTCCGGCAAACGGAAAGGCTTCTTCTCGAACGGGCATAAGGCCTCCCCCTGTGCTCATTATCACCCGAAGGCGGGAGTTAGGGAAGGTGTGATTTCGGCATCTGAGTCCACCGAGCGCGCAAGAAACCGGAAGCGGGAAAACCCCGCCAATGGCCCACCGCCCTTGACGGGAAGCCGCTAACTGTGGTATTCTGTTGCGCTTAGGAGGAGCCATCGCGCCATGTGGATCCGCTTTTCAGATGTGGTTCAGCCGGTAGAGTTCCACGAGCGCGTGGCGCCTTTCCGGCTGGAGCTCGGCTTCCACTACGAGGCTGCCGTCACCCCAGGCGAGCTCTCCCTGCTGGTTGAACCCTGGAAGGGGGCCCACAAGCTGGACGGGAAGTTCGATTATACGGCCGTGGCGCCCTGTTCCCGCTGCCTCGCGCCGGCCTCCATGGCCGGGACCTGCGCATTCTCTCTCGAATATAGGCCCGCCGCCCAGGCACCCGTGGAAGAGGCCGTAGACGTTTCTAGCGAATCTGACGAAATCACGTATTATGACGAGGATACGTTGCAGCTCGAAGACCTCATGGCCCAGCAGATGTACCTGGAGATGCCGGAGAAGATTCTCTGCCGTGAGGACTGCAAAGGCTTGTGCCCCCGTTGCGGTGCCGACCTGAACCAGGGCCCCTGCGCCTGCCCCCCCGATCCGGATTTGCGCTGGATCCCACTGGCTCAGTTCGTCTCCCCACGAAAGGAGTAACCCATGCCCAACCCCAGACGCCGCCATTCGAAAACCCGCAGGGACAAGCGCCGCACCGGCGACGCCCTGAGTCTGCCCAACCTGGTGGACTGCCCCCAGTGCCACGAGAAACGGCCACCGCATCAGGTTTGCCCCGCGTGCGGCCACTACGACGGACGCGCGGTCATTGAAGTCAAGGAAACCTGAGGGTTGAATGACCATCCGCATCGCTCTTGACGCGATGGGGGGGGACCGGGCTCCACTTCCCGAGGTCATCGGCGCGGTGGAGGCTTATCGGCGATTCGGCGTCCGGACCGTCCTCGTCGGGGACGAGCCTCGGCTCAGGCGCGAACTCGCCCACCTGAAAGCCGAGGAGGAGGGGCTCTCCGTGGTGCACGCCGAGGAGGTCGTGACCATGGACGACCCCCCCATGACGCCCATCCGCAAGAAGCGGAGGAGCTCCCTGCGCATCGCCGCCGAGCTGGTCAAGGCCGGTGAGGCCCAGGGGCTGGTCTCGGCCGGAAACACGGGCGCCATCATGGCCACGGCCAAACTGGTAATCGGCGGCATCGAGGTCGTGGAAAGGCCCGCGCTGGCCACCTGGCTGCCGCACGCCAAGGGCGCCTCCCTCATCCTGGATGTGGGGGCCAACAGCGACTGCAAGCCCTCCCAGCTCCTGCAGTTCGCGATCATGGGCAGCATCTACGCCTCTCAGGTCACCGGCATCGAGCACCCGCGCGTGGGACTCCTCTCCATCGGGGAGGAGGACATCAAGGGCAACGACCTGACCAAGGAGGTCTTCAAACTCCTCCAGCAGGCGGACATCAATTTTACGGGCAATGTGGAGGCGCACGGGCTCTTCGGAGGCGAGGCCGACGTCATCGTCACGGACGGATTCACCGGAAACGTGGTGCTGAAGACCGGCGAGTCGGTTTACGAATACATTGGACAGGCGCTCCGGGAAGGCTTTCAGCAAAGCGCCATCTCCAAGCTGGGCTACCTTCTCTCCTCCAAGGTCTACAAGGGATTGAAGGCCAAGATGGATTACGCCGAGTACGGCGGGGCGCTCCTCTTGGGCGTCCAGGCCGTCACCATCATTTGCCACGGCCGTTCGCAGCCCAAGGCGATTATGAACGCCCTCCGTCTTGCCCGCGACTTCTGCCTGGCCGGCTTGAACCAGCGGATCATCGACCAGATTCACGCGCGTATGAAGGACACTCCCAATGGCAAACGTTCGGTCGCGAATTAGTGGCACGGGACACTCCCTTCCGCAGAAGGTCCTGACCAACGCCGACCTCGAAAAGATGGTGGATACAACCGACGAGTGGATCACCACTCGCACGGGAATCCGAGAGCGGCGAATCGCCGCTGACGACGAATACCTCTCGCTGTTCGTGGCCGAGGCCTCTCGCCGTGCCCTGGAGATGGCCGGCCTGAAGGCCGAAGAGCTAGACCTGATCATCGTCGCCACGGTGACCCCCGACCAGCCCATCCCCTCCACCGCCTGCTTCGTCCAGCACATGATCGGCGCCAAGAAGGCGGCCGCCTTCGACATGGCCGCGGGCTGCTCGGGCTTCATCTACGCCATCACCGTCGGAGACAGCTTCATCCGCAACGGACTCGCCCGCCACGTCCTCGTGGTTGGGGCCGAGATCCTCTCCAAGTACGTGGACTGGCAGGACCGCGCCACGTGCGTCCTCTTCGCGGACGGCGCGGGAGCTGTGGTCCTCTCGGCAGAGGAGAACGGCCGGGGGCTTCTCTCCTCGGCCATCCACGCCGACGGCTCCATGGCAGATTTCATCACCCTGCCCGGCGGAGGCTCCAAGATCCCCGTCAGCCACGCCATGATCGACGCCAACCTGCACACGATCAAGATGAAGGGCAACGAGACCTTCAAGATCGCCGTCCGCTCCCTTGAATCGGTCTGCCGCGAGGCCATCGAACGGGCGGGCCTCACCCCGGCGGACGTGCGTTGGTTCGTACCCCACCAGGCCAACGTGAGGATCATCAACGCCGTCGCTGAGCGCCTCGGCTGGCCGCCCGAGACCATCTACCTCAACATCGACCGCATCGGGAACACTTCCGCCGCCTCCATCCCCATCGCGCTGGACGAACTGGTGCGCTCCGGCAGGGTACAGCCGGGCGACATCCTCCTTTTCGCCGCCTTCGGTGCCGGTCTCACCTGGGGTTCCGGATTGATACGCTGGTAGGGAGCGGCGACGGGCGCTGAAACGGCGCCAGCAGCGTTCCTGAAACAAGCATTGTGCCTTAGGGGTGCCCATGAAGATCGCCGTCGTCTTTCCTGGTCAGGCTTCCCAGTACGTGGGCATGGGGAAAGCCCTCTCCGAGGCCTTCGCCGAGTCGGCCGAGGTGTTCGCGCACGCGGACGCGGCCCTGGAGGCGGATTTTCGCAAGCTCCTCTGGGAAGGGCCAGCCGAAGCACTGAATCTCACCGAAAACACACAGCCCGGCGTCCTGACCGTCTCCGTGGCGGCCTGGGCGGCCCTCACGAGTGTCAAGCCCGACCTCGTGCCCGCCTACTTCGCGGGCCACTCCCTTGGCGAGTACAGCGCCCTCGTGGCCGCCGGTTCCGTTCCCTTCGCGGAGGCCTTGAGAATCGTCCGTCATCGTGGGCAGTTCATGCAAGAGGCCGTCCCCGTTGGGGTGGGCGCCATGGCCGCCCTGATGGGCATCGAGATTGACGCGGTCCGACAGGCCTGCTCCCAGGCGGCCCAGGGCCAGGTCGTCAGTCCGGCCAACGACAACGCCCCGGGACAGGTGGTCATCGCCGGCCACGCCGAAGCGGTCAACAGAGCCGTGGAGATGGCCAAGGCGCTCGGCTGCCGCAAAGCCGTCCTCTTGCCCGTCTCGGCCCCATTCCACTGCTCCCTCATGGCCCCAGCGCGCGAGCGCCTCACACCGGAGCTCGAAGCCCTCGCATTCTCGGATCCGAGGCGGCCCGTGGTGGCCAACGTGGACGCGGCTCCCACGACCGAGGGGGCGTCGGCCCGCGCCAAACTTATCGCGCAGGTGGATTCGCCCGTTCGGTGGCGCGAGACCCTGCTTTTCCTGCAGAGCCATGGAGTGGATACGATTCTGGAGGTGGGCCCGGGCACCGTCCTCTGCGGCTTGGCCAAACGGGTCAACCGGGATTGGAAGCTCTTGAACGTGGAGTCTCCGGAGAGCCTGGACAAGGCGCTCGCGGGGCTCCAGGGCTGATCGGGGGAAGGGCCCCCACACACCGCCGACAAACCAGGGAGGCGAACATGGCTCGTTTTTCAGATCGCGTAGCGCTCGTGTCCGGAGCGGCCCAGGGAATAGGCCTCGCTATCGTGGAGAAACTGGCCGGCGAGGGTGCCCGCGTCTTCGGCGCTGACCTCAATCTCGCGGGCATGACCCAATCCGCGCAAGCGCTATCGGCACGCGGCCTGAAGGTCATCCCCCTGGAGCTCAACGTCTCCGACCGCGCCTCCTGCGAAGCGGCCGTCCAGGTGGTCTCGGAACAGGCCGGGCGCCTGGATCTGCTGGTCAACAACGCGGGCATAACACGCGATGCCCTGCTGATGCGCATGAAGCCGGAGGACTGGGACGCCGTCCTTTCCGTCAACCTCACGGGCACCTTCAACCTCAGCCAGGCCGCCCTCAAACCCATGATGGCCGAGCGCTTCGGCCGCATCGTCAACATCGCCTCCGTGGTGGGCCTGATGGGGAATGCGGGCCAGGCCAACTATGTGGCCAGCAAGGCCGGCATCATCGGGCTCACCAAGGTGACCGCTCGCGAGCTGGCCAGCCGCAACATCACCTGCAACGCCGTGGCCCCTGGGTTCATCGTGACGGCCATGACCGACAAGCTCACCGAGCAGCAGAAGGAGCAGATGGCCTCGATCATCCCCATGAAACGATTCGGCAGCGCCGAGGACATCGCGCGCGCAGTGGCCTTTCTGCTCAGTGACGACGCGGGCTACATCACGGGCCAGACCCTCTCGGTGAACGGCGGAATGTACATGTGACGGCCGGGGCCGCCATGGCGGCCCTGCCACCTTGCCCCGCCAAAGGCCTTTATGGGTCTCGCCTCCCGTGTCATGATGAACGCGGGAGGTTCTGTTGCATGGCTGGCGCAAGAATTCCGCTCGCCGCTCTTCTCCTCGCTCTTGCGGCACCTCTGCTGGCGGCTCCTCCCGCGGACCAATCTTCCGACGACCCTCTGTGTGACTCCATCTGCGGCGCACGCCGCTTCCACGCGGAGGAGAGCACTCTCAAGGCGAAGGAGCTTTTCGAGAGGGCTCGGATTGAGGCCGCCGGAGTCCAGCCCCAGCAGGCACTGGATATCGAACACTATCGCCTCGACATCCACCTCGACCCCGCCGAGCGAACGATCCAGGGCACGGTCACGATCACCTTTCACCCCACGGCCCCCCTCGGCCAGCTCCGTCTTCGCCTCCACCCCGCCCTGAAGATGGACGGCGTCTCTCTGGATGGAACCCCTCTATCGACGGTCAACCGAAGGGGCTCCAACGCGACGCTCACCTTCGCACCGGATGTGCTCCCCACGAGTCGGCACGAAATCTCGCTCTCTTACAGCGGTTCTCCGGTGACCACCTCGAGCCTGGGCGGCGGCATCCTCTTCGCCAGCCACGCAGGGGTACCCAGCGCCACGACTCTCTCCGAGCCCTTCGATTCCTATGCCTGGTGGCCCTGCGTGGATGACGTGGACGACAAAGCCACGCTGGACATGATTCTCACGGTGCCCTCCGGCATGGTCGCGGCCTCCAACGGCACCCTGCAGGAGGTGCTCAACAACCCCGACGGCACGCAGACCTACCACTGGAGGGAGTCCTATCCCATCGCCAACTATCTGATCTCGGCCAACGTCACCAATTATGCCTTTTTCTCGGATACTTACGCGGCGCTGAATGGCTCGACCACCATGCCGGTCACCTACTACGTCTATCCCGAGTCCCTTCCATCGGCCACGGGGAACGTGCAAACCGTTCCGGACATGATCCGCTACTTCGCAGAACTCTGCGGAGAATATCCCTTCATCGACGAAAAGTACGGGATGGTAGCCTTCCCCTGGGGCGGCGGCATGGAACACCAGACGCTCACGAGCATGGGAGACGCGTTCCTGGGGCGGTCAGGGAATTTCGAGGCCATCTACGCCCACGAACTGGCCCACCAGTGGTGGGGGGACGAGGTGACCTGCGGCACCTGGAACGACATCTGGCTGAACGAGGGCTTCGCCACCTACTTCGAAGTGCTCTGGCTCGCACGTTCCAACGGGCTCTCGGAGAGCGACGTCATCAGCCAGTACGACGATGGTGCCTACAACGGCTACCTGGGCGGCAGCGTTTACGTCACCAATGGGAACAAACCCTTCGCGGATACGGGCGCGATCTACGACAAGGGGGCCTGGGTTCTCCACATGCTTCGCCACGTCGTGGGAGAAGCGGCTTTCTGGCAAGGCCTGGCCGACTACCGCCAGGCGCACGGTTACGGAAACGCCACGACGGACGATCTCCGACATGCCTTCGAGGCAGCCTACGGCCGCTCACTCGCGTGGTTCTTCGACCAATGGGTCTACACCCCGAAGCGCCCCGTCTACAGCCTCGCGTCCAGCCAAAGCGGCAGCACCCTGACCGTCACCCTCACCCAGAAGCAGAAGCACTTCGTGCGGCGCCGTTCCACCCAGCCGGACACCTACATCATGCCCGTGGACTTGACCCTGCACTATCAGGATGGGAGTGAGGAGACGAGAAGCGTCTGGAACGACCAGCGGACCCAGACCTTCACCCTGCCGGTTAACCAGGGCGTTGCGGCCGTGGGGCTCGACGAGGACCACTGGATTCTCAAAGTCGTACGTTAGGAGAGCCTCGCCAAGGCTCGCTTTGCGGTCGCATCCTCGCCGGAGCCTTCGCCGTTTCCCGCCTTTCTCGTCCCCTCTTCTCGCGCCTTCGATGAGGCCGGAAACACCAGCGGGGAGGGCTTCCCCTCCCCGCCCGGGCACAACCTTTGGTGCCGAAGGGGGGACTCGAACCTGCGCGGCCTAGAAGCCTCGCCGCTCGCGGGTCTCGCGGCTGCGTTTCAAGGCCGCCTACGGTTCCCGGGGCGGGTCCCTCGGCTTGCTCCCGCACCGC
>JBAWEQ010000122.1:0-2833 GCA_049591295.1 Acidobacteriota bacterium
CGGTGGGCACGATGATCATGCTGGCCCGCCGGTAGGGAGCGGCCTCGGGATCGGTGACGGCCATGACGATGGCGAAGGCCGCCCCGTCGGCCGCCGTGGTGTACCACTTCTGGCCGTTGATGACGTAGTCGTCTCCATCCTTCAGCGCCGCCGTATCCATCATGACGGGGTTGGAGCCGGGCTGCTCCACCTCGGTCATGGAGAAGCAGCTCCGGATCTCGCCGCGCACCAGGGGTCCCAGCCAGCGCTCCTTCTGCCCGGGGCTACCGTAGGCGTGCAGGAGCTCAATGTTGCCCGCGTCGGGGGCCTGACAGCCGAAGAGGTAGTGGCCGAGCGGGCTCTGGCCGAGGACCTCGGAGACGAGGGCGAAGTCGGTGAGGGGGAGGCCCATGCCGCCGTGCTCCCGGGGCTGGACCGGGGCCCAGAGGCCCATCTGCCTGACCTTCCGGCGGAGCCCCTCGGCCTCGCTCTCGATGGCCGGGAAGCCCTGGCTGAGGAAAGCCCTCTCCAGCGGAAAGACCTCCCGCTCCATGAACTGCTGCATGAGCTGGATCATGGCCCGGGCCTGCTCGCTCACCGTGAAATCCATCCTCGTCTCCCCTCGCGTGAATCCGCGGTTCTTGGTGCGATCCCCATGGTAGGGCCTGAAGCGGCTCGGGTCAAAGGGGGCCGGGAGTGCATGCCTGTTCAAACTAGACCGCTTTGCCGACCCCGAGCCACGGCTGGGTCTGGGCCGCGCCTTCGGCGCGGCGCTGGGGGCCTGGTCCGGGCGCGTCCACGCCAGCGTGGCCGCGCTCCGGCCACAGTCCCTCCGCCGCCCTTCGGGCGCCAGCCACAGCCTCATCTAATACGAACCGTCCCCCCATCCTCCACGGGTGCGCCGGCGGCGACGGACCTCCTGCGCGAAGGCAGAGAGGGGCAGCGAGCCCCGCGAAGCGGGGGGAGCGCGGAGGAGGGGCGGCCGAGCCCCTCATCGGGGAGCGCCCCGCGCGAGCGCCGGGACGCGCCTTCCTCTGCTTCGCTCCGGAAGGCAAGGCGACAAATGCGAGCTGAAACTGTTTTTGGACAGCGTGCCTGGAGAGCACCGGCTTGCTGTGTGGTCAGGCGAGGCCGAATTCGCGGAGGATGGCGTCGGTGTGCTCGCCCAAGGCCGGAGCGGGCGAGGGGGGCGTGGCTCCCAGCGAATTCAACAGCGGTCCCGGCGCCTGAAAGCCGCCACCGCCGGGGGCGGGCGTCGCCTCGAAGAAAGGGGCCACGGGTGAGGCTCCCGAGGCGGCCTCGTCGAGGCTGTTCACGGCGGAGAGCGGGAGGGCCCGTTCGATAGCCTTTTCCAACCAGTGGGCCGAGGGTTCCCGGTCCATGGCCTCCTGGACGCGCTCGGCCGCGGCCTGCCCCTCGGGACCGGGGTCGAGCCCCGAGCCCGCCAGCTCGGGCAGTCCGACCAGGTCGAGGAAGCCGCTCCAGAATTTCGGCTCGAGAGCGCAGAGGGCAACGCTTCGCCCGTCGGCGCACCGGTAGCAGCGGTAGGCGGGGAGGACTCCCGCCGACAGGCGCTCCCAGAGCCCGCCTCCGCCCGCCGCCGCCTCGGCCATGGGCCAGAGGAGAAAGGGGAGAGGAGCCAGGGCGAGGGGCTGGTCCAGGAAGGCTCCGCGGCCCGTCCTGGCCCTCCGGAGCAGGGCCGCCAGGACGGCCGAGGCGGCCAGCAGCCCTCCGCCCACGTCGGCGAGCGGGACCGGCAGCGGGCGTGGTTCTCGGGAGGAGGCGAGCGCCCCGGCGAGAGCCGCGAAATTGAGGTCGTGACCCACGCCGCGCGAGTGCGGGCCGGAGGCGCCGAAGCTGCTCATGGAGCAGACCACGAGCGCGGGGTTTCCGGAGGCGAGCCGGTCGTACCCCACGCCCCACTTCTCCATGGTGCCCGGCCGGAAGCTCTCCGCGAGCACGTGGGCGTGTTTGGCCAGGGCGCGGAGCCGAGCGGCATCGGCCGGATCCTTCAGATTCAGGCAGAGCGACTGGGCGCCGCGGTAGAGGGCCGCGAAGCCGGCCCCGATGCCGCCCACGAGCGGAGGGGTGGCGCGCAGGAGATCGCCGCCGGCGGGCTCCTCCACCTTGATGACGCGCGCGCCGAGATCCAGCAGCATGCGCGCCAGGATGCCTCCCGGCAGCATCCGCGTGCAATCCAGCACCAGCGTTCCATCCAGCGGCGGGGGAGAGGGTGTCTTCACGGCTCCTCCTGGTCAAGGATCACGGGGCGGCAGCCCATCGCACCACCGCCCTCACGCCGGGCCTTGCCGGCTTCGGACGGACCGGAAGGCCTGGATGAAGCGCATCATCTCCGCCAGGTTGCTCACCTTGACCTTGCCCATCATGAAGGCCGACTGGGGGTTGACCGTGCCCGTCTCGATGCCCAGATAGGTGGCCTCCTTCATCTCGACGCGGCAGTCGGGCTCGCCCTCCAATCCCTCCGAGACCGAGACGGACTCGCCGTCGATCCGGACCGTCCACTCCGGCGAGGCGGCCCCCTGGATGCGGTAGTGGAAGAGCGAGCGCCAGCCATCGGTCTTGCCCGGTCTCAGCCGGGTGGGCAGTGAGCGCATGAGCGCCTCCACGGTGTGGGGCGGTTCAGGCGGGGCCGGTACGTCGCCGGCTGGTGCGGCGGAGGGCGAAAGCTGGGGCGGCGCGGGCGCCGGCTGGCTGGCCTCGCCGGGCCGTGGCGGTTCGGGGACCCGCACGCCGGTGAGCGAGACATGCGCGTGGTCGGTGGGCATGTTGAAGGTCCAGAGGTACTCCTTGACCGTGAAACCGGCGGCGTCGACCGGCACGAGAAACGCGGTGA
>JBAWEQ010000123.1:0-15312 GCA_049591295.1 Acidobacteriota bacterium
GCCAAAGAACAGTGTATTTTCGGCCTGGGTCAGGAGACCAGATTGCAACTTTGAAGCGGCTTCTGAAGCCCGCCGGTAAAGCGAAAGCCGCAATTCGTCGGTCCAGAAAAATGCAGCTTTGGGGCGAGTCTTGAGGGGTGTAACTTGGGAACGAGTGCGCCTAGGTAGCGGAGGGCAGGACTAGAGACGGTTGGGGGATCCCTCACCCTCGTGAGAGAAGGCGTGCGGCATCTCCTAGAGTGGTCGTCTTCGATCGAGGGATGGAAGCTCAACCGCCGCCTACGTCAAGGTACTCAACGGCTTTCAATGTAGCGGATGGGGATCTATACACTTGTTCGATGTCGGTACTTTGCAGCGGGCGTGTTCGCACCCGGTGAAGGAGACGTCCGTAGGGTGAGTCTCCCGCCCTCTTGGCGAACTCCATGGACAGCGCCCTGCCCTGAAGTGCCTGGTCCGGTGATGTATTCAAGATCTCTCGAAGGATACGCGCGCAATCCTCGGCCGCCCTGTCCGTCAGCGCGGGTAGTACCGCCGTGGCCGCATCGTAGAGATCCTTCACTTGCCGAAGATCCTTGGTTTCCTTTGCCGACAAGGGCGGCAGCCACGTCGGGGTTCCTAGCACGGTGCGGGCTTCGTTCCAAGTGAGGTCTTCGGCGCTCCTTCTAAGCAGTTGTCTCACCTTCAGAGACTGGGGCAGTTCTTGACCTTGCTTCAGAGTGACCGCAGCTCCTGCCTTCAGCTCTCCCCAGTAGTTTCGTCGGCTCTTAACGGAGTAGATTCTGAAGCCAGGTATGAGCAACGCCGTTAGCCGGCCACCCCGGCAGCACCCCGTGTCCAGGCCGAAGATCCGGTCGCCGACAATCAGCGGCTCGCCAGTCTGGTGATAATCCTGGTGGCCGACGACCAGGGGCTTTGGTCCGTCATAGGCCTCAAACCAAGGCCCTGTAAGGTGGTGCCCCAGCCGGTACTGTCCAGTCATGGTGCCTTGAAGCACGAGGGGGTCCTGTTCTTGGAGAGTCAGACCCGCCTGCCAAAAGCCGTGCACCAAGATCGCCTCCGGTAGCTCGATGAAGAAGGGGAGCGATTCCAAGTACTCCAGAGCCCGCGCGTATTCCTCATCCTCAAACTGAGTCCGAGCCAGTCTTTGCGACAATGCCGGGTGGATAATTCCTCGAGACGCAAGAACGTGTTTGCGCTCATGGTTGCCCTTCAGGCTTCGAGCGTTCTCAGAATCCCTCAGGAAGGCGAGCACCGACGGTGAGTCTGGGCCCCGGTCCATGAAATCGCCGAGCGCGATGATTTGATCATCTGTGGACAGCGCGGCCGAATCCAGAAGGTCACGCAGCTCATCGAAACACCCGTGGATATCACCAATCACCAGTGTTCGCATAGCCGGAAGCCTTCCAGCGTGGGCCGCGCGCACCCTGCAAGCATCAGCCCAATTTCCTGAGAGAGCCAACTTCAGCCCTCTCTGGTCTCGGACCGCCAAGTTCCTCTGATTCGCCATAGCCGTCCACAGTGGCTTCTTCGATCAATTCGTCGAGGCGGGAAGGACTCAATTTGACGGAGCTTCTCTTGGGCGGTCTTGAGGATGTCGATCGTTTCTGACTCGAGTGTTTCATCTCGCCAGCCATGATCACTGCCTAATCGCTCTCATGCCTTGTACCGCCCTCCCCCTCTCCAATGACAGCCATCCCGGGCTGGCTATGGCCCGGAGCGGGTACCGCCGCACCGAGTTCGTAGCCTATGGCCCTATACCCGCGCAGCCGTCTTTCAAACATCCTCCTGAGCATGGGGACCTTTTCATCGAGGTAATCGTAGACCCTCACTTCGGTCTTTCCGCTATGGCTGCGGTGGAGGCGCCCGGTGTATTGAACGAGGGTTCCCTTCCATGAGACGGGAAGGGTGAGGAAGAGCGTATCGAGCCTCGCGTCATCGAAACCTTCACCCAAGAAGCGCCCTGTAGCAAGCAAGACCCGCTCCTCTCCCACGGGAACTTCGGCGCAGCGCGAGAGGGCTTCCTTGCGCTCACCAGCCTTCATCCCCCCATGGAGAATGACCAGGTGCTTGGTGAACCTCCTGAGGCGTTCCGCGAAATGCTCCAGGTGGTCACGTCTCTCGGTGAGGACAATCGGCGAACGGCCCGCTTCCAGAGCGGCAATGACATCATCAAAGATCAGGTCGTTCCGGTCCGGATCTTTGGAGAGAAGGGCATAGATTTCCTGGATGCTTGCCCCCTCTGGGATGTTCATCTGGTCAAATCCGGTCTCACAGATAACTAGCCTATGGCCGAGGACCTCTGTGGTGCCAGGTCTCTGCGATACTGCGTGGCGAACGGGCCCCAGTTGCATATGGATGATCGGCTCGTGCCCGTCCCGGCGCCGGGGCGTCGCAGTCAAACCGGTAAGGAATCTCGCCCTCGCTTCAAACAGGACCCGCTCGAAAGAGACGGCCGAAACGTGGTGGCATTCGTCCACGAGCACATGGCCGTAACGACCGACCAGCTCATCAACCTGCCCTTTCCGGACCAAGCTTTGGATCATGGCCACATCCAGAAGGCCATTAGGTTTGCGCTTGCCCGCTCCTATCTGGCCTACCTCCTTTGGTGCAATGCCCAGGAAGAGTGCGAGCTGAGAAATCCATTGCTCGAGTAATGGCTTCCGGTGGACCAGAATCAAGGTGCTCCTTCCCCTGGCTGCGATCAACGAGACGCCAGCCACGGTCTTCCCGCTCCCGGGTGGAGCCACTAGAATCCCCATCTCGTGACGGAGCAGCGCATGAACGGCCTGTTCCTGTTCGGACGTGAGACGGCCTTTGAAGGTGACGTCCAACAAGGCACCGGCCTCTCGTCCGTCGTCCAGGGCCAGGGAAATTCCATGATCATGGAGAAGGGCTTCGAGATCGGGAAGGCAACCGCGAGGCAGCGCGATGGCGCTTGGGCTCTCTTCGAAGCAGCGGAGGACCCTCGGAGTCAGGGCGGTCGAAAGCCGCATGCTCTGCTTCTTATAGAACTCGGGGTTCTGGAAGGCGGCGAGCCGCTTGATCTGATCCAACAGTGGAGATGGAAGACCTTCCTTCCCGATATGTAGCCGATTTGTCACCTGGATCAAAACCCGTTGAGGAAGAGGCCCGGGGATACTGGCCCTCCGTCTGGCCTTTTCGATTGGTGCATACGTTGGATCATGCTCTTCATCGGTTGACTCGATGCCGATCTTGAGGCCGAGGATTCGGCCAGAGTGGGCCGCCTCCTGCGCGATGGCTTGCACCAGGGACTTTCCGATCCGATGGACGGCGGTCAGGTGCGCCCATTGGTCGGGAAGGGGAAGAAATCGGTGGTCTACGAACACCGCGTTCCCCTGGAGGCGCGCCTCGCGTTGCAGCGGCAAGGCGATCAGGTTGCCGAATCCTCCTTTGGGCAAGGTGTCCTGGTTCGGGAAAAACCGGTCATAGGATTGCATGGGAAGCTGGTGCCTGCGAGCCATGGTTTCCGTGATGAGAAAGCAGCCCATTTTTCTGGCCATTGTCGCCGGCACCGGCTCTGAGAAGAAGAACCAGACGTGGGCTCCATGACCCGATCGAGATCGTTCGACGGACGCCGTCAGGCCGTTGGCGGTGCAGGTCTTCGCAAAGGCCTCAACATCCTCCAGCCACGCGTCCCCATCGAAGTCGGCTGCAAGGAACCAGCACGTCTCATCGAGGAGAAGCGGGTAGACCCCCATGACCTGAAGCCCCTTCAAGTGCCTGGCGATCTGCTCCTCGGTCACGGGAAGAAATCGTTGGTTCTTGCATTCACCGCACACGTTGCCGGCCTTCCGGTTGCCGCCGGACCGGATCTTTGCACAAACACCAGCCACCCACTCGTTTTCGCAGGCCGGCGCGTAGCCTGATCGGCCGGTCTTCAAATTCTCCCACCGGCGAGCGAACAGGTCCTCGCGACCGCGAAAAAGGGATCGGAACAGGCGCACTTTCTCAAGACTAGAGAGAATGGGGGCTGGTCCCTTGCTCTCCTCCACGTTCCTTGTCTCGGGGGTTTCTGGTCGAGGGCGACCGAGTTCGTCCTTCAATGTGGCGACGCGCTGACGTCCTTTCTCGATCTCCTCGGCGAGCGCCGCGAGCTTTTCTTCTTCGCGCGCGATTTGCGCCAGCAACTCACGACGATCTCTCACCTGGTCAGCGTTCCCAAATAGATGGCAGGGGCACGGCCATGAGGTTCTTGGCGAAGGGGATGACCTCTCGCCCTGTATAGAGCACGATTCCTCTCACGAACTTCTCTCCTGCGGACTCCGCCAGTGCCTTGAGCCCTCTGAAATCGGCCGAAGCTGGGGTGGCAGAAGCTTTCACCTCGAGTCCGACGAGCCGCCCCGCCTCGTCTTCTAGGACGATATCCACTTCAGTGCCAGCGAGAGTTCTGAAGTGGAAGACCTGGGCCGGGTTCTCCGACCATGAGGCCTGCTTGACCAGTTCCATGGCGACGTAATTCTCCAGCATGTGTCCGCCGAGTGCGGGATCCTGCCGGAGCCGGTCTGGGTTGATACCAGAGAGAAAGGCTAGCAAACCCGTGTCTGACAGAAGGACCTTGGGGGACTTGATCAAGCGTTGACCCAAATTGTTGGAATATGCTGGTAGCGGGTGGTAAAGGAACAGCGCTTGCAGGAGTCCCATGTAACGTTTGAGCGTGCTTTGCGGCATTCCCAAGGAGCGAGAAAGGTCCGCGTAGTTGAGTAGCGACGCAGTTCGGGAGGCCAACAGGCTCAGAAGCCTCGGGAGGCTCGCGAGTGATTCGATGTTGGAGAGGTCTCGCGCATCCCGAGACAGGACGGTCGTGATGTAGGACCGAAACCAAGCTCGCCGACGGGACGATGACGGGCGGATGGCGATTTCCGGGAATCCTCCCAAGCAGGCCTGCTCCAGCCAAGCCGTTGTCCCACCCGCCTGAGAAGACGGGGGCGAAAACTTGCCCTGGAAAACTCTATCGAGGAAGGTCTCTCGTTGCCCCTTCATCTCTCCCTGGGAGAGAGGCCACAGCGTTTGGACCTCCATGCGACCCGCAAGGGATTCGCTCAGCCTGGGCAACATCAACACGTTTGCCGAGCCCGTGAGCAGGTAGCGCCCGGGTGCCCGGTCCCGATCCACGTCCGCCTTCATCGCCGGGAACAACTCGGGTGCTTTCTGAATCTCGTCCAGAGTTACGGGACCATCCAGTCCGGCCAGAAAGCCCGCCGGGTCGCTTTTCGCTGCATCGAGGATGCCTTGGTCATCAAGTGTGAGATACCGTCTCGTGGGGCGGCTTCCGAGGAGGGAACGCACGAGCGTGCTCTTCCCCGTCTGCCTGGCGCCTACCAGAAGGACTACAGGGGTGTCCCTCAGCGCTTCTGCCACTAATGGACTCAAGTGTCGCTTGATCATCATTCAGCCCTCGCATGGATAATATAGCCACCTAATTAAAGAAATTCAACCATGCGGTGGCTGATATTCATTCACATTGAGCTATCCCTGAAGGCATCAGTCGGGGGCCGGCATCCTTCCTCGGGCTTTCCTTGCCCCTATCACTCAGTTCGCACGGGGAGAAGGCCAGCGCACATACCCAAGCTTCCCTTCAATTCCCGCGAGTTGGGAAAAAGAAGAGGCCGGGCGGTCGCCCGGCCTCCGGATACCCCTGTTCGGTTCCCGAAAAAATCGCAACTAAATCGCAACTTTGAAAGAGCGCCAGCCTAAATTCCCGTCGGGTCCCTTAAGGTGCATCGACCCCTTAATAGCCCGACAAGAAAAGGCTTGTTCGCGGTTCGCTAGACTTGGCATAAGTCCTTTAAATACAGCATGTTAGCTCCTGCTAAGCAGTTGTCCGGGCTTAAACCTGGACCGGGGGTTCGAATCCCCCCCTCTCCGCCAAAGTTCTCCAAGAGGGAAGCTCCTGGCTTGGCCCGGCAGAAGTCCTCCGCAAGGACGGCGCCGGGCCAAGCTTTCTTCAGGCGGCTGCAAGGCTTCGACGCTCCATGCATTCGCGTCTCAACCTGCATCCGCATCTTCGAAACGTTCTTGGCGCTCGGTTCGGCTCCGCCTCATCTCGCTGAACTCCTCTCGCTTGTGGATGGCCTGCGCGCGGGCAAAGCCCGCCGCTCGGCCGTGTCGCCCGCGCTCGCGCATCCGCTTGCTCGCGCGTGGCAGCGCCTAGACTCGCGAGGCGCGAGGCCGCCTCGGCCCTGGGCTCGAATTTGCCCTTTCATCGCGCTGCCTCGGTGGACCTGAGGCACGTCCGCCGCGGCCTGTAAGGAGTTTCTCAATATCCTGTCAGGGGATAAAGGCGGGTCAACCTTCCGTCTGGCGCTCTTTCCGGACCGCTCGCTCTTTGCCGATCATGCCGTAGCTCTTGAGTTTGCGGTAGAGCGTCGCCGAGCCAATGTGGAGTTGCTCGGCGGTGCGGGTCTGGTTCCCTCCGCTCAGCTGAAGAGCGGACAGGATGTAGTCCTTCTCAATTTCATCGAGGGGCCGCACCGACCCCTCGGTGGCCAGGGGCCTGGGAATCGCCTGGCGGACTTCCTCGGGCAGATCCTCGAGTTCCACGCGACTTCCGGCCGCGAGCGCGACGGCGCGCTCCATGGCGTTCTCCAGCTCGCGCACGTTGCCCGGCCACTCGTACCGCAGGAGCTGATCCGCGGCGCTCGGGGATAGACCGGAGATCTTGCGCTTCATCCACAGCGCCGCGTTTGCGAGCAGCACCCGGGCGAGGGGCAGGACGTCCTCTCTGCGTTCGCGGAGCGGTGGCACGTGCAGCTCGACGACCTTGAGGCGGTAGTAAAGGTCCTGCCGAAAGGCGCCGCCCGCGACGCCGTGGGCGAGGTCGCGATTGGTAGCGGCCAAGACGCGCACGTCGATCTTTCGGCTATTGTTCTCCCCGACGCGCCGGATCTCCCGCTCCTGGAGCACTCGCAGGAGCTTGACCTGCATGCCCGGGGAGACCTCGCCGACTTCGTCCAGCAGCAGCGTGCCGTGGCTGGCCGCCTCGAACAGGCCCGGCCGGTCATGCGTCGCGCCGGTGAAGGCGCCCCTCGTATGTCCGAAGAGCTCACCCTCGAGAAGCGTCTCCGTGATGGCGCCGCAGTTGACCGCGATGAACGGCCCGGTGGCGCGTAAAGACTCCTCGTGGATGAGCCGCGCGATGCGCTCTTTGCCCGATCCGCTCTCGCCGGTGATGAGGACCGTAGAATCAATTTTCGCCACGCGGCGAGCCAAATCCACGATCTGCTGCATGGCTGGGCTTTTACACACGATCCCGAGCGGGTCCTCGACATCGCGCGCCACGCGGACCAGCGCCCGGCGGTGCTCGCGGAGTTTCCGCTCGGTCACCTTCAATGTCTCCGTGACCCGGTGGAGCGAGACGTCCAGGCAATCCTTGAGGTATCCAGGTTCGAAGAATCGGAGCTCTTCTGCGCGCTCGTCACCCCACTCCTCGCGCGTGCGCCCCATGAGGTGACACGCCGCCTGCCCCTTGGCCAGGCATCGATCTTCGAGAACGTAGATCTCCTTGTGGGCGGCATGGCTGAGGTAGCCGCTCACGAGGCCGCAGATGGTCCAGCACACTGCCATATCGGACCGACCGAAGTGCAGGAGATGCTGCTCCGCCTCGTAAGATGAAAGCAGCGTGGCCCCCTCCTTGCTGAGGGGGTCCTCACTTCCAGGCTGGATGCGGAAAAGCCCCTCGAGGGTGTGGATGCGGGGGCCCGCCCGAAGCAAGTCCTCGTCGCTGTCCCACTTGAACTCGGCCTGCATGGCTTCGGCCATGCGCCAGCCGTGGGCGAAGCCGAACTGGGTAAGAACGGTGCGGGCGGCGGCCAGGCCGAAGTTTTCGGCGAGGTACTTTCGCAGGAGCCCCATCGCGACCGCGTCGAGAAGGAGCGCCCGCTGTGCGGCGAAGCGGATTACACCTCCTTCGGCGTCGAGTTCCAGAAGCTCCTTGTGATCCAGATCATCGACGCGCATGGGCGGTCCGCCTCTTTCGAACTGATGGGAATGTAATTCATTTTGATTGACTGGGCAATTCCGCAGCGCTCCGGGGTGATCAAGGGGTATCGCTTCTTCAAGATAGCTGAACGCGTTCTGGGGTTCGAGAACTTCGAAGAGCCTCCGGATTCCGTCGGATGCCCACCCGCTGGCGCGGTGTCCACAAGGATTTCAGGTTGAACGCCGACGAGGCCGTTGTCCACTTCCGGACCTTCAGGGGCCTCATGGCTCGGGTGCGGACCCAAACCCAGCCGGCACAGACGGCGGGAGTCAGCGCTTGGGACCTTCGGTCGCGACGGTTTGTTCCATCGCCCTGAAGTAGGGCAAGAAGTCGTTCCAAATCAGCAGCTGTCTTTTCGCGGAGATCTCTTCGTGAGCGTAATCCGCGTGCTCTTCGTCCCAGATCCTGAGCTCCATCTTGGCGCCAGCCTTGAATGCCTCGGGGGGGTACTCGTACCCGCCGTAATAGCTGAGGTCCTCCATGCTCGCGTTCCCCGAATGGTAGTGTTCCAGGTCTGGCATCCGCCCCGGACGGATGGGTTCGATCACGACCCCGTCTCGAATGAGTTCCATCTTCCTGAAATCCGCCTTGAACCGGTACTTCAGGTGGATGCGGGAACCAAAGATGGCGGCCAGGAATGCGGAGCCCCCCGTCTTCTGAATCTCCGGCATCGCCCAAATGGTCACCACGGGCCTGTAGTCTCCCGAGTACCGCTGCCACTCGTAGAAGTCCTGGTCAGGCTCGTACTCATCATCATTTGTCCTTTTCAAATGCTGCTGCCAGGCTTCCGCCTCAGCGCTGGCTTTCAGGAAGGAGATGAGCGCCGGCGTGGCGAACTGGACGTCGAAGAACCCTATCTTCAGGTTGTAGTCCGTGGTTTCCCTGTTTGCCGATGCTGTCATTTCCTTCAGCGTACCCGCGGGGAACCGATAGCTGGACTCGACAGGGAGGCGCCTGAAGGGGGGCGGCGATTCTCCGAGGCGGCCGACGGCCCTGGCGAGAACGTCCTTCGCCAAATAGATCCGCACCGCTCCAGAAACGCCGGGCCCTTTGTCCGGCAGCACGTCGAAGGTGTTGATCCCGATGACCCTGCCCGTCGAGTCAAACAGGGGGCCTCCCGAGTTGCCCGGGTTGCTGCTCACGTCACTCAGGATGGCTCCTTGATCGACCTTGCTCACGATTCCGCTCGTCATGATGGTCTCCGTCATCAGCGGGCTTCCGATCGCAACCACCCTTTCGCCCTCCAACACGGGGGGATGCTCGAGGGAGTCCTGCGCCAGCTTCAGAACCATGAGGTTCTTCACCGCATCCGGATTGACCCTGAGGACGGCGATGTCGAGGGTATCGTCGTATTCGACCAGTTGCGCAGGGTACTTCTCGGAGGGGCTCATCTTGACGGCTAGGTAGGAGGACCCCTTGACCACGTGATAGTTCGTGAGAACCAATCCGCCGGCATCGACCAGAAAACCGCTGCCGTGCCCCGAATCCGATTCTATCTTGAACACGCTGGATTTTACCTTCTGGTAGAGGCGGGCCTCGTCCGTGACCAGCGCCGCTCTGGGGTTCGTGTCCTCCTTGATGGTCACCGTGGCATTGTCGTTGGACAGCTCGACATCGGTGGCGCCCGTTGACGATGTGCTGAAGGGGACCTCCCACGAGTAGAGCTTCCCTTCAAAATCGACGGGGGTCGCGCTCTTGATCATGTAGGAGCCAGCATCCACCTCCAGGGTGGCGTCGCCCTGGAAGCTGGTCGTAACGGTCATGCCGTCGGTGCAGCCCGGTTGGCGGCAGAGCGTGAACACCTTCTTGGGAACTGGCCTCAATGAAAGATCATCGGCGACGATGGCGACCTTCACGGTTACCGTGGCCTTCGAAATCGCTCCTCGCGCCTGCGTGAAAGGCCGTTGGGGCAATATCCCGGCGGGTAGCAGCAGCGAGAGGGCCAACGTGCAGAAGAGGCCGGATGTCTTGAGCGCGGAGCGAGAATCGTATTGCATCTATACCTCCAGGGACGAACGATATTTCAAGCAACGAGCGGCTGAATCTGTCGGCGACGACAGAGCAACCGCGCACTCGGCGGGGAGCGTCAGTCCGATTAAGAGTGCCGGGGGCAGTACGCCTGACGCGACTGGATCCTGGCTCAGCTTCGCCATCCTATCCATCTCGGCCTAAGGAGGTCGGGACAGGATGGGCCGCGGTCAGCCCCTCTGCGGTGTCTCCAAATCTTATGAGGTAGTCCGTGAGCCTGGCCCTGAAGACCTCCTTATGGACCTGCTCTTCGAACGGAGGCGTGCGCTGCGGGTACTCTTTCGACTAGATCCGGGGCGGGCAGCAAACCGCCCGAATTGGACAGAGTTCTCCTGCTTCCCGCCCTTTGACGCAATTCGGGCAGTCCCGAAGAAGCAATCCCCTTAGATTAGCGAGAGGCTACCTAAGACCCTAATAATATAATGCCTTTGGGGATAAATAACCAGCCGATAAGGGTTCGGGGCCATGGGAGGCCGGGCAGGGCCGGGCCCGGCACCGGAAGGGCCCCCTTCCCTTGGCGGTCCATCTCGGCCGGAAAGCCCGTGAAGCGTCGATACGGCACCGCTCCTTTCCCCACCTGAAGGGGTGTCGAAGGTTGTGCCCCTCGGCCGGGCGCTGGGCCACAATGCCGACCCGGGGCGCGATGCGAAAAGTCCGCATCGCGCCGAACAGCCATTCCCGTCTATTCGGGCCGCTTCGCAACTTCACGTGGCTTCACGCCCCTCTGGCGGCCCCGTTATGCCGATGTTCTTCCGGGTTGGCGCGTGGTTAAGGATGGAATCACCTCCCTCTCTCCCTGCTCCGTAGTCCGTACGGAGGTGCCCAGCATCCTATGTAATTTCCACCACCCCGTCCGCCACGATCCACCGTAGCCTCCACTCTGACCGGATGAACAGACGGACCCTAAACTTGGAATGAAGCGGCGGCCATATTGCAGTGCTGTGGTTGACATGAGTGGCCTACGACTCTCTTCTCCAGAAGCGCAATGTCCGCAAAGCCGCCTGATGTCGCGCGAGCACGCCCTCGCTGGTGAGGAACTAGTGGGGCACGGCCAGAAAGGAGGCAACGAGCGATGACGTGGCAGATCCTTGACAGGCCGTGAAGTCAATGCAATGAGGGCAGAGAGGGAGATGACGCGTAAAGGGGTTCTATGCTCTGAGTTCTGGCGCTGGTCCTCGGTGCGGCTGTTCTCGCGGCCCCCAGGACGCCAGCGGGCGCGGCCGGCTTCGGTAACCGCATTCAACCCTGCCTCCAGGAGACCCTCGTCTGCATGACGTATCTGTAAGGACAAGCACGGCACGATCGAAGTTGTGCAACCTCAGAAAGTCTCGAAAGTGACGGACAGAGAACAAACTTAAAAGAAAGGGGCAGGTACCATGAAAACGAAAAGCAAAACTTCTAACTGGGTAGGCTGGATCATCGGCCTGGCCGCCTTGACGTTGCTCATCGGAGCGGTGGGTTGCGCTGCCCAGAAGCAAAGTGAGCAGAGCTGGGTTGGCCCAGCCGGCGCTGAAGGCGCTGCCGGTCCTTCGGGCGCGCAAGGCGAGGTTGGCGCCACAGGAGCCAGCGGGGCAGGCATTAGCGGCCCTGTCGGCGAGCGGGGTCCTACAGGTCCCACGGGAGTTCAGGGCCCGATTGGGGCGACAGGCGCCACAGGCGCGATGACCAGAGGACCCGCTGGCGTAACCGGGCCAACCGGCCCCCAGGGCGCACAGGGAGTTCGTGGCAACACGGGCGCGCAGGGCGCCAGTGAGGTCGGTTCCACCGGCGCAATGGGCCAGATCGGCAGCGAGGGCGCCCCAGGTTTTCGCGGCGAGACTGGCGAGCGCGGGCCGACGCAGGCTGGTCCCGCCGGGCCCGCTGGCAGGAGCGGCCCCGCCGGCGAAAGAGGGGCGACCGGAATTACCGGTGCCCAAGGCGCCACCACGGTCGGCGCGGCTGGTTCGACCGGACCTACCGGGTATTCGGGCCAGCGAGGCATCCCCGGGGAAGAGGGCGCACAGGGCCCCGGTGGAATGATCCACCAGTGGACTTCGTACCGGACTCTTTCCTTCTATTCGACCACCACGAAACTTTCTGATTCCGATAAGGACAAGGTGTCTGAAGTCGCGGAGTACATGAGGCAGAACCCGTCCCTGAGAGTCGGGATCGACAGCTCCATTCCGAGCGGCTCCGATTCCCGCAACCAGGATTTGGCCGCCAGCCGTGCGAGCAACGTTCGTTCGGCCCTGATCGCATCGGGAGTGCCGGAGTCCCGGATCGAGATGGGAGCATTCGGTGATCCGAGGCTCGCGAGTGAAGGGCGGGTCGAAGTGCTGATCCGCACGAGCAACTGACGGGCAGTGAAGTCTCCAATCCGGGCGGGAAGGGGTTCGCCCCCTTCTCGCCCTTCTTTATGGGGTGCAGGTGGCCGCCGCCGTCATGGCGCTGGTCCGGATTCTGTGAGGATGGCGCGTGGCGGATGAAACGACCGATTGGGGCAAGGGATTGGAGGGCCTGGATGAGTTCGCAAACAACCCCGTCCTCGTCCCGGGCGACTCGCGCCGAGGCAGCTCATTCCGTGCTGCTCGACGAGCCGGGCCATCCTTCAGTCCGGGGCAAACCTCAGCACGCCCTCACGTCGAAGACCATCGGCGCGCATCGGGTCCATCAGCCCTTCGAATTGAAGGAGAGGGTGCTTCATTCTGATTGGCCAACCAGGCATCGAGAACCCTCCGCGCTCCATGCCCTCGAACGCAATCGCGTCTCAACGGTAGCCCGAACGTAGCTGCAGAGGCGCCCTGGCACGTGCGATGGGCCGTCCGGCTCACCGTCAGAGGAAGTGGCCGCCGTATTGCAGTACCAGGTCATGGGCCGTCGTAGGTACCCAGGGAGCAAGAAGAGTCCTGAGGACATCTCGGCCCTGCCGGTGGCAGCGCTCCTGCCGAACGCCCACACGACGAAAGGGCCTTGTATCGGGAGGTGACCATGAACGTTCGAATTCCCCTCGTCATCCAACGCCAGGGGGCCGCGTTCTCGCCCTTCATCGGAGCCGTCGACTTGGTGACGGACCGGGGGCACTGCCTGGTCAAGGGGAATGCGGCAGCCCTCGAAAAGACCTGGGAAGATCCTTCGGACGACAGCCGGGGGAACAAGGCCAGCGAGTGCCTGACGACCGGCGCCGTTGTGTCCGTTACTGACGTGGCCTCGCAAGCCTCTTGCAGGCTCGCCGAATGATCGGGGAGGCCATTAGAAGATAGCAGGTCGGGACGGATGCATTGCGTCCCCAGAAAGGAGGCGAACATGCTTTGGACCCTAGCCGTGATTCTCCTTATTTTGTGGCTCCTGGGACTTATAAGCGGCTACACGATGGGTGGAGTCATCCATGTCCTGCTGGTCATCGCTATCGTCGTCGTGGTGATCCGGGTCATTCAAGGCCGGAGGGTCGGCTGAGGACCGTATCCGCAAGTCGCTGACTAGAGGCTTTCTTTTCGAGTGACATGAGCAAATTGGACTCTCATGAGGTGAACACGATGCGTAACGCACGCTTGATTGGTCTTTTTCTGGTCGCGGCGATGATGCTGGCCTTACCGGCCGCATCGTCCGCGCAGGTTGCCCTATCCATCACTATTGCCCCGCCGATGCTGCCGGTCTATTCGCAGCCCATGTGTCCTGCGTCCAACTATATCTGGACACCCGGTTACTGGGCGTGGGGACCGGAGGGTTATTACTGGGTGCCCGGCACGTGGGTCCAACCTCCCCAGGTCGGCTTCCTCTGGACGCCCGGTTATTGGGGGTGGGGCGGAAGCGGGTACGCCTGGAATGCGGGATACTGGGGCCCCCAGGTCGGCTTCTACGGCGGCGTCTCCTACGGATACGGATACAACGGTGTCGGATATGACGGCGGCTACTGGCGCGGCAGAGACTTCTACTACAACCGCGGCGTGACGAACGTGAACGTGAACATCAATCGCCACGTGTACGACAGGCCCTTCGCCGCGCGGGGCAATAACCGCGTAAGCTACAACGGGGGCCGAGGCGGAATCGCCGCGCGTCCGAACCACCAACAGCAGCTTGCCGCGCGTGAACAGCACAGACCGGAGACGTCGATGCAGCAGGAACAGCAGCGCGGCGCTAGCACGAACCGAGAGCTTCGGGCCTCGGTGAACCACGGAGCGCCAGCCATAGGCGCCACCGAGAGGCCCGGCGTCTTCGGAGGTCGGGGCGTCGTGCCCACCAAGGGAACGCCAGCGCGCGCTGAGGCGACTCGGCCGGCGCCGAAAGCGACCCACCCGAACTACGCGAAACCGGCGCCGGAGGTGAGGCGAGCCAATAGCCCGCAACTTGCGCCCAAGATGGAGCGCAAGGCCGCGCCGAAAGCGACCCCCACGAACTATGCGAGACCCGCTCCGAAAGCGACCCACCCAAACTATGTGAAACCAGCGCCGAACGTTAGGCGCCCCAATACCCCTCGGCCCGCGCCCAAGATGCAGAGAAAGGCCGTGCCCAACACGGCCCGTCCGAACCATTCGCCGCCGCCTAACAAGGAGCAGCAGAAGCAGAACCAGAAGCGCAAGGGCTGACAATAGCGAACTGCGCGTGCGGGCGCGGTCAGGGAAGGCGTCGTCCGACGCTGACGCGCCAGCCGCGCGCAGGAGAGAAAAGGAGACAAAATGAGCACACTGGATTTGATCCTAATCATAAGCGTGGTCGTTCTGCTGCTGATCGGGATCGGGGTGCTGGTGATCGTCGGTCGGCGCCGGCGCGCCCACCTGAAGGAGCGCTTCGGTTCGGAATACGACCGCACGCTCAATCATTCCGCGAGCCGGGGCAAGGCCGAGGCGGACCTTCTCAAGCGGGAGAAGCAGCACGACAAGTTGGACCTGCGGCCGTTGAGCCCGAGCGCGAGGCAGCGGTACGCTGACGACTGGAGCTCGCTCCAGTCCCGCTTCATCGACCGCCCGCAGGCCACTGTCGCCGATGCCGACGAGCTCCTGTTGCAGCTGATGGCCGACCGTGGCTACCCTGCAGGCAAGTTCGAGGCGCAGGCCGACGTGATCTCGGTCGACCATCCCGAGCTGGTGGAGAACTATCGGGTCGCGCATGCGGTGCAAGCCCGTACCGCGGCAGGAAAGGCATCAACAGAGGATCTCCGCCGTGCAGTGGTGTCGTACCGCGCACTGTTCGAAGAGCTCCTCCGTGAGGGAAACGCCGACGCACCACACGAACAGCTGGTCGGCGCGGCTTCCGGGGTCCACTAGCCGAGAGCGTTCGGCAGCACCGGCAGTACGGTAGTACAAGTGGGC
>JBAWEQ010000124.1:0-25632 GCA_049591295.1 Acidobacteriota bacterium
CCCGAGGGCGCGCCGAGTGAAGGGCCGAATCGTCTTGTACTGGAGGCGCAACCCAAAGTCCGGCGGGGACGCTCTTGGGGTCCAACCGCATAACCCACCGAACCGCCGTGTACGGACCCGTACGCACGGTGGTGTGACAGGGAAAGCACGCGAGGGCCTACCTATGTCGATCTCACGCCGCGCAAGGGGCCCCCTCGCCTCCCGGCGACAGCGGGTGTATGCTGGGCACCTTCACGGAGGATGCCGCATGGCGAGTGCCAAATTCCCCCTGACGGTAGCCGAGAAGCACAAGATCCTCTTCACCAACCCGGAGCCCCCGGCCGAACTCAGCGCCTGGGGGAGCACGTATGAAAAGGCCGGCAGTCTCCACGACGCCTTGGAGTTCTACCAAGCCGCCCAAGACAGGCCAGCCTTGGAGAGACTCCTGAGTGCGGCGGCGGAGACCGCCGATCTCCTGCTTCTTCTGAACACCTGCAAGGCCCTGGGTATCCCGCCCAGCAAGAGCCACCTGCAGGCCCTGCAAGACCGCGCCCACTCCGCCGGCAAGGCGGAAACCGCCCGTAGGGTTTCGTTGTTTCTCGTCTCTGCCTAACACAATCTGGAGGTCCGGATGATCGAAGTGAAGGACCTGGTCAAGAGGTATGGCGACACTGCGGCCGTCAATCACGTCTCCTTCCAAGTCCACCCCGGCGAAATCGTGGGTTTTCTCGGACCCAACGGGGCCGGCAAGTCCACCACCCTTCGGATCATGACCGGTTTTCTCCCCCCGACGGCCGGCGAGGTTTTCGTCGGCGACCATTCGGCGCAGGAGGACACCAAGGCGGTGCGCCGGCTCATCGGCTATCTGCCCGAGAACAACCCCCTCTACGAGGACCTGCGCGTCCAGGAATATCTCGCCTTCCGGGCAGCCCTCAAGGGTATTCCCGGAAAGGCGCGCAAGGGGCGCATCCAAGAGGTCCTCGAAGCCTGCGAAGTGACCGAAGTCAAGGATCGGATCATTGGCGCCTGCTCGAAGGGCTTTCGTCAGAGGATAGGCTTGGCCGACGCGCTCCTGGCCAATCCGCCGGTTCTGATCCTGGATGAGCCGACCGTGGGCCTGGATCCGGTTCAGATCGTGCACACGCGCTCGCTGATCAAGACCCTGAGCGTCGACCACACGGTGATCCTTTCCACCCACATCCTGCCCGAGGTGGAGGCCATCTGCTCCCGGGCCCTGATCCTCCACCACGGGGCCCTGCTCTATGACGGCCCCGTCTCCGAGCTTCGCCAGGGACTCGGCGGCGAGACCGGCGGGCTACTGTGCACCGTCTCGGCGGATGCGGAGGCGGCGAGGCGGTGCCTGGAGGGAGTGGAGGGGGTGGAGCGAGTGGAGCGCCTGGCAACGGCCGAAGGCCCGCCCCGCTTCCACATCCTGGCGGCTCAGGGCAGGGACGTGCGGGAGGGCATCTTCAGGGCCTGCGCCGCGGCCGGACTCCCGCTTCTGGAGCTGAGCGTCCAGCAGGTCTCGCTGGAGGAGGCCTTCCTCTCCATCATGACCCAGGAGAACAGCTCGGAGGTGCTCTCATGAGAGCGGTGATGGCCATCGCCCGGAAGGAATTGACGAGCTACTTCTTTGCCCCCATGGCCTACATCGTGATCGCCGCCTTTCTCCTCATGAACGGATTCATCTTCTCCGTGATCCTGGCGGCCCTGAGCCAGCCCGGGGCCTTCTCGGCCCAGCCCATGCTCCTCTTCTTCGGCGGGACCACCTTCTTCTGGATCTTCATGATCGTCATGACGCCCGTGATCACCATGAAGCTCGGCGCCGAGGAGCGAAAAACCGGGACTATCGAGACCCTCATGACGGCTCCCGTCTCCGATCTGGAGGTGGTGCTCGGCAAGTACCTGGGCGCCATGGCCCTCTACGCGGCGGCCTGGCTGCCCACGGTCTTTTACGTCTGGGCGCTCACGGCTTACTCGAAGGTGGACGTGGGCCCCGTGATCTCCGGCTATCTGGGCGTGCTGCTGGTGGGCATGTTCTTCATCGCCATCGGCCTGTTTACGAGCCTAGTCTCCAGGAACCAGGTGGTGGCGGCCATATTGTGCTTCGCCATCCTGCTCCTGCTGATCCTGATCTCCATCCTCACCTTCCTGGTGACCGATCCTTTTTGGAAGCCCATCCTTCAGTACGTGGATCTCTGGTCGATCATGCAGGGTTTCGCCAAGGGGGTGGTGGACAGCCGCTCGGTGGTCTACTGCCTGTCGGGAACCGCCCTTTTCCTGGCCCTCGGGTATCAGGCCATGCAGACTCGGCGTTGGAGATAGCCCCATGAAGAAAAGACTCCTGCAAGAGACCAACTGGAGCGTCTTCCTGGTGCTCCTGGCCGCTCTCTTCCTGATCGTGAATTACCTGGCCTTCCGCCACTACCACCGTTGGGACCTCACCGCCAGCCGCTCCTTCACCATTTCCCAAGAGACCAAGAAGGTACTCGGAGAACTCAAGGAGCCGCTCAAGGTCGTGGTCTTTCTGGCCCCGAACGACCCCCTGTACGAGAGGGTGAAGGACCTGCTCGACGGCTACGCCGCCGCCAGCTCCCGGGTGCAGGTGGAAACCATCGATCCCGACCGCCAGCGCGCCAGGATGGAGGCCCTCGCCCAGCAGTACAAGGTCTCCATGGCCAACGTGGTGGTTTTCGCCCTCGGGGGCAACAGCAAGTACGTCGAGAAGGACCAGATGGTGGACTACGATTTCTCCAGCGCGGGCCTCGGCGGCCAGCCCTCCATCAAGAGCTTCAAGGCCGAGGCGGCCTTCACCAACGCCATCTTCAGCCTGGAGCACCCCGAGACCCCGGTGATCTACTTCACGACCGGTCACGGCGAGCGAGACACCGGCGCCCAAGGGGAGGGCATCAGCCTTCTTAAGGCCCGCCTGTCTAAGGAGGGGGCCAAGGTCCTGGAATGGGCCAGCCTGGGCAAGACCGAAGTGCCCGCGGACGCCAGCATGCTGGTCATCGCGGGGCCGAAGAGCCCCTTCCTTCCGCAGGAGGCCCAGGTCATCGACCAGTACCTCCAAAAGGGGGGAAAGGCCCTCTTCCTTCTGGATCCCGTCATCGTGAGCGGAAAGCCGCCGACCTTCGGCTCCACGGGCCTCGGTGCGACCCTCCAGGAATGGGGCATCGCGCTCGGGCGCGACATCGCGGTGGATCCGGCCGCGTCGGTGCCCTACCTCGGAGCGCAGACCTTCTTCGCCCGAGCCGTGGGGGGGGAGCCCGTGGTCAAGGACCTAGTCCAGAACAAGCTGCCCGTGCTCCTCAGCCTGGCCGAGTCTCTCACCCTCGGTACCCCCCAAAACAAGGCCTATCACTGCGAGGCTCTCCTGCAGTCCTCGCCCCAGTCGTGGGGCATGCGGGATCTTGCCCATATCGACAAAGGCGTCGAGAAGAAGCCGACGGACGCGCAGGGGCCCCTGAGCATGGCCGCGGCGGTGAGTTCCCAAAACGCCGCCGATCCGTGCCGGCTGGTGGTGGTAGGCGACTCCGACCTGGCGAGCGACGGGCTCCTGCAGACGGGGGCCGGAAACCTCCTCTTCTGCCTCAACTCCATTCACTGGCTGCTCTCCCAGGCCAGCCGGCTGGCCATTCCGCCCAAGACTGAGGTGGAGACGCACCTGAGCCTGACCGCCTCGCAGTCCAACTTCCTCTTCATCCTCTTCGTCGTGATCCTTCCCGGACTGGTTGTAGCGGCGGGGATATTCGCCTACCTGCGCCGACGGAGGTGAGGAGCCATGAAGAGATCCACGTGGATCCTGCTGGCCATGGTGGCGCTTCTGGCCTCCTTCATCGCGCTCTGGGAGCGGAAGCAGCCCAGCACCGAACAGATCGCCGAGCGGCGCAACCGGCTCGTGGACTTCAAGCCCGACCAGGTCGCCCAGTTGAGCCGCAGCGGACAGGGGGCGGTTTCTCTGGTCAAAGAAAAGGGAGGTGGCTGGCGGCTGAGCCAGCCCGTTGACGACGCCGCCGACCGCTACGGCGTGGAAGGTTTTCTGGACCGCATCTCCAAGTCGACGGTCCTGCGCTGGGTGGAACCCACCGCATCCGAGGCGCAACTGGGCCTCTCCCCGCCCAGAGCCGTCTGGGCCCTGAAGGGGCCGACGAAGCCGGTGGTCCTGGACGTGGGGGCCAAGGCGCCCCTGGACGAAGGGCTCTACGTGCGGATCGGCGGCCGGACCGCCCTGGTGGCGCCGGACCTCGAAAGCCTGCTCCTCGAACCCGTGTCCAGCTTCCGCTCCAAGGACCTCCTCACCGTCGGAACGGCCGACATCCAGTCCCTGAAGGTCGTGCGCGGTGGAGCCGAGACCCTCGGCCTCTCGCGCGACTCCACGGGAGGATGGACCGTCACCGCCCCCTTCAGCGACCGCGGGGATACCAACCGGATCGAGAATCTCCTCGACGACATTTCCCTCTGCCCCGTGGACCAATACGTCTCGGACAAGCCGGCCGACCTGTCCACCTACGGCCTCGATCCCCCCTCCACGGACATTCTGGTGACGGCCAAGGGCCAGAGCATCGAGGCCAAGCTCGGGAAAGCCGTGCCCGGCGGCTCGCCCGAGAAGCGGCTGGTGTACGCCTGGGTCTCCAACCGCCCTTCGGTCATGGCCGTCTCCCTCAACTCGTTGAAGTCCTTGGACCAGGATCCGGAGAAGCTGCGCTCCATGAACCTCATCTCGCATGACTTCTACGACGTCCAGGAGATCGGCGTCTCGGGCCTCTACACCCTCGCCTTGAAGCGTGACGAGAAGCTGGGCTGGGTGTTCAGCCAGCCGAAGGTCCCACCCAAAGGGGCACAAGCCAGCATCCTGGCGGATGGCCTCTCCTCCCTTCGGGGGGAGCGCGCCGTGCCCCTCACCGAACCCGGCAAACTCGGGCTCTCCCCCCCGCCCGCCGTGACGATTACCTTTCAGGGCAAGGGGTTCTCGGACCGGGTGGAGCTGGGCCGGGATTCCTCAGGCACCTGGTACGCGCACCCCGCCAAGCGTAGCGTGGCCCTCGTTCTGCCCGAGCAGGCCTGGGGCAAGATCGTGGCCTCCTTCACCCTGGTAAAGGGGGGGCCGAAGGCGGGGACGAAGTGAAGCTCCAGTGGGCTCCGCACCGGAAAGAGAATCTCACTCCCGCATGGGTCGGCGTGGGGCTGGGGCTGCTGGTGCTGGGTGCGGCTGGGCTGGTGGCGGAACGCCTCCCGGCGCAGTTCCTTCCCCCCTGCGGCTTTCATTTGCTCACCGGCCACCCCTGCCCCACCTGCGGGGCCACGAGGATGGTGCTGGATCTGCTGCACGGGAGGTTGGCCGCCTCCTTCCACAGCAATCCGCTCCTGCTCCTCATCCTGGCGGCCCTCGTGCTCTGGGCTCTCGTCGGGCTGGTGGCCCGGTTCGCCGGGCGCGACCTCACGATCGAACTCTCGCCGAGGGAGGAGAAGTGGTTCTGGCTCGGCCTGCTCGTGGCATTTATACTGAACTGGTGGTATTTGTGGGAAGCCGGCATATGACCGATGGGCGGGGGGAGGCATGAGGAGCGAGCTGCCAGACTGGCGAGGAGTGAAGATCTTGGTGGCCGGGGACCTGATCCTCGACCGCTTCGTCTACGGAACCGTCCACCGCATCTCGCCCGAGGCCCCCATCCCGGTGGTGGAAGTGACCAGCGAGCGGGCCCTCCCCGGTGGGGCGGCGAACGTGGCCAACAACATCGCGGCCCTCGGAGGGGCGGTGACCCTGGTGGGTGCTATCGGGGACGATCCCATCGGGAGGCAGTTCCGCGAAGTGCTGGCGGGCGCCGGACTCTCCACCGACGCGCTGGTCGAAATCCCCGGCCGCACCACCACGGTGAAGACCCGGATCGTCGCCCACCACCAGCAGGTGGTTCGGGTCGATCGCGAGGTGAAGGATCCCCTGGACGAGCCGGCGCGCCAAAGAGTCCTGGCCTCCATAGAGACGGCATTGCCCGGGTGCGCGGCACTCGTGGTCTCGGACTACGCCAAGGGGCTTTTTGACCCCACCAGCCTGGCGGCCATCGGCGAGATGGCCAAGGCCGCCGGCATTCCCTACGTCGTGGATCCCAAGCCCTCCCACTTTCCCTATCCGGGGGCCACGGTCCTCACGCCGAACCGTGCCGAGGCCGCGGGTCTCTGCGGCCACGCTTTCTCCCTGGAGCAGGCGGGCGCCGCGGCCGAGGGGCTCTTTTCCCGCACCGACTGGGCGGCGATCCTCTTCACGGTGGGGGAGGAAGGCATGGTCCTGGCGCGGCGGAAGGGAGCCGTGGAGCACATCCCCGCCCGGGTCCGCGAGGTCTACGACGTGACCGGGGCAGGGGACACCGTGGTGGCCGTGCTGAGCCTGGCGCTGGCCTCGGGCGTTCCCCTGTCGGAGGCGGCGCACATGGCCAACGCCGCGGCCGGTGTCGTGGTGGGCAAGATGGGCACGGCCACCTGCAACCCCGAGGAGCTGACCAGGGCGCTGGCGGACGAGCTGCCATGACCCGAGCCGTTCGCCGGGTGGCTCCGAACCCTCAGCGGAAAGAGGCCGGGGAGGTTGCCCGCATGTTCGGGGCCATCGCCCCCACCTACGACTTCCTGAACCACGCCCTGTCTCTGAATGTGGACCGCTATTGGAGGCGGATGGCCGTCCGGGCCATGGAACCCAAGCCCCGGGGCCTCTACCTGGACCTCTGCACGGGCACGGGAGACCTCGCCTTCGCGCTGGCGAGGCGTTCGGGCGTCAGGGTGATGGGCCTTGATTTCACGGGACCCATGCTGGACATCGCGCTGAAGAAGGCGCGCCGCCGACGGCGGGAAATCTGCTGGGTGCAGGCGGACGCGTTGCGACTGCCCCTGCGCGATGACTGTGTGGATGGCATTACGGTGGCCTTCGGGGTGCGCAATTTCGAGGATCTGGAGCGGGGGCTCAGGGAGGCCGCCCGGGTGCTCAAACCCGGCGGGCGGCTCGTGGTTTTGGAGTTTTCGGAGCCGCAGGGCCAGCTCTTCGGTCCCATGTACCGCCTCTATTTCCGCCGCCTGCTGCCCCGGATCGGGGCGCTCTTCAGCCGCGTCAGGGGACCCTACGGTTACCTCGCGGCCACCGTCCAGGGCTTCCCAGAGTCCGCGCAATTCGCCATGACCATGCGGCGAAATGGCTTCGCCGTCATTCGACAGCGTCCGCTGACGGGCGGCATCGCCACGCTTCACGTGGCCGAGAGGACCCAGAGAAAGACGCCGATCGCGGGTTCCGGTGGGAGGGAGAGATCCGCCGAAGCCAGAGGCCCGGTGGCCTAGTTCACGTTGGTTGTAGGATGGCACCATGGGAAGAGTGATGGCGGTGGACTGGGGAAAGCGGCGGGTCGGGATGGCCGTCTCGGACGAGACGAGGACCATCGCCCGGCCCCTTCCTACCCTGGAGATCACATCCCGCCGCGAAGCGCTCAGGCGCGTGATCGCGGTCGCGGTCGAGCACGGAGCCAGCACCATCCTCATCGGGCACCCCCTTCACATGGAAGGAGGCGAAGGTGAGAGCGCCCGGGAGGCCCGCGCGATGGCCGAGGAGATCGCCGCCCGCCTGCCGGAGGTGGCGGTTCGCCTCGCCGACGAACGGCTCACTAGCCGAGAGGCCTCGAAGGTGCTCCAGGAGCACGGCGAGCGGCGGCGCAGGGAGAAGGGACGCTTGGACCAGGTCGCCGCCGCCATCCTGCTCCAGAGTTATCTGGACGCCGGTGTCCCATGAAGGCCTGGGCGCGAAGGGTGGCTGTGGGGGCCGTGCTGGGTGCGGCCGCGGCCTGTGCCGTATTCGCGGCTTGGCTGGCCTGGGACTGGCACGAACCCTACCCCTCCCAGCCAAGAGTCGTCCTGGTGCACGTGCCCAGGGGCATGAGCGCCGGCCAGGTCCTGGAGCTGATGGCGCGGGAGGGCGTCGTCCGGAGCCGGTTCTCGCTGAAACTGGTTTTCTCCCTATTCGGCCATCCCAAGACTCTGAAGGCCGGAACCTACCTATTTGAAAGGCCCATGACACCCCTTCAGGTGGTGCAGGTGTTGAACAAGGGCGAGGTCTTGCTCACGAAGGTGACCATCCCCGAAGGGCTCCGCCGCGACGAGGTGGCTCACCTGCTGGCGGCGGCCGGCCTGGGCCGCGAGAAGACATTCCTGAGGCTCACCTCCGATCCGGCCCTGATCCGGGACCTCGACCCCGCGGCCACCACGCTGGAGGGGTATCTCTTCCCGGAGACTTACCTGGTGGACCCGGATCTGCGGGAGGAGGCCGTTCTGAAGGTGCTCGTGACGAGTTTCCGATCGTGGTGGGAGAAGATCGGACTGCCGAATTCGGACGGCATGCCGATCCGCGAGGTGGTCACCCTGGCTTCCCTGGTGGAGAAGGAGACGGCCGCGCCCCAGGAGCGTCCCCTGGTGGCGGGCGTCTTCTTGAACCGGTTACGCATCGGCATGCCGCTTCAGACCGACCCGACCATCGTGTACGCCGAAACCATCGACGGTGTGTACCGGGGGTACCTCACCCGACAGGATTGGGAATACCCGAGTCCCTACAACACGTATCTTCACGCGGGCCTCCCGCCGGGGCCCATCTGCAGCCCCGGCAAGGCCTCCCTCGAGGCGGTGCTCCACCCGACCCCATCCGACTACCTCTACTTCGTAAGCCGGAACGACGGGACGCACTATTTCTCCCGGACGCTCGCCGAGCACGACCGGGCCGTGGAGCGGTTCCAGCGTCGGGCGCGCGCGGCCGGGATCCGGTGATGGCCCCGCTTCGGTTCATCCTGGTCCGCCCCAGGACCCCCGCCAACGTCGGCTCCGTGGCCAGGGCCATGAAGAACTTCGGCTTCCGGGATCTCGTCCTGGTGGATCCCCGCCTTCACCGCTCGCAGGACCTTCCCGGTTCTCCGCCCCTCTTCGAGACCGAGTCCCGGCGCACGGCGTGGGGGGCCGTTGACGTTCTCGGAGCCGCCCGGACCGTCGGCTCTCTCGAAGAGGCCGTGGCGGGGTGCCAGGTGGTGTTGGCCACCGCCCCGCACGCCCACGCCAATCTGTCTGCCCTGACGCCCGAGGCGGCGGCGGATCTCGTCGGCCGGCCCGGTGTGGAGGCGGCGCTCGTCTTCGGCTCCGAGTCGTCGGGGCTTACCCTGAGGGAACTGTCGATGTGCGGGCGGGTCGTGGTGATTCCCACGGACCCGGCCTACCGGGACCTGAACGTGGCGCAGTCCGCGGTCTTGCTGGCCTACCTGGTCTTCCGGGCCGGAGGAGGGGCCGCGCCGGCGGCCGCGCCGGAGCCGGCGGGTCACGAGCAGGTGGAGGCGGCCGCGCAGGATCTGCTCGAGGTGGCGGAGCGGATCCGCTTCATCCGGCACCCCGGCGCCCCCGTGGGTCGAGAGCTCCGCTCCATGCTGCACCGGGTCGGATTGTCCAAACGCGAGGCCGGCCTACTCAGGAGCTTCGTCCGCCGCCTGAAGCCCCACCTGCCCCCGGCCTCCGAATAGCCCCAGTTTGCATCACCCGGTGATTCGAACGTCCTCGAAGAGGGCCGTCGTTCCAGCGGTTCCACCGGGAAAGGTGAGCGGTTGGCCGGCCACTCGGGCGAGCTTGAGAAGGAGGTCCGGCAGGGCGTCGGCCAGGGAAACCGGCCCCACCGCCTCCGCCGGCTGGCCGTCCCGGACGGCCCATCCCCACCCCGTGAGAAGGCGGCCGTATCCGGAGTGGAAAGGGGGCGAGCCGGCCAGTTCTTCCAGGTAGAGGCAAGGAGGGGCCTTTTCGAGCAGCGCTTCAGGGGTGATGCCCGGCTCTCCCGCCAGGCAGAGGTTGTGAAAGCCGACCTCGGGCAAGTGGGCGAAGCCCCGGCGGAGGCCGTGTCCCGTGCTCGCACTCCCGGCCTTGGCGGCGGAGCCGCAATGGTGGGCTAGGGCCTGCAGGATGCCCTTCGCCGCCAGGCAAAGGGGTTCCGCCGGCACTCCCTCATCGTCGAACGGTGAGCTTCCGGCGCCGCCGGGCAGCCGGGGATCATCCACGAGCGTCATGGCCCCCGAGCCGACCGCCTCACCGAGGATCGGCATCCAGGACCGCTCGCCCTCACCCGCAAGGCAGGGGCTGAGGCGCTGGAGAAGGGAGGCCGTCGCCCAGGGGCCCAACACCACGGTAGTATTGGCCGGAACCCGAGCCTTGCGGGCCGCCAGAGCGGCCGTCCGCATGGAGGCCCGGCGGCCTGCGGAGGCGGGGTCCAGGTCCCTGACCGTGGCTCCGAACTGGGAGAAACGGCCTGAGTGGTGGCCTCCGTCGGTCCTGCAGGCCACGGACAGGGAAGAGCCGCGCCTCTCAAAGGCCACGGCGAGGCCACGGCTGTTGCGGATGCTGATGCGGTCCTCGGCTTGGCGCAGGCGGCACTCCCCGGCCGCCAAGCCGGGCCCGCGGGTGGACGACGCGGCCTCCCGGAGCATGGATTCCGCTTCCCGCCAATCCAGCAGCGGGACCGCCGGCGGGGTTGTTTGGGGGCCGCCTGCGGCGCCGCCTGGATGCTCTGCCAAAGGCCACGGCGCCTCGGGATCGGCGGACCGGATCACCGCATCGAGGCGGTCCAGAAGATCCCGGAGTCCCTGCGGGCCCAAGTTCGTGGTGGAGACAAAGCCCCGTCTGTCTCGGCGGCAGGCCCGGATCCCGAGTCCGGACTCCTCGATGGCGAGCAGTTTGAGATCGGAATCCCCGGTGAGCAGAGCGGTCCGCGCGGTGCGCCGAAGGTGATAGGCTTCCCACGCGTCGAATCCGGCGGCGGACAACAACGCGACGCCCCGGCTCAGGTCGGAGTCGGTCATGGCGAACAGGGAGGTGACGGCCTCATCGGGGCTTCCACTGGATCTCTTGGTAGAAGACCGGGCTTGGCTCGTGGATCTCCTGCATCAGCTCGTCGCGGAACGTGGGGAGGAAGGTGTCCCACCGCTGGCATTGGGTGCAGTAGTCCTTCCACTCGGGAGAGGGCTGGTGGCAGGAGGTGCACTCGTAGTTGAATTCGAAGGGATCCAAGATGCGTATGACTTCCCGGTAGTGGTCGCAGGCCTTGGCAAGGTCTCCGCGCCTCTCCCTCACCCGTCCCAGGTAATACTGGAGAAGGCCCGACTGACCGACGTTGCCCTCGACCTCCCTGAGGATGTGCTCGGCCCGGTCGAGGATCTCCAGCCGGTAGAAGAACCGCCCGAGCAGGAACTTGGGCAGGACCTTCCGGTCCGTGGACGCGATGAGGGTCTGGTACTGCTGGATGGCGCCCTCCGGGTCCCCCTTCTCGAGATAGAGCTGCTCCATGGCCAGAAGGCAGGTGGGGAACGCATTCTTGCGGTATCCGTCGATGTAGGTCTCTACCGCCTTCTGCTCCTCGCCGTTCAAGAGGTAGGCTTCGGCGAGCTTCAGGTAGGTGGCCTGAAACGCCGGATACTTCTTTCGGACCTTTTCCAGCTGGGCGATGGCCTCGCCGTGCTTGTCCTGGAGCAGGAGGTCCACCCCGATCTGGTACAGCAGGCCGGGCGTGAACGGAGCGTCCGCGGCTCGCTCCTCCTCCAGAACCCTCGCCTCTCCGATGTGGCCCTGGATCTCGAGCGCCCGGCGCCAATTGCCCTCCTTGATGTACAGGTCCCTCAGCATCCGCATGCCCTTGAGGGCCCGGCGGGGCTGAATGCGGATGATCTCTAGCAGGTACCGCTTGGCCTCCTCGTGGTCCTGGAGCGCCAGGGCGTCTTCGGTGAGCGCATAGAGCGTCGGGACGTCCTCCGGGTGTTCGTTGAGAGCCTCCCGGTGATAGGTCAGCGCCTCTTGGGGACGGTCGGCGGAGCGGAGGGCATCGCCCAGCTTGAGGAGCGCGGGCAGATAGTTGGGCTGAGACTCCAGGGCGTGTTGGAAGTGGTTGATGGCTTCCAGCGGCCGGCTACCCAGGACGGCGTCGAGGCCCTTGAGATAGTGCTCCTCGGCCACCCTCTCGCTCTGGCGCCTCAGGTCCGTCAGCCAGCGCCGCACCACCTGGGCCAGCCCGCTGGCCGCGATCCAGACAGCGAAGCTGAGGAAGCCGGCCAGGAGGGCGACCGTCAGCACCCAGGCCATGGGGACTCGGAGCCCGAAGAAGATGAAGGGCTCTCTCAGGACCTCCACGTTCCTGGAGACGAGTCCAAGCAGGAGGGCCATCAACAGGATCAGCGTCCCTGTGATGAGGGCGGTTTTCAGGCGCATGCCGATTCGGTCACTCGATGAGCCCGCGTTCCTGCAAATCCTGGCAATCGAGGCAGTGACGGGCCCAGGGAACGGCCTCGAGCCGCTTTCTCTGGATGGGCTTGCCGCAGTGGACGCACTCCCCGTAGCCTCCCTCCGTCGCGATGACCCGGAGCGCCTCGTCAATCCGCCGCATGATCTGCCGGTCCGCGTCCGAGAGGGAGTACCAGAACTCCTTGTTGTAGTTGGCGGAGGCCTCGTCGGCCGAGTCCAGCGCTCCGTCCGCCCCCGCGTCCCCGCTCCTGGAGAGCTTATCGCGGTACGCGCTCTGGAGTTCCGCCCTCTTGTCCAGGAGCAGCTTCTCGAAGTGCTTCAGGGTCTTCTTGTCCATGGAGACTCCTCTTCACGCTATTTGGCGTAGGCCCTTCCCGTGCAGTGGGCGAAGGCTCGATACACTTGTTCGGCGAGGACCAGCGTGGCCATGTCGTGAGTGAGGGTCATGGGAGAGAGGCTCAGCCGGATGTCGGCGAGATCGAGAGCCTCACGGCCCAGGCCGTGGGGACCGCCCACGAGAAAGGCCACGCGCTTGCCGGCGTCCTTCTGGCGCTGCAGGAGGCCGGCAAAGCCTTCACTGTCCATCGTCCGGCCTCCGGGGTCCAGAGCCACGGCCATGCAGCCCTTGGGAATCCGTCGGGCCAGGAAGCCCGCCTCCTCCGTCTTGCACGCCTGGGGCTCCTTCTTGCGGGAGGCCCGAACGGGCTCGACGCGGAACCTCCACTCCCCTCCGACCATCTTCACGTAACGTTCCACGGTGCGCCCGATCCCCTCGTCCGAGATCCTTCCCACGTGCAACAGCAAGATCTCCCACATCCGATTGGCCTCACACTATACCCTATCTGACTTCGCCCCTCAAATGACTCCAGAGGGCCTTGCGGCTGATTCCCAGCCACTTCGCGGCCTGGGTCCGGTTGCCGCCTACACGGGCCAGGACTTCGTGCATGTAGGCGTCCCGAAGTTCCGACAGCGTGAGGCGCTGGCGGATCGCGGTCTCCAGGCGCTCGCCTCCGCCCCAGAAGGCCGGCGGGAGATCCGCCGGGGTGAGGGGGTCCGCCCCCACCATGGCTAGGTGTTCCATCCGGTGGGCGAGCTCCCGGCAGTTTCCCGGCCAGGCGTGGGTCTTCAGGGCGTCTATGAGTTCCTGGGACATGCGGGGTTTCTCGCGGTGGAACCTGCGGCAGGATTGGCCGAGGAAGAAGTCGGCGAGGATCGGGACGTCTCCAGGGCGCTGGGCCAGGGGCGGGATCTCGATCCGGATGACGTCCAGCCGGTAGAGCAGGTCGGGCCGGAGAGTTCCCCGCTGGACGAGGAGCTCGGGGGAGTCCAGGAAGGTCGCGCACAGGCGGGCCAGCACCTGGATGGGGCGGCCTCCACCCACGCGTTCCACCTGGCGGGTTTCGAGGACCCGCAGCAGGGCGGCCTGCTGATGGCTCGGCAGCGCCTCCACGCCCGCCATGCAGAGCGTCCCCTCTCCGGCCCTCTCAAAGAGCCCCGGCCTCTCCGCCACATCCGTAGCGGTTCCCGAATGGACGCCGAAGAGTTCGGCCTCCAGCAGGGTCTCGGGCGCGGACCCGGTGTGCCATTCCAGGAAGGGTCCCCGACGGGGACCCCAGTGATGGATCCATTGGGCCAGGTGGCTCTTCCCGCATCCCGTCGGCCCTACGAGGAGCACGGGGCTGGACTCGCGCGCCACCCGCCGGGCCAACTGCATCACCGCCCGGAAGGCCGGGTCCCGGCCTACCGTTCGGGGAGGAGTCACGGCGCTACCCGAGGGGCGTCCATCCAGATGCGTTCCAGGCTGTAAAATTCGCGCTTGTCCTCCAGCATCAGGTGGATGATGAAGGAGCCGTAGTCGAGGAGGACCCATTGGCCGTGGGAGAGGCCTTCCACGTGGTGGGGCCGGAGTTGGAACTCCTCCCGGAGGGCATCCTGCAGGTCGCGGGCCAGGGCCTGAACCTGCCGGGTATTGGTGCCATGGGCTATGGCGAAGTAGTCGGTCATGCTCGTCAACTTGCGAAGATCCAGGATGACGGGGTCCAGGGCCTTCCCATCCTCTAGGGTCCTCACGATCCCCGCCAGGATTTCTCTCTCATCAGCCTTCACCGGTTCCTCCTCCCCGACGGGGCGCCTCGGTTCATCCACGGTAGAGCCCTTCCTTCCGAATATAAGCCGCCACGCGGCGGGGCGTCATGTGCCCAGCGGATCGGCCGGCGGCAACGGTTTGCCGAATGAGGGTGGAGCTCACCTCCAGGGGTTCCCCGTTCAAGAGGTGAACGCGGGAGGAGGGCAGGCTTCTGGGGACGGGCACCGAGTCGGCCCCTCCCCTCGGTACGACGGCGAGGTCAGCCGCCGCCAGGATGTCTCGAAACCGGTGCCAGCGGGGGAAGGCAGCCAACGCGTCGTCGCCCAGCAAGAGGATGAGGCGGGTTCCGGGGAAACGCGTGCCCAGCGCTTCGACCGTATCGGCGGTGTAGGAGACGTCCCCCCTCTCCAACTCGAGGCTTTCCAGTAGCCACCGGCGATGGCCCGAGAGCGCCAGCGCGACCATGGCGGCGCGATGGAATCCGGAGGCATGGGGCGCCTCGGTCTTGAGAGGCTGCCGGTAGCAGGGAATGAACAGGATCGAATCCAGATCGAGGGCTTGGGAGGCGATTCGGGCCAGGTGCAGGTGGCCGTTATGCGGGGGGTCAAAGCTGCCCCCCAGCAGGCCGATCCTCATGCCTCCTCCTCGTCGGACAGGTATCCCCAGGCCTCCGCCAGGAGCCCGTGCAAGCCCTTGTGGGCCGCGGCCGAGACCCGGTGGTAGGGGACGCCGCGGCGGGCGGCGTATTCCCGCAGGGCTCCCTCCTTCTCCGGGTCGAAGGGGATGTCGTCCTTGGTGCCCACGATGACGACGGGCTTCTGGTCCAGGCCCGCTCCATAGGCAGTGAGCTCATGCTCCACCGTCATCACCCGTTCGAGCGGGTCGGATGCCTGATCGGAAAGGTCCACAAGGTGAAGGAGAACCCGAGTGCGCTCCACGTGCTTGAGAAACTGATCCCCCAGCCCCACGCCCTGATGGGCCCCCTCGATGAGGCCGGGAATATCGGCGATCACGAAGGCTCGACGGCGGGTCCATTCCACGACTCCCAGGATGGGCCGTAGGGTGGTGAAGGGGTAGGGGGCGATCTTCGGTTTGGCATTGGTGACGGCGGCCAGGAAGGTGGACTTGCCGGCGTTGGGGAGCCCCACCAGCCCGACGTCGGCGAGGAGCTTCAGCTCCAGGCGGATCCATCGGGATGGGCCCTCCTCGCCGGGATCGAACTCTCTGGGAGCCTGGTGGGTGGCGCTCTTGAACCGCGCGTTGCCCCGGCCGCCCCGTCCCCCTTGGGCCACGACGAAGCGCTGGCGGGACTCCACCAGGTCCGCCAGGACTTCGTCCCCTTCTTCGGCGAGGACAACCGTGCCGGGCGGCACGGGTACCAGCAAGTCTCGCCCGGAGGCTCCCGTACGCAGACTGCCCTCGCCCGGCTTTCCGCTGGGGGCGATGAAGCTCTTCTTATAACGGAACGCGACCAACGTCCGGACCTGGGATCTGGCGACAAGGACTACACTGCCACCCCTGCCGCCGTCTCCACCGTTAGGGCCGCCCTTGGGGACGAATTTTTCCCGGCGAAAACTCACGCATCCCGACCCGCCGCGGCCCGCCTTGACGAAGATCCGTGCCGAGTCGAGGAACATTCGCCGCTACTGCGGGGAGACGACGTCGACGTAGAGCCCCAGCTTGCCCCGGTGACGGAAGGAAACGACGCCGTCCGCGAGCGCGTAGAGGGTATCGTCGCTGCCGCGCCCCACCTGGATGCCGGCTTTGTATGGAGTCCCGCGCTGCCGGACCAGGATGGTCCCCGCCTTCACGACCTGGCCGCCGAAGCGCTTCATGCCCAGCCGCTGGGAGTTGCTGTCGCGGCCGTTGCGGGAACTGCCTTGACCTTTCTTGTGTGCCATGGTCCTCTCCGAATCAACCCTTGGCGATGCTCAGGATTTCCACCTGGGTGTAGGGCTGGCGATGGCCGTAGATCTTCTTGTATTGCTTGCGGCGCTTCTTGTGGAACACGAGGATCTTGCGCAGCTTGCCCTCGCCCACCACCTTGCCCGTCACCGTGAAGGCCCCGGAATCCCCCGTCGCCCACACCTTGTCTCCGTCCACCACGAGAAGCGGGGCCCAGCTCACCTCGCTGCCGTCCTCCTGGTGCAGGAGCTCGACCTTGATTTTGTCCCCGGCGGTCACCCGGTGCTGCTTGCCGCCACTTTCGATGATCGCGTACATGGACACCTCCGGACCGTACGAACCTGTATTATATGAGCTTTTTGCGCGGCCTGTCAATAGCGAAGCGCGCGCGGCCCTGGGTGAGAGCGGGCCCGTTGAACAAAGGAAGGCCGCGCCCTGAACGGCCTCCCCCGTGAAACGACGCTCCGGCACCGGCCGGAGACTGGCCACCGGTTCCCATGTCTGGCAGCCCAGAAGAAAACCGATACTCCGCTGCGGCTCACTTTGCCGCATGCTTTTCCGCCTTGCGCACCTTTCGAAAAAACCCTCCGTTCCAGAATCATCTGGCTGGCCGGTGATCGTGCCCGCGACGTGCGGCTCTGGTACAATCCGGACCTGGGAGTGCTTATGCTGAAGGACATCCGCGTTCACGGGAGCATCACCCGCGAGATAGACTATTACGCCAATCTGGCCGGGGAAAAACTGCTGACGGCCCCCTTCTACGAGATGAAGGAGGGCACGGATGGGTCGGAGGTCTCCTTCTTCCTCGCCGGCATGTATCTTCGGCTGAATGGGAAGGGAATCAGCTTCTCGGGGACGGGCGGGGTGGTTTCCGAGTACATGTTCGGCTCCCCCATGCCGTTGCAGGATCTCAGCCACAAGGAGGTCAAGAACAGGCTGGTCATGTTCGGAGCCGTGGCCGGTGAAGGCGGATTGACCTTCACGCCGCAGCTGTCCGGCTTTCAGAGCTACGAGAGCCTCTTTCTGGACGGCAACGCCGTCGGCAACTATTACTTCTTAATCAAAGTCCCATGGCCCTTTTCAGCCCGCCGGACCCAAGAGACGCTCCTGAGAACCTTGGGGCGGGTACTCAAACGGAGCCCCTTCCCCGGCGAAGGTGCGGACAGCGACCTGGTAGGGGAGATCCTCAAGGAGCTGGCCGATCCGGATGCCACCCTGCTTCTCCTGCGCCTGGTTCACAAGCCCTACCAGCGGTTTTACCAGTTCGTCCGGGACTACTATCGGCGGGTCGGCATGTGGGGGAGCCAGGAGGAGCGGTTCGTCATCCCCTTCGCCGAGGAGACGGGGGTCGAGGAGTACCAGCGGGAGCGCATCGCCATCGACATCCTCTATAAGGAGGAGAGCAACCGCCAGCTGGTAGACGAATACAAGGACCTGCTCCTGGGGGTCATGTCCGGCCAAATGGATCCTTCCTCCCTGGCCCGGCTGAACTCCTTGCGAAGGCTGGCCATGCGCCACAACCTTCCGAGTAGCCTTTTTGACACCCTGGATGGACTGATCCCGGCCGCCTCCGTGGCCAGGGACAGCGAACCGGACTACCTCAGACAGACCCGAGAAATCTTCGAAAGCCTCTTCATCGCCAGCAAGCCCGCGGCCGAGATCATCGGGCCGGCCGAAGTCGCCAGGCTGCTCGGCTACAAACAGCAATCCGTCCAGCACCGGGACAACGGCTTCGAGCAGATCCTTCTGGACACGGGCAGGATGCTGGATGAGCGCGTGGCCCAGGGGGGAGATTTGGCCCCCTTCGAGGTGTTTTCGGAGGTCATCACCTTCTTCGACCGGCTGGACAACGCCGAGGCCGTCATCAACCAACTGGCCTTCATGGAGCAGGCCACGGTGAGCGAGAGCAAGGTGCGTTCCCTGGTCGGCAACCAGAGGGCCCTCGATGGCGTGGAGGCCGGGCTCTTTCGGCTGCTTGTGGTGGAGCCTGTCCTGAACAACTCCTACATTCTAAGGTTCGGACGCGAGAAGGTCCTGGTTCTTGTGGAGGGATTGGGGCGGCTGGAGCGCGGCGAGGCCACGCTGGGAGATCTGGTGCGCCAAGTGGAGGCCATCGCGCAAGTCGAGGTGGCGGAGCGGCGTCTCTACGAGGGCATTCGCACTCGGCTGAAACAGTCCTACTTCAACCTGTCGAACCCGGTGCACGTCCGCCTTCTCCAACGGGAGGTGGAGGGGGAAATGGCCAAGCGCGAAGGGCGGCCTCTCTCCGTGTCGCCGGGGACCTTCGCCTCGGCGCTGGAGGCGGTGAAGCGGGAGAGCGAATATCTCAACCACATCCTTCCGAAGGTTCTCGAGTCGCACCAGACAGAGCTGCGGGATCGGTTCCTCAAGGAGACGGGGATGGACCGATACCGTCTCGAGGAACTGGAACGGGAGTATCAGCAGACGCATGGTCTGGGGGATGGCGAGGAAGAGAGGAAACTCGGAAGCTAGAACGCTGCGAGGCGAGGACGGGAATGGCGCCCCCTCCTCCTCTCAGTCAGGCCTGCATCCTACCGGCCGAAGGTGCCCATCAGTTCCCCCATGGCCAACACGTGGTCTCTCATGGCGGCCAGGACCTGAGTCTTGGAAGCCCCCGGACCGAGTGCGAGCGGCGCATCCAGCGCGTAGACCTTGAAGAAGTAGCGGTGTGGTTTCCCGGGGGGCCGGCAGGGGCCCCCGTAACCCGGTTTATTCCAGCTGTTCATCCCCTGCAAGGCACCGCCCGGCAGTGGAGAATGGGGAAGGACGCCGGCGGGCAGCCCCCTTTCCGTGGCGGGAAGGTCGTAGAGCACCCAATGGACCCAGGTTCCCCCGGGAGCGTCGGGGTCATCGCAAATCACAACAATGGCCCGGGCTTCCGGGGACAGCCCCGACCACGTGAGGGCGGGCGAAAGATCCTCCCCCGCACACGTGCACTTGCGCGGGATTGTCCCTCCGTTCGTAAAGTCCGGCGAGGTCACGGTAAGCCGGGCCGGCAGCTTCCCGGTTTGGGCCGCGAAGGCGACCACGGCCCAGAGGGCCGCCCCGGCCGCCATCCAAAACCATGCTTGTCGCATCATCGAGCCACCTCCCTGTGCCGAGATGGGGCATCCGCCGCCCCTTCTCATCGCCTGAGAGCAGGATGGGCCGCCATCAGGCCATCAAACCAGGCCAGAAATTCCACGGGGTCCTTGTAGCCCGTGAATCGTCCAAGCTCGCGTCCGTCGGGGGCCAGCAGGATGACGGTGGGAAGGCCGAGGATCCCGTATCGCTCCTGAAGGGATTGGTTGGCCCGGGTGCTTGAGGTCATGTCCAGTCGGACGGGGATGACTTCGTTCAGGGTCGTACGCAGCTCCGGGGAGGGCCAGGTTGTTCGTTCCAGTTCCACGCAGGCCACGCACCAGTCGGCGCGAAAGTCCAAAAGAAGGAGGCGGTCCTCGGCCCTTCCCCGGGCCTGGGCGCTGGCCAGGTCCGTGGACCAGCCGGCCGGCGACGGGCGCCCCGCGGAGAACTCGCTCGCGGGAAGGAGCCAGACGACGGCGAGAAGCCCCGCGCAGGCGAGAACGATGCCGGAGATCCGCATGGGCACCGTGAAAAAGTGATGGCTGCCACCGAAGGCGAGGAAGCCGGACAAGAACCCCAGGGTCAGCCCGGCGACCAGCCAGAATAAGAAGGGTGTCAGATAGAGGCCGGCGAAGTAGAAGCCGGCGGCCAGGATCAGGACGCCAAAAATGACACGCACTCCATCCATCCAGGCGCCGGATTTGGGCAGGGAGGCGATGACCCCCGAGAAGGTCCCGATGACCACGAAGAGCAGGCCCATGCCAAGGGCGAAGGAGAAGAGGTAAAGGAATCCCAGGAGGACGGAGCCGGTGGCGGCCACGGCCACCAAGATGGCCAGGATGAGGGGCCCGACGCAGGGGCTGGCCACGAGGCCGGAGAGAGCGCCGATGGCGAAGGCGCCGACAAACCCCTTGCCCTTTCCCCTCTGCTTAGTCTGCTCGATGCGGTTGGTCAGGAAGGCGGGGGTCTTGAATTCGAAGAGGTTGAACATGGAGAAGGCCAGGAGGAAGAAGAGGAGCGCGATGGGGACTCCCACCCACGGCGTCTGCGTCAGCGTCCCGAAGGTCTGGCCCGCCTTCGCGGAGACGGCGCCGAGCGTGGCGTAGACCACGGCCAGGCCTAGTACGAAGGCGAGCGAGAGGAGGAAGCCGTGGCTTTTGCCACGGCCTTCGGAGCGGGAACCGATGTACGCCACCGTGATGGGGATCACGGGATAGACGCAGGGCGTGAGGCTGGAGAGGATCCCGAAGAGGAAGGCCAGGAGCAGGGCGAAGGGGATGTTGTGCTGCGCGATGGAGGTGAAACGTTGCTGGTAGGACTTCTCGGCGGGTGCCTCTTGTGCTTGAGAGGCCGGGGGAGGGGGCGCCGCTTTGCCCGAGCCGGCGGCATTGGCCTGGGATGGGGGCGCCTGTGCCTGGGGGGGCTCGGGTTTTCCAGGGAGACCGATCCTCCCCTGCCCCTTGGTTCGTATGGCTCTCTCTAAAGAAGATGGAGGGGAAGCCTTGGAGAGAGCCACGGGGAGCGAGAAGGGCACATGGTCCTTGGTCGGAAGGAAGCAGACCTTCTCGCCGTAGTCCTGGCAACCCTGCCAGTGCAACGTGAGCGAGCCCTCCAGTCGCTTCGCTGGAAGGGGGCCCAGCGTCACCGGAAGGGTCACCGTCGAGGTGCCCCGCAGGACGGCCCCGCCCTCCTCCTGTGTGCCTCTGGGGTAAACGGGCGTGCCGAAGGTGACTCCCGGCAGGGTGGGAAGGCTGACCCGAAGGTCCTTTCCCGCGAAGATGTGGTAGCCGGCGGGCACCGAAACGGTCAAGACGAGGGAGCCGCTGCCCGGAGCGGGCAGCGGCGACGGCTTGGCGGTTACGCTGGTCTGGAGTTCGGGGGGGACTGGCCGGGAGTCTCCGAGGGGGCCCGAGGAGGCGAAGGCGGGGATAGCCAGCAACAGGGCTCCGCTCAGGGCGGTGAGCCCCCGCCGGATGGCAGCATGGATCATGGTTGGTCTCCTGTGGTGTCGTTGGCGGTCAACTCCCGATACAAGCGCAGCAGGCGGTTGGTGATGGGGCCGGGCAGCCCCCCTCCGATGGCGCGGCCCTCGATTTGGACTACGGGCATGATCTCCTTCAGCGTCGAGGCGAGAAAGGCCTCCTCGGCCTCATGGGTCTCTTCCGGACGGAGAGGCCGCTCCGCGCAAGGCAGGGCGGCCCGAGAGGCGAGCACGAGAAGCAAGGAACGCGTCACGCTGTCCAAAATGCCGGCGGCGATGGGGGGTGTCACGAGCTGGCCCTTCAGGACGAGGAAGAGAGAGCTGCTGGCCCCCTCGGCGAGCCATCCTTCTCTATTGAGGAGGATGGCCTCGAAGGCGCCCCTAGCTTCCGCCTCCCGCCGCGCCAGGATCAGATCGGGGCTCCCGTTGATCTTCACGGCGGGGTGGAACCCGCCGGCGGGAGTGCGCCGAAAGCGCGAGACTATGCAGTGCGCGCCTCGCTCGTAGAGGGACGGGGAAAAGGGCGGCAGGGGTGAGGCGTAGGCGGTCCAGCGGGCCCCCGCGGTCGCCTGCGCCTCCCAAAGCGGAAATCGTTCGCCGGGGCTCAATACCACCCGCAGGCACGATTCCGCCGGAGCGCGGAGGGAGGCGAGGCGGCACAGCGCGGCGGCCAGCTCCTCCCGCGGCAGAGCAGGATACCCCATCCGGAAGGCCCCCGCTTCCAGGCGGTCCAGGTGCGCCTTCAGAGAAAAAGGGCGTGCGCCATAAGTCCGCAGGGTCTCGTAGAGGCTGGTCCCCGTCAGGTATCCGAGGTCCAGGGCGGATATCTTCCCCTCCTGCACCGGTAGCGGTTCCTGGTCACCCCGCACCCACGTCCAACTCTGCTCGTCTCTCATGGCCCGTCCCTGGGACAAATCCCCACCTCAATCATACTCTTCCCGGCGGATAGCTTCCCAGGAGGGGACCGTTGAGGGAGGCCAGGTAGATATGTACCTATATGCATCACCATGTGCGGCGAGTTGGTGGGGCAAGTAGCGCTCTTCCCGGCTTTGGCCTTGGGAAGTTCGCATAAGCTCCCCGAGGCGGGGCTACAATGCCGGGCTGATGAGCCCGATGCGATCGGCAGAAAGGCGCGGATCTGGCAGGCCGCGTCCGGGTTCAGGGAGGAAGACGATGCACGTCATGGAGAAGATCAAGGCGAAGGCGCGCTCGAATCGGAAGCGGATCGTCTTGTCGGAGGGAATGGACCAGCGCATGGTTCTGGCGTCCGTGCAGGCAGCCCGGGAGGGGTTGGCAGAGGTGACATTGCTCGCCACGGATGCCCAGGTGAAGGCGGCGACCAGCGGGGACCTGGGTGTGCTGGCCGGAGTCGAGGTGCTGGATCACACCGCTTCGCCCCTGCTGCCCGAGTTTATCCAGGAGTACTACGAATTGCGCAAGAGCAGGGGCATGACCGAGGAAGAGGCCGCAAAGACCATGCGGGACAATGTCTTCTTCGGGGATATGCTTGTGCGGAGGGGGCTGGCGGACGGCTGCGTGAGCGGGGCCTACAACACCACGGCCCTGGTGACCAGGGCGGCCCTCCATCTGTTGGGCACGGCTCCCGGAATCAAGACCCTCTCGAGCTGCTTCATTATGGTCCACCCGGATCCCCAGTTCGGTGAGGGGGGACTCATGATCTTCGCGGACTGCGCGGTTCTTCCCTTCCCCGACGAAAACCAGCTGGCCGATATCGCCATCGCCTCGGCGGCCAGCGCCAGGGCCTTCTGCGACATGGAGCCGCGCATCGCCATGCTCAGTTTCTCCACCAAGGGGAGCGCCAAACACGAAAACCTGGACAGGATCCTGCGCGCCCTGGCCATCGTTCGCGAGCGCCGCCCCGACCTGCTCATCGATGGAGAATTGCAGCTCGATGCGGCCCTCGTTCCATCGGTGGGAAGCCGCAAGGCGCCCACAAGCGCCGTGGCGGGCAGGGCCAACGTGCTCATCTTCCCCGATCTGAACGCGGGCAACATCGTCTACAAGGCGGTGGAGCGCCTGGGCCGGGCGGAAGCCATCGGGCCCGTGCTCCAGGGGCTCGCCAAGCCCGCCAACGACCTCTCTCGAGGCTGTTCCGTGCAGGATATCGTGAATGTGGCCGCCATCACGGCGGCCCAGGCCATCGGATAGGCGCCCGAACGCACAAGAAAGGGGGCCAGGGTGTGCGCCACGGTGCGCACCGGCCTCGGTGGCCGCAGTCGGCGGCCGTGATCAGGGAGGCTCCATCCCGGCCCGGGATCTGGAGTCTCTCTCTGGAGGAAGTCATGAATACCCTGGTCGTCAACTGCGGCAGTTCGTCCCTCAAGTACCAGCTCTTCGATATGGCCCATGAGACGCTGGTGGCCAAAGGCCTGGTGGAACGCATCGGGTCGGACAACGCCACCTTGAAACACGACTCTCTCGGCGTCGGCAAGATCACGATTCGGTCCGGTATCCCCAATCACGCCGTGGCCGTGCACGACATGTTCGACGCCCTTACCGACGGGGAGTACGGCGTAATCAAGGACGTCAAGGAGATCACCGCGATCGGTCACCGAGTGGTCCATGGCGGGGAGAAGTTCCACGACTCAGCGCTGTTGCGGGGCGAAGTGGTGGAGGCCATCCGGGACTGCATCCGCTTCGCCCCCCTCCACAACCCGCTGAACCTCATGGGCATTGAGGCCTGCCAGAAGTTCAGCCCCACGGTTCCGCAGGTGGCGGTCTTCGATACGGCCTTCCACCAGACCATGCCCAAGCACGTTTACCTGTACGCCATTCCCTACGAGTACTACCAGAAACACGGGGTCCGGCGGTACGGCTTCCACGGGACCTCCCACCAGTTCGTGGCCAATCGGGCCGCCGAGATTCTGGGCCGGCCCCTGGCATCCCTGAAGATGATCACGGCTCACCTGGGCAACGGCTGTAGCATGACGGCCATCCAGGACGGGAAGTCCCTCGAAACCTCCATGGGGCTCACTCCGCTCAACGGACTCATGATGGGCCAGCGCTCGGGCGATATCGACCCTGCCCTCATCCCGTACATGGCAGAAGTGGAGAAGACGGATGCCGAGGGGGTCGTCGCCATCCTCAACAAGAAAAGCGGACTCCTTGGAGTGTCCGGAGTCAGCTCCGACATGCGGGACATCCACAAAGCCAGGAAGGAGGGTGACGAGCGGGCCGCCATGGCCTTCCAGATGTTCTGCTACCGCGTCCGCAAGTACATCGGCACCTATGCCTCCTCCATGAACGGGCTGGACGTCATCGTCTTCACGGCCGGCATCGGTGAAAATGACGCCGCCGTCCGGGAGACCGCCTGCTCCAACCTGGACTACCTCGGCGTCGAGATCGACCCGGCGCTCAACGAGTCGGCGGACCGGGAAAAGATCATCAGCTCGGACAAGAGCCGGGTGACCGTCATGGTGGTGCCCACTAACGAGGAGCTCATGATCGCCAGAGAGACGGTCCGCCTGGTGAGCGGAGCCCAGGAGGCAACCCGTCCGAACAAGAGGAAGCACTGACCCCTCAATGCCGGGAAATCCCCAGGCGCTTCATCTTCTGAAGCAGGCTCTGGCGGCTGATGGCCAGGGATCGGGCCGCGGCTGAGAGGTTGCCACCCGAATCCTGGATGGCTTGGGCGATGGCCTTCCTCTGCGCCTCCTCCAGGATGGCCGGCAGGCTCCGGCCTCCCGACCCGTCGCGAGGAGCCTCCTTGAGGCGCCGGGGCAAGTGCTCCTCCCGAAGCTCGGGGGCGCCCGCGGAGGCGACGAGCATGGCTCGGGCCGCGTTCTGGAGCTCGCGGACGTTCCCGGGCCAGGCATAGGTTCCGAGGCGCGTCAGCACGGGCGGGGTGACTCGTGGGGACGGGAATCCCTCGGCGGCCGAGGCCTCCTCCAGAAAGTGCGCAAAGAGCAGGGGGATGTCTTCGGGACGCCGCCGCAACGGGGGCACCTCGATCTCGATGACGCGGAGCCTGTGCAACAGGTCCTGACGGAACAGCCCTTCAGCCGCCGCCGTCTCCAGGTCTCGGTTGGTGGCCGCCACGATGCGGGCGTCGGATTCGCGGCCGCGCACCTCCCCCAGCGGAAGGAAGGTGCCGTCCTGAAGAAACCGGAGGAGGTGCGCCTGGACCTCCTGGGGTAGTTCGCCCACCTCGTCCAGGAACAGCGTGCTGCCCCGGGCGGCCTCCACGAGCCCCGTCTGATCGCGGTCGGCCCCCGTGAAGGCCCCCCGCCGGTGACCGAAGAGGAGGCTCGCGGCCAGCGTCGGGGTCAGGTTGGCGCAGTTGGCCGCCACCCAA
>JBAWEQ010000125.1:0-38807 GCA_049591295.1 Acidobacteriota bacterium
ATGGCCGGGGAGGCCGCGCCGGCCCCATGATGGGATGACCGCCGGCGGGTCCCCGACCGAAGTCCAGCCAAGGAGCCCTTTGGTGGCGCCACTTCACCCTCTGGCCAGTCTTGGCGTAGATCCGAACGGAAGGTCCCAGGCCACGCCGTCCGGGTCTCCACCGGGCACGGGGGCAGGACCTGGTGCCGAGGGGGCAGCGAAAGCGTCCCCAGAAGACGCCGGCCGCCGGGCACCCGCGGAACCCTTGGGCTGCCGCCGCCTCTTTCTGCGGCTCTTCGCCGTGGCCCTCCTCTGCGGCCTCCTCCTGCTGGCCTTCACCGCCTTCGAGCTCGCGACCTGGCCCGACGTGGCCCGGCTCGCCCGTCACAATCCCGCCACCACGGCTTTCATCGAGCGGTACAAGGCGCGCCTCCGGCGTGAGGGCAAGCCGCCCGTGGTGGCGTGGCACTGGGTCCCATACGGCGCCATCTCGCCCAATCTCAAGCGGGCGGTCCTCGTCTCGGAGAATATCGACTTCTTCTCGGACAAGGGATTCGATTTCCGCGAGATCGAGGACTCGCTCAAGGAGGCATGGCAGGAGAAGAGGCTGCCGCGAGGGGCCTCGACCATCACCCAGCAGGTAGCCAAGAATCTCTGGCTGAATCCCTCCTACAACCCCTTGCGCAAGCTGAAGGAGGCCGCGCTGACGGTGCAGCTCGACCGGGAACTCGATAAGGGAAGAGTCCTGGAGATCTATCTGAACGTGGCCCAGTTCGGTCCGGGGATTTTCGGTGCCGAGGCAGCCAGCGAGGCCTATTTCCACAAGCCCGCATCGGCCCTGACCGACGAGGAGGCCGCCCAACTCGCCGCCGGCCTCCCGGCGCCCGACGCCTGGCATCCCGGCAGTTCCAACCGGACCTACCGCTGGCGCGTGGGCCTCATCCTCCGCCGCATGGAAAAGGCCCAGTTCCTCAAGAAGCTTGTATAGAGCGGAGTGGCGGGATTCCCGATTGGGGAAAGGCCTCCGCGGCGATCTGCCCCCCCGCGCCTGCCTTCCGCTCCCTGCTCTCCACCTGACGGGCGATCATCGACCACCGACGACGGACGGCTGACCGCCGACCCACGGGTCCCGCCCGGCTCATCAGGCCTGAGTACTTTGGCCTCCATTTCACCTTGACGAACCTACAATAAGAGCATATGTTCATTAAAGTGGCTCGCGCGTCTGCTATGTGTTCCTCCTGGCTCCCCACCGAGCGGGCCACGAAGGATTGGACTCTCTTCAGCGGGGCAGTTACGACGCTTCATCCGTGGTCGGCGGATGAGGACAGGAGATTCAGACGGTGGGCTATGAAACCGAGGTGTCGCGGGCGATTTTGAAGACATTCACCGAAGAGTTCAAACAGCGGATTCGGAGCCAGGTCATCATTGTGGGAGCCGGGCCATCGGGCCTCGTCTGTGCCTGGCGCCTTGCCCAGAAAGGACTCCAGGTGACGATTTTGGAGAAGCGCCTGACACCGGGCGGGGGCCTGTGGGGCGGTGGTATGGGAATGGGCGAGTCGATCGTGGAGAGCGCGGAGGCCCCCCTGCTGGATGAGCTGGCGGTTCACTACCGCACCGCCGACGAAGGGTTGCTCGTCGCCCAGGCCGCGGAGCTGGCTTCCGCCTTAGTCCTTCGTGCGCTTCAATCGGGTGCCGCGCTGCTCAATCTGACCTACCTGGAAGACCTCGTGGTGAAGAAGGGGCGTGTGACGGGCGTGGTAGTGAACCGAACCCTGGTTGGGGAGATGTTGCCCGTCGATCCCTTGGCCCTCGACGCCCGCGCCGTCTTGGACGCAACGGGCCACGAAGCGGTCGCGGCTTCTCTATTGATTCGACGTGCCCTGCTACCGCCAGGGAGGGGCACCGGAGGCGAGGGCCCCATGGACGCCCGTGCCGCCGAGGCCTTCGTGGTAGCTAACACCCAGGAGATCTGTCCGGGGCTTTTCCTTGCAGGGATGAGCGTCTGTTCGGTATTGGGGGGCCCCCGCATGGGCCCCATCTTCGGGGGAATGCTACGCTCGGGCGCCCGGGCTGCGGAGATTATCTCGAGTGCGCTGGAGGCAGCCCCGATGGAGGAGGAGTGACCGTGACGCGAATCGGGATCATCATTTGCGACCGATACCGCGGATGCGCCGGGGGCAAATGCTTTCGTGCGCTCCGCGAACGGGTCGGGGCCTTCTCGCGGTACGCCTCTGTTGAGGCGGTGGAGATTGTGGGGTATTCCACCTGCGGAGGCTGTCCCGGCGGCAACGTGGAATCGGTGCCCTCCGAGATGATGAAGAACGGCGCCGAGGCGATCCACCTTGCCACGGGCCTCGTGGTGGGCTATCCACCGTGTCCCTACCTGGGCGAGTTCAAGGCCTACATCGAGACCCGTTTGGGGATTCCCGTCATCGTGGGCACCCATCCCATCCCCCAAAAGTATTTCGAGGTCCATCGAAAGCTCCCCTTCTGGGAAAAGGTGCACATGGAGGAGATGGCGGGGGCCTTGCTGGGTGAGGAACCGGGCGTCATGAAGGCTTATGACTGATGGGGGTTTGCCCGCGGTTGCACCGCCAGGCGGAAGGAAGGCGGCAGGCCGTGTGGCCCGGTAGCGGGCCGGCCACGTGAGGAAAGGGTACGCCTGGGCGCCGGGACGAGGCGCAAGAGGAGGTTGCCATGGAACGGTCGCAATTGAGAGGGCACAGTCTCTTCCAGATGCTGCAACCGAAGCAGGTGGAAAAGATCAGCAATGCCACCGAGGAGCTGGTCGTCGAGGCTGGGGCAGCGGTGTATCAGGCCAGCGAGCCGGCCGAATTCTTCTTCCTCGTCAGGGAGGGACAGGTCGCGCTGCGAAGCGCCACGGCCGGCATCACCCTTCACGTGGACGACGTTCTGCCGGGCGAAGTCTTCGGCACCTGCCTCTGCCTTGGCAGGACGACCTACGCTCTCCAGGCGGTCTGCGTCCAAAGAAGCAAGCTTCTGCGCATGCGCACCGAAACCCTCAAGAAGATTCTCGACGAAGATCTGATCCTGGGGTACACCGTCCAGAGCTATATCTCCAGCGTCTACTTCCGGCGCTACATCGAAGCCATCACCCGTCTGCAGAGCGTGGTGAACTCCCTTCCCCTGAGCAATTCCTGAGGAGACCGCCGTGACGGACGAGTCGCTCCTGGACGAACTGGGCCGCAGCCCCGTGGTACAGATTTCCGCGGAAGACCTGGCCCGCCTCCTGAAGGCCGGCGAGTTGCTGAGGGAAGAGCAAACGGGCATGGGCGGGCCGCTGCGCCTGCTTGTATGGAGCGGCCGCCTGCTCTTCCAGGAGGAGACGCCCGAGCGGGCGATCCTGCTACGATCATTGCCTTCCAAGGAGGCGGCCGAGCACCTCCTTCAGAGTCGTCTCGCCACGTACGAGCGCATGTGGGACGGCTGCGGCTGCCACATCGACTACTTCGGCGAGAATCCCTCATAAGCTCCCAGCCCCCAGGTCGCTGACACAGGCTTCGAGGCGGACCAACCCATCATGAGAAAAGGGGCTTGACAGGGAGCCATTAAGAACATATGTTCATTTATAGGGCCGATGAGCCCGGCGGAGTGGATGGCATGCCTAGACCCTATCGCCTGCGGCGGGTTTCAGAAAAGCCAAGCATCCTGGGGCTCAAACCGCTGGGAATCCCCATGGACGAACTGGACGTCATTGCCCTGGGGCTGGACGAAGCCGAGGCCATCCGTCTCGCGGACCGCGAGGGCCTGTACCAGGAGCAGGCGGCCGAGCAGATGGGGGTCTCCCGGGTCACCTTCGGCCGAATTCTCCAGAGGGCGCACGCGAAAATGGCCGAGGCTCTCCTTGAGGGCAAGGCCCTCCTCATCGGGGAGGGACCGGTGCGCTTCGGCCCCCGCCCGGACGACGCCTGTCCGGTCCACGGAGGACCCAGGCGGCGGGGACGGGCGTGCCGGTGTGAGCCGATTCGTGATCAAGACGAAGAAGGAGACGGGACATGAACGGACAGCGAGGATACGGAGGCGGCGGAGGCCGCCGGTCGGAAGAGGCGGCGCCGAGGGGTGCCGGCCAGGGCGGACAGCCGCGGGGCGGCGGGCGAGGTCGCTGCTGGGGTGGCGCTCGGGGCCGTGGCCTGGGAGCCGGGGATGCTGCCTCATCGGTCGGCCCAGCTCCCCGACGAGCCGGGTTTGCCGACTGGGTAGAGGCGTTCGAACGGCGCATCCAGGCACTCGAAGATCGCCTGGCGGGGAAGCCTCCCGCAACGCCGTGAGGAGGATCCTATCGAGAGCGGGGCGCCGGAGGGCGGTGACGGATACCTCCACAGCCTCCCGGGCTGAAAGGGGGCTCTTCAAGCGGGGCTTCTCTTTGGAAAGGAGCTAATCATGAAGGCGCGATGGATAGTCCTGCTGGGTCTGCTCACGGTGGTACTGGTCGCCGCCGTGCCGCTTACCCTCCCGAGAAACAAAGCGGGGCGGGTGCAGTATGTGGAAGTGACGCAAGTGCCGGGAGTCCCGCCGACGGAACTCATGAAGCGGGCCCGCCTCTGGCTTGCGCAGCGCGCCCATACGGCGGCCGACGTGACGGTGGGCGAAGAACCGCACTGCATCATGGCGGGCGATTCCTTCCAGGTGCCCCGCCAGGGCATGCCCATTACGGTCTTCTACACCCTGGCCTTCGAGGCCCAAGGGAATGCCCTCTGCTCGACGGTGGGTGCCTTTAGCGTTTTCGACGGCAGCGTCCGGCGCCCGCTCGAATACTACTTGAAGGCAGACGGCACGGCCAGAATGAACGCCTGGCTCGTGGAGTCGGTGGATCAGCAGGCGCGCGGGCTGCTGGCGGACCTGCACCAAGCCCTGGGCACCAGCCCCGCCGCCGCCAAGAAATAGCGCGGATGGCTCCTTGGGAACCGGAGGATTACGGCATGCGGCGCGCGAGGCAGATCTACTATGATGCCTTCTCCAGGGTCTACGACCGTTTCGTGGCCATGCACTCGCGCGACAGCCAGCGAGGGGTGCGGGAGTTTCTGGCGGGCCTGCTGCCCGAGGGCGGTACAGGGACGGTCCTCGATCTCTGCACTGGCACGGGGGCCCTCCTGCCCTACCTCGCCGACAAGGTGGCCCCAGCGGGGAAGGTGGCGGGCCTCGATTTCTCCAGGGGCATGCTGCGGGAGGGAGCCCGCAAGACGAGCGCCTGGGCCAACGTCCTTCTCGTTCAGGGCGAGGCGGGGAGCCTGCCCTTCGCGACCGGCTCCTTCCGTGCCATCACCTGCTCCCACGCCTTCTACGAGCTCAAGGGCGACACCCGCGAGCGGGCGCTCCGGGAGATCGGGCGCGTGCTCCAGCCCGGCGGCGTCTTCTTCATGATGGAGCACGACCTTCCCCAGCGCCCGTTGACCCGCTTCCTCTTCTACGTCCGCCTCGCGGTGGCGGGCGCCGGCCGGGTTCGGGGTTTCCTGCGCCAGGAGCGGGCGATCCTGGAGGCACATTTCGCCCGGGTCGAGAAGATTCTCTCCCCCTCGGGGCGCTCCAAGGTGATGGTGTGTTGGAAGTGACACGACGATGGGTGCCGCTCGAGGCCAGGCCCGGCGGCACCGGGAGCGGAGCATGATGGACTTACTCGAACCGTGGACGCTGGATTCTCTCTCCTTGCGGAACCGCATCTGGATGGCACCGCTCAAGACCGCCTTCGGCACGCCGGAAGGCCGGGTCACCGAGAGGCACCTCCACTTCTACGGAAAAATCGCGCGGGGCGGGGCGGGCCTGCTGATCATCGAGCCCGTGCCCGTGCGGTGGGAGGGCCGCGAGCACCCGAGGCAGCTGGCCGTCACCTTGGCGGACAGCACCTCGCAGCTGTCGAAGATCACGTCCGTGATCCACGAAGGCGGGGCGCTTGCCGGACTCAACCTGAACCACGCGGGGAGGGCGGCCAACCCCAAGGCCAGCGGCACACAGCCCGTCGCCCCGTCGGCCTGCGCCTGTCCGGCCAAGCAAACCCAGGCCCGGGAGCTCCTCCCCGAGGAGATCGAGGGCATCATCGCCGCCTTCGGCCAGGCCGCCGCCGTGGCCGAGGCCGCGGGCTTCGACTGGATCGAGATCCAGGCGGGCCACGGCTACCTCGTGCAGCAGTTCCTCGAACCTTCCGTCAACCGCCGCCCGGATGCCTACGGTCAGGATCCCCTGCTCTTCGCGCGGAGGGTGCTGGAAGCGGTGTCGGGCGCCTCCGCCCTTCCCACGAGCCTCCGCGTGACCCTCGGCGACCCTGAAGACCTGGGGCAGACAGAGCGCCTCCGGATGCTCCTGGAGATGGCCCGCGCCCACCGCGTGTCGGCCATCCACGTGGGCATGGGCGACGCCTGCACCGATGCGCCCTGGTACTACCACCACGGCTCCCTCCCCGAGGTACCGCAGGAAGCGACGCTGAGGACCATACGCGACCTGACCCCGCTGCCCCTGATCGCCGCCGGACGCATGGGCGACTTCAGGCGGGCCAACCGGATCCTCGAGGAGGGGCTGGCCGACGCCATCGCCCTCGGGCGGCCCCTCGTGGCCGACCCCGGGCTGCCCGCCAAGTGGCAGGCCGGCGCCTTCGACGCGGTCGTGGCCTGCGGCTCCTGCCTCCAGGGCTGCCTCGCCAAGGTGGCCAAGGGAGAGGGCCTCTCGTGCATCGTGAACCCCTCCGTGGGTCGAGCTCCCGTGGTTCCCGCCGCGAAGCGCCGACGGACGCTGGTGGCGGGAGCGGGACCGGCGGGCCTCAGTGCAGCGCTCGCGCTCTGGGAGCGGGGCCACGGCGTCATCGTGGCGGAGACCGGACCGGAGGCGGGCGGCACCTTCCGCGCCGCGCCGCTCTCTCCCGGAAAGGAGTCCATGCGGCGGCCGCTGACGGGCCTCTTGAAGGCGGTGGAGTGGGCGGAGATTCCCGTCCTCACCAACCAGAGCGTAGACGAGGCCTTCCTGCGGAAAGTGCACCCCGAGGTCCTCGTCTGGGCCGTGGGGGCCGAGGCGGTCCGGCCGTCCATCGACGGGCTGGACACCGTGCCCGTGCTCACCTCGAAAGAGTACTACCTGGGCGGCCGCGAGCTTCCCGGCCGGAGGGTCCTGGTCCTGGGCGGCGGCCTCGTCGGCGTGGAGGCGGCGGAGAAGCTGGTCCTGGAGGGGCGCGAGGTGATCGTGGTGGAGATGCTCCCAGAAATGGGCGGCGGCATGGAGGTCGTGGGCAAGGCCCTGCTCTTCAAGCGGCTCGCGGCCCTCTCTCGTCTCACGCTGCTCACCTCCACGACGGTCCTCCGGATCGGCAGGGATGCCCTGGAAGTGCAAACGCCCGACGGGCCCAAGACACTGGCCCCGGTGGAGGCGGTGCTCCTGGCCGCGGGACTGCGGCCCGAACCCCTGCCCGAATTTCTCCGGGCGCTCGTCCCGGAGATCCACGTGGTGGGCGACGCCCAAGCGCCCCGCGACGTCGAGAGCGCCGTTCGCGAGGGCTGCGAGGCGGGGCTGGCTGTGTGAGGGCCGGGGCTAGGTGACTAGGTGATTGGGTGACTAGGTGACTAGGTGACTAGGAAACCAGGAGAGGAGGCAAGGGCCCAGCGTCTCGCGTTTCGCGTTTCGCGTCCAGCGTCTCGCGTCCAGCGTCTCGCGTCTCGCTCGAAAGGGGGGTTCCCATGGCCAAGATCGCGATTCTCTACTGCAAGAAGGTGAAGGACTACTCCTGCATCGCCTGCGCCAAGTGCTACAAGGCCATGCGGGAAAAGAGCGCCGAGTTCGAGCGCTACGACGATGTGGAGCTGGTCGCCATGACCGACTGCGGCGACTGCCCAGGCGTTGTGGTGCCGAGGGTTAAGCTGCTCAACGAGGTCCTCTCGCGGTTCGACGAGAAGATCGAGGTGATCCACTTCGGCACGTGCGCCAAGCTGGCCATGGAGACGGCCGCCTGCCCCATCGACTTCGAGGCCACGAAGGCCCTGCTCGAGAACAAGTTCGGCGTCAAGGTAGTGCTCGGGACCCACGCCTACTGAGCGTCGGCCCGGCGAAAGGAGGCCGCATGGCGAAGGCGAAAGACGGCTGCGTGCAACCGGCCGGGGGACCCGTTCTCTCGGCACAGCCGGAGGCAGATCCGGCGACGGACCAGGGAAAGGAAGGAACAGCCATGGTGGCGAGAGTCGGACAGGCGGCGCCGGACTTCGAGGCCAGCGCCTTCGTGGACGGGGGCTTCAAGAACGTCAAGCTCTCCGATTTCAAAGGCAAATGGACGGTGCTCTGCTTTTATCCGGGCGATTTCACCTTCGTCTGACCCACCGAATTGGCGGCGGTCGCCGCCCAGTACGGTGAGCTGACGAAGCTGGGGGTGCAGGTGCTCTCGGTCTCCACGGACAGCCGCTTCAGCCACAAGATCTGGCAGGAGGAGGAGCTCTCCAAGATGGTCCCGGGCGGGGTGCCCTTCCCCATGCTCTCCGACCAGACGGGCGCCATCGGCCGGGTCTACGGCATCTACGACGAGGCGGCGGGCGTGGACATCCGCGGCCGGTTCATCATCGACCCCGACGGCATCATCCAAGCGATGGAGGTCCTCACCCCGCCGGTGGGGCGCAACGTGACGGAGCTGACCCGGCAGGTGAAGGCCTTCCAGCACGTGCGGGCCACGGGCGAAGTGACTCCCTCGGGCTGGCAGCCGGGCAGGCCCACCCTGACGCCCAGCCCCGACCTGGCCGGCAAGGTATGGAAGCAGTGGAAGGTGGAGAACGCCTTCTGACGCGACAACGGCCGGCGCGTGCCGGGCGCGGCCCAGAAACGGAGGGGAGGCCCGTGATCGCCTCCCCTCCGCACGCCCGAATCGAAAACAACGGGGAGAGGTGCAACCCATGCCCAAGATAGAGCCCTTCGAACGCTACGCCGCTGCCTACGACGCCTGGTTCGACGTCTACCCCTGGGCCTTCCGTTCGGAGGTGGAGGCTGTGCGCCGGTTCTGGCCGACGGGGTGCGAGGGCCTGGAGGTGGGCGTCGGGACGGGGCGCTTCGCCGAGGCGCTGGGAATCCGCTGGGGCGTGGAGCCCTCGCCGGCCATGCGGGCCATGGCGGGACACAGGGGCATCGAGGCTCTCGACGGTGTGGCCGAGACCCTTCCCTTCGGGGACGAGCGCTTCGACGCCCTCCTGATGGTCACCACGCTCTGCTTCCTGGATGACCCCGATCGCGCCCTCGCCGAATGCCATCGCGTGTTGAGGCCCGGAGGCCTCTTCGTGGCGGGTTTCGTGGATGCCCGCAGCGAGCTGGGAAGGCGCTACGCGGAGCGGCGGGGCGAGAGCCGATTCTACGGGGAGGCCCGCTTCTGGAGCGTTCCGGAGGTGGTGGCGGCGCTCGTGCGGCGAAGCTTTTCACCGCCCGCCATGGCCCAGACGCTCTTTGGCCCGCTGGATTCCATGCGGGAAACGGACCCGGTGAAACCGGGTTATGGAGAGGGCGCCTTCGTGGTCCTGGCCGCGGCCAAGGCGCGCGAGCCGGGAGCCACTCCAGCCAACCACCGAGGGAGAACAGCATGACGCTTTCCATGGATGAGCTGGCTTCGCGACAGGAACGATTTTGGAAGCGCACGGCCCAGTACCTCGGCCACGGCCACGACCGCTTCGCCGCGGCGGCCTTCGTGGCCGAAGCAGCGGGGGCGGGTCCAGGCCAGGCCCTCGACGTGGGAACCGGCAAGGGCCTCATGGCCATGGCACTGGTCCGGCGGAACTTTCACGTCACCTCGGTGGACGTCGACCCGGACGAGCAGGCCCTGGCGGCGGAGCTGGCGCGCAAGGCGGACGTGGACGGCCGGATCGCCTTCGAGCGGGCCGACGCATCGAGGCTTCCCTACCCCGACGGGCGCTTTGACGTGGTGGCCTGCATGGACGCGCTGCATCACTTCGAATCGGGCGAACCCGTCCTTCGCGAGATGGCCCGCATCCTGAAACCATCCGGGCGCCTCGTGCTGGCCGACTTCTCGGAGGCGGGCTTCGCCCTGGTCGAGCGCATCCACTCGGCGGAGGGGCACCTCCACCCGCGGGGTGCCGTCACCATGGCCTGGGCCCTGGAGTTCCTGGAGGGGATCGGCTTCTTCCTGATGGACCGCTCCAGTGGCCATCTCCAGGATCGAGCCCTGCTCCAGAGAGGCGCAGCCTCGGCCTCGGAAGGAGACACACCGCGATGATCCGGCCAGGCCTCGGCAGGTGCGCCGCGAAAGCTCCAGCAGGACGCCGCCGCGTCTACGGCCCCGTCCCGAGCCGCCGCCTCGGCCTCAGCCTCGGCGTGGACCTCGTCCCCTTCAAGGTCTGTCCCTACGACTGCATCTACTGCCAGCTCGGCCCCACCCGGCGCCTCACGACGCAACGGGAGGCCTTCTTCCCGGTCGAAGGGCTCGTGGAGGAGGTGAAGCGCGCCCTGGAACGCGGGCCGCGCCCCGACGTGATCACCCTGGCCGGTTCCGGGGAGCCGACGCTCTATACGCCCCTGGGCGGGCTGATCCAAGCCCTGAAGGCCGTCACCGACATCCCCGTGGTGCTGCTGACCAACGGTGCCCTCTTCGGCGATCCGGCCCTCCGCCGCGAGGCGGCCCTGGCCGACCGGGTCCTCCCCAGCCTGGACGCGGGGGACGAGGGCTTCTTCCGGTACGTCAACCGGCCCCATGAAAGCCTCACCCTCGAGTCGGTGGTGGCGGGCCTGGAGGTCTTCCGTCGTGAATACGCTGGCCCTATCTGGCTGGAGGTGATGGTGCTGGCGGGACTCACGGACCGGGAGCCTCGCCCGCGGCTCATCGCCGAGCAGGCCCGCCGCATCGGACCCGACCGCATCCACCTCAACACCCCCGTGCGGCCCTCTGCGCTCGGCCCCGAGGCCATGGCGGAGCCGGAGCGCCTTGAAGAGCTCTGTGCCCTCTTCACCCCCACCGCCGAGGTCGTGGCCGACTTCACACCCGCTCGGGCCTCCCGGGGCCGTGGAGACAACGACCTTCAGAAAGGGCTCCTGGAACTCCTCTCCAGGCGCCCCTGCACGATGGAGGACGCCGCCGCCGGGCTCGGCGCGGCCCCCAACGAGGTGGTCAAGGCCCTCGCCGCCCTGGAAGCCGCCGGCCGCGTCGGAAGCCGAGTGCACGGCCAGCGACGCTTCTACCAAGTCCAGGGAGGCGCCCCATGACCCTCCTGCCCATCCTGAAGGGCGTCCTCGGCGACGCCCTCATGATCACCGGCTTCGTCTTCGCCATGATGCTCCTCGTGGAGTACCTCAACGTGGCCACGGCGGGCCTGGCGGCGCGGTGGCTCGAAAAACAGGGCGTCCTGGGCTACGCGGCCGTGGTCCTCGTGGGCACCTTCCCGGGCTGCCTCGGGGCCTTCACCGACGTGACGCTCTACATTCACCGGATCATCTCCCTCGGCGCCCTCGCGGGGAGCATGGTGGCCGCCTCGGGTGACGAGGCCTTCGTGATGCTGGCGCTCATGCCGAGAACCGCACTCCTCCTGTTTGCCGGACTCTTCCTGTACGGCCTCGCTCTGGCCTTTGTGGTGGATAGGGTCAGCGGCCGGCGCTGCTACGGCGGGAGCCGGTGCGAAACGGGCCTGGCCGTCCATCCCGAGGAACAGGAGCGCCCCCGCCTGGCTTTTCGTCCCTCCTTCCGGGAGTGTTCCTTCCCGAGGGCCGTCCTCTGTGTCGTCCTCGGCCTCTTCGCCCTGGGCGTGGCCTTCGGAGCCGTGGGACCGGGCGAGTGGAACTGGGTCCGCGTCACGCTGCTTCTGGCCGCGGCCGTCGCCTTCGCGGTGGTCTTCATCGCCCCCGAACACTTCCTGGAGGAGCACCTCTACCGCCACGTGGCCCGCGAGCACGTGCCCCGCATCTTCGCGTGGACGCTGGGAGCCCTTTTCGTGATGGCCTGGATCCAGGTGCAGGGCGGGCCGCTCCAGACCTGGATCCAGACCCATCCAGGTTGGGCAATCCTGGCCGCGGCCCTCATCGGCATTCTCCCGGAATCGGGCCCCCACATGCTCTTCGTCGTCGGCTACGCGCAGGGGCTTCTTCCCCTCTCCGTCCTGGTGGCCTCCTCCGTGGTCCAGGACGGCCACGGCATGTTGCCCCTGCTCGCCGAATCCTGGCGGGAATTCCTCAAGGTCAAGGCCATCACCTTCGCAGCCGGACTGGCGGCGGGATACGGATTGTGTCTCATCGGACAGTAGGAACCCATACGACACCCAAGGAGGAACTCATGATGAAGATCGCGATACCCATCGTTCAGGGACAGTTCTCGGACCACTTCGGCGGCGCGGAAGCCTTCGGACTCTTCGAGGTGGACGAGAGCAACCGGACCATCCTGTCCCACACGTTTGCCCCAGCCCCGGCCCACGAGCGCGGAGCCTTCCCGCGCTGGCTCCGCGAACAGGGCGCCGACGTCATCCTGGCCGGGGGCATGGGGCCCAGGGCGGTCCAGATGTTCCAGCAGTTCGGCATCCAGGTGGTGGCCGGCGTGGCCGGCGATAGCCCCGAATCGGTGGTGCAGGCCTTCCTTGCGGGGACGCTCGTCGCCACCGGCGAACCCTGCGGCGGCGGCCACCTGCACCACTGCGGGGAGCATGGAGAGGAAGACTGAGCGGAGGGGCGGAGGGACGGAGGGACGGGAGACCCCTCCCGCCCTCCATCTCTTCTCCCCTGTCCCTTGTCCCCTGTCCCCTGTCCCCTTTCCCTTTTAGGAGTCCCCCATGAAAGACGCTCACAAACGCGGCGGCGGTCCTTCGGGAACCTGCATCTGCCTCAAGTGCGGCAACAAGGTCCCCCACCAGGCTGGCACACCGTGCATGGACACCAAATGCCCCCAGTGCGGTGCTACGATGGTCCGGGAGGGTTCCGAGCACCACCTCCGATTCCTGGAAAAGGTGAAGAAGCCGGGATGAGAACGCACAGAAACGCGGTTGGGAAGCGCGAGCCGGCGGCTGACGCGAGCCTGAAGAGGCCTTCTCCGTGAGGTGGCTCCTCTGGATCGCCGCTGCGGCCATCGTCTACCAGGCCCTCGTCCTGCTCGTCGTGCGCCTCGGCTGGCGCAACCCGCGCGCGAAGAGCGAGCGAGACCCCTCGTCTCTGGGGCTCGCCTTCGAGACCGTACGGTTTCCCACCGCCGGAGGAAAGAGCCTTCACGGCTGGTGGATTCCCTCCGGCAACGGGGAGGCGCCCGTCCTCGTTCTCGTGCACGGCTGGGGCCGCAACGCCGCGCGCATGCTGCCCTACATCGAGATGCTGCACCCAGCGGGCTACGACCTCCTCGCCTTCGACGCGCGGCACCACGGGGAGTCGGATGAGGACGGCTACGCCTCCATGCCGAAGTTCTCCGAGGACATCCGTGCCGCGGTGGACGAGGTGCGGCGCATGCGGCCCGAGATCCAAGGGGTTGGCGTGCTGGGCCTCTCGGTGGGAGGTTCCGCGGCCATTCACGCGGCGGCCCACGACGAGCGGATCCGGGCCGTGGCCACGGTGGGCGCCTTCGCGACGCCCGCCGATCCCAGGGCGACGCTCGGCCGCTGGTGGTGGATTCTCGGGCCCGGCCTTCCGCTGGCCTTTCGCATGGTGGAGAGGCGCATCGGCCTGCACTTTCGCGATATCGCCCCGGAACGCCACATCGGCCGGGCTTCCGCCCGGTTCCTGCTCATCCACGGCGCCGCCGATTCCGTGATCCCCCTCTCCCACGCCCGGCGGCTCGAATCTGCGGGAGCAGGCAGGGCCCGCCTCTGGCTCCTGCCGGGCCGAGGACACTCGGACCCCCACCGGGAGCCCGCCATGGCCGCTGCGCTCGCCGAGTTTTTTCATCCTTAGGACTGCGGCGACTTCTCGACCACAACCATCGGAAGGCAGTCTGGCGGCCGACGCGCGCTCTCTCTACCCGAGCCTTCGCTCGCCAGCCGGCGGATTCATTCGGCTACCGGGGGTAGCGCCCTTGCCCCGCCGGCTCTCAGTAGGGGGATGAGGGGCAGAAAGAGCAGGAGTACGCCCGTCATGAGGGTGAAGACGTCCACGTAGGCCATGACCGACGCCTGCCCCTGCACCTGGCGGAAGAGCAGGCCGACGGAGAGGGACTTGACCGAGTGGGGGTCCAGGCCGGAGATGGGCTGCAGCGCCCGCCCCATTTTCTGAAGGCGATCGGCGTAGATCGGGTTGAATGCGTCGAGGCGCTCCACGAGCCGAGACTGATGGAACTGCGCCCGTGTGGCCAGGAGGGTGGAGGAGAGGGCGATGCCGATGGAGCCGGCCTCGTTTCGGACGAGGTTGTAGAGGCCCGTGGACTGTCCCATCTTCTCGGCGGGCATGGTGCTGTAGGCGGCGGCGGCGATGGAGATGAAGAGGAATCCGGCGCCGAAGCCCTGTAGGAAACGCGCCCCGGCCAGGTATCCGAAGGTCGAAGCCAGATCGACATCCCAGAGCATGCGCAGGGCTCCCAGCATGCAGGCCACCCCGGCGAACAGGATCCACCGCACGTCGATGCGGTGCACGATTCTCCCCGCCACGATCATGGCCAGGAGGGAGGCCACCCCGCCCGGGGCGAGGATGAGCCCCGCCCATGTGGCCGTGTAGCCCAGCAGGTTCTGGACGTAGAGGGGGATCAGGAGCAGGGTGGCGTAGAGGACAAAGTACTGGAAGAAGGAGAGGGAAACGCCCGCCGCGAACTCCTTGTTCTTCAAGACCGACAGGTCCAGCAGCGGATGGTCGTGCGTGAAGGAGCGCCAGATGAGCAGGGCGATGCCGAGAACGGCAACGAAGGCCGCGACCTGGATGAAGTGGCTCTTGAACCAGTCGAGCCGCTCGCCCCGGCTCAGCACCACCTCGAGCCCTCCCAGCCCCAGCGTGATGAAGGCGAGGCTCCAGAGATCCACCCGGCCCTCGGGCTTGCGGATATAGTCCGGGTCGTGCACGAAGAACAGGGCGAGAACCACCGCCAGGACTCCGAGCGGGATGTTGATGTAGAAGATCCAGCGCCAGCCCCAGTTGTCGGTGATCCAGCCGCCGAGGATGGGGCCGATGATGGGGCCGAAGACCACCCCAACGCCGAAGTAGGAGAGCGCGCGGCCCCGTTCCCGTGGCGGGAAGGCCTCCAGCAGGATGGCTTGGCTCATGGGGACGATGATCCCGCCGGAGAGCCCCTGCAGCACGCGCATGACGACCATGAATGTGAGGTTGGGGGCCGCGCCGCTGCCCAGGGAGGCGAGGGTGAAGGCCACCACGCTGAGCAGGTAGATGCGGCGCCTTCCGAAGAAGTTCCCCAGCCAGCCCGTGATCGGCACGATGATGGCATTGGCCACGAGGTAGGAGGTGATGACCCAGGTGATCTCGTCGATGCTCGCCGAAAAGCTCCCCTGCATGTGCGGCAGGGCCACGTTGGCCACGGAGGTGTCCACGGCCTGCATCATGGAGGCCAGCATCGTGGCCACGGTGATCATCCCCCGACTGGCTTCGCCGTTGTTGCTCATGGTCTCCTAGTTGACGGCCGAGGGATAGAGCCGGGCAGCGACGAGAATCAGCGCGATCAGGACCCCCGCCTCCACGGCGAAATCCGTGCCGAGCCCCATGGTGCTCGCTCCGCCCCGAATCATGAGGGCACGCAGGGCGTCCACCTGGTAGGTCAATGGGTTGCCGCGGGAGAGGAGTTGCAGCCAGCGCGGCATGAGGCTGAGGGGGTAGATGGCGTTGCTGGCGAAGAAGAGGGGCATGGTGAGCACCTGGCCGATCCCCATGAATCGCTCGCGGGTCTTGACCAGGCACGCTATGACCAGAGAAAAGGTGGAGAAAACGGCCGCCCCCATCACGATGAAGACCAGCACCCCGGCCAAGGCTCCCGGCGAGAGCCGCAGGTGGGCCCCCATGAGAAGGCCCAGAAGGACGACGATCAGGGCCTGGGCGATGGCTCTCACACCGGCTGACGCCGCCTTGCCGGTCACGAGGGCGCTCCGGAAAGCCGGGCTCGCCAAAAACTTGTGCAGGATGCCGAGATCCCGTTCCCAGATGAGCTGGATGCCGTAGAAGATGGCGACGAAGAGCACGCTCTGGGCCAGGATCCCCGGCACCATGAAATCGAGGTAGCCAACGGAGCCCGTAGGGATGGCCCGCGTCCTCGCCATCACGACACCGAACACACCGAGCCACAGAGCCGGTTGCACGGCGCGCGTGAAGAGTTCGGTGGGATCGCGGCGGAGCTTCCGCGTCTCCGCCCAGGCAATGGTCAGGACCTGCCGGATGAAGTCCCGAATGGAGCGAGCCAGAGAGGCCGCCACGCCTCTCCCTGCCGCGTGCATTTCTGGGGCCGCATCCGCGTGAGCCCCGTCAACCGAGGCGTCGGGCCGTTCGGCGCGTTCGTGCGGCGTCACGGTATGTTCCTCCCGTTTCGATGGTGTTCCCCGTAAAGTGGACGAAGGCGTCGTCCAGCGTGGCGCCCTCCCCCACCTGCCCCTTTAAATCGGAGGGAGGGCCCAGGGCGGCCACCCGGCCCAGGTGCATGATGGCCACTCCGTCGCAGAGGTCGTCCGCCTCCTCCATGTAGTGCGTGGTGAGCAGGACGGTGGTGCTGAAGCGCTCTCGCAATTGGCGAACGTGTTCCCACACGGCGCGCCGGGCTACGGGATCGAGCCCCACGGTCGGCTCGTCGAGAAAGAGGACGGATGGTCTGTGGAGGACGGCCTGAGCGATCTCCAGCCTCCGGATCATGCCGCCCGAGTACCGCTTGACGAGGGTATGCGCCGACTCCTGCAAGCCCATCATCTCCAGCGCCAGGCGGATGCGTTCCCGGCGTTCGCCACGCGGGACGTTGTAGAGCCTGGCGAAGACCATCAGGTTCTCGTAGCCCGTGAGGCCGCCGTCCGCGGAGAGAAGCTGTGGAACGTAGCCGATGCGGCTCCGAGCCTCCCTGGGGCGTCTCGCCACGTCGAAGCCCGCCACCCGGGCCGAGCCCCTGCTCGGCGGCAGCAGGGTGGTGAGCATCTTGAGGGTCGTGCTCTTGCCCGCGCCGTTGGGTCCCACGAGGCCGAAAATGCTCCCTTGCGAAACGGAGAGCGTCAGGTGGTCCACCGCCAGAAGGGCGCCGAAGGCGCGCGTCAAGCCATCGGTCTCAATGACGGCAGGGGAGGCCCCGAGTGCTGAATGGGGGGCTGGCGTCGCCTGTTCGGACGTCTCTGTCATGATCGATTCTCTTACTGCTTCGCGGGGTCGAGCAATTCGCGGAGCAGTTCCAGGCCATGCGCCAGGACCGCCAACTCTTCATCGGTGAAGCCGCGCAGGCGTTCGGCCACGCGCCCCCGGGCGTGGGCGCGGGCCCCTTCGAGCAGGGTCATTCCCTCGTCCGTGAGCGATAGTTTGACCCGCCTTCGCTCTTGAGGATCGGCCTGCCGGATCACGAGTCCCCGACGCACCAGCCGCTCCACCATGGCCGAGGCCGTGGCGTCGGCCACGCCGTCCAGGTCGGCCACCGCCGACAAGGAGGCGCCGGGGGATCGGCCCAGAAAGGCGAGCACGCGGAGCTGGGGCACGGAAAGCCCCTGGCCCGCCACCTCGCGCATCTCCCGCCGCAGGAGCCACATGGCCTGCGGAACGACCTCCAAGATCTGCCGGGCGCACGCCTCCCTGCTTCCCCTTGGACTGTCCTGTCTCTTTCTGGCCTCACGTCTCATCCTTTAGCTCCACTAACTATCAGCAGAGCTAAGAATAGGATCTCCGGTCGTGCGCGTCAAGCCGTGGGGCAAGACTCCGTGTTGGACGTCCAGCGAAATGGCCGCTTCCATGGGCTCGATGAGGACGAAGGGGCGAAAGTAAAGGGCTAATAGCCACGCCCACTCATTCGGACGGGCCCGAACCCGCGGGTTCGGGTGGGCGAAGCGCACTTGCCTTTGGCCTGATACAACAAGCGGGAAGGGGCGACCCCTTCCCGCTCGGATGATCAGGTGTTCAGGAGGCGAGGATCAGTTGTGCTTCTTTACCTTCTCCTCCTTCTTGGGCTCCTGGACACGGGCCGGTTCGGCGGGGTGTGTCCCGTTTTTGCGCATCTGCTGGGCATGCGGACCCGCCTGGCTCCTGACGGGAGCTTGAACGGTCCCCTCGCGGGGCTCGCGAGGCACCGTCGTGGGCGGACGGTTCACCGTGCCCTCCCGCCGGTAGGGCTCCCCCTTAGGAGGTTCGACCTTCCGAGGGTAGGTCTCGCGAGGCACCGTTGTGGGCGGACGGTTCACCGTACCCTCCCGCCGGTAGGGCTCGTTCTTGGGAGGCTCGACCCTCCCCGGGTAGGTCTCACGAGGCACCGCCGTGGGCGGATGACTCACCGTGCCCTCCCGGCGGTTAGGCTCGCCGGAGTAGGGATACCTCGGGGTCGTGGGGTGGTAGGCCGGAGGCAGATGGGAGGTCCCGCGGACGGCGCCGTGGTTCTCCCCGCCGTATGGGGCGCCCCTGCGGCCCCCGTTGCCGTGCGGGACCTGGGCCGGGCGGACCCAGTCGCGCCGTCCCTCTCTGTAGTAATCCCGGTGGCGGTCAAAGCTCGTCCTGTAGATGGTGTTGTTGATGACTACCGTGTTGTTCACGTAAACGTTGTGGTGATTCCAGTCGCAGCCTCCGAAGAGCGCCTGGGCTGCGGCGAACCCAATGCCCCATGCGAATCCGTTCACGAAGGAGAGACCGGGCGAGGGCGCCCAGACCGAACGATAGTAGTAGGTCGGGTAGTTCCAGGCCGGCCCATAGACCACCGTGGGCTCATAGACCGGGACGTAGACGACATTCGGGTTGTAGGGTTGGATCAAAATGTACTGCGGTTCCACGACGATGGTCTGCTGGGGCGAGGAGCGAAGGTATCCGTTCTGGTAGGCGACCCTTCGGAGCCTCTGAACGGAATCGAGCACCTGCTCCCTCTGTCCCAGGAAGGCGTAGCCGAGATCGGTCGTCCACTGCATGTTGCTCCCCATCCTGTGCAGAAGATCGGGGAACTTGCAGAGGGAGATCACGCTCGGATCCCAACTCGCCGTAGAGAGCGCGTCGTCGAGCTCGCCGCCCGAAAGGCCCGGATTGGTCTGAAGCCACTGGTCCGCGTCGGCCACGTGGTCCGGAAAGGTGGCGGCCATGAGGACCTGCGAGACGAGCGCATCCGGGTACAGGGCGATGGGCGCCACCATCTGGTCAATCTGGCCGCCCGAGTAGGCCATGGGCTCCTGGGCGCGTAAGGCCTGCCCGCTCGGCCCCAAAAGATTAGTTGGTTCGGGTTCGGGCTCCTGGGCGCATAGGGCCTGCCCTCCGGCCAGAACGACCGAAGCGACCAGCATTGCCGTCATGATCTTGAGTGTTCGCATGGCTCCTCCTCTCGGTCTCCGGTGCATTCACCCGGTCCTATTTACCATAACGGCCGGTCGCGTGAAATCCCTCGCACACTCCTTCTGATACCTGGAACGCGGCGATCATGGAACCTCTTCCCCGCTCTGGTTCCTGGTCGTTCACAGGGTAGAGGCCACCCTGGGTCCCCGGACGCGCGCGCCGGCCCAAGGCCCATCCGCTCCAGGCGCCGCATGACCTTCCAAACTGCCGGTGAAATGCCCGCGGCACGACTTCGTCGCGGTGGATTCCGCCCCGGGCCTGCACTTGAAGGATCTTCGCGCTTGGCCCTTCCGCCCACGGGGCGGGAGGAAGCGAGGTTTCCGCGAGGGCCGCGCCGCCAAGACCCGCGGCCTCTTTCTGGTGCCTCCCTCGGCCCTTCTCATGTTGGAGGAAGCTACAATTCAGGCCAGTAGTTAGACGCGTTTGCTTTCCTTCGAAGCGGGCACCATATTGAGGATAGTGATAATGATACTCGTTACCACTATTGCAGGATTCTCATGAGGGCACTATCCATGCCGAGGCCTTTCCAATACCGAGAATCCATCCTGGCTCTCCTGAAGGACAACCCGATCCACCCCACCGTGGACTGGATCCACGCCCAGCTCCGGCGGGGCCACCCGCGGGTGAGTCTGGCCACGGTTTACCGGACTCTCAAGACCCTCGTGGCGGACGGCACGCTGTGTGAGCTGCCCTTTGGGACGAGTGAGAACCGGTTCGGGTTGGCCCTGGAGCAGAAGCACTACCACTTCATCTGCGAACAATGCCATAAGATCTACGATCTTCCGACCCGTCCCAGAATGACTCTCGAACGGTCCGTCCAGGCGGAAACGAGCCACCAAGTCCACCGTCACACCATGGAATTTTACGGCGTGTGCCGGGAGTGCGCCGAGGGACCAGCCATGCTAACTTCCTCACGGCATACGCCCAGAAGGAAGGAGCGGACCGAATGAAGCTGACCAGGAGGGCCCTGCTCGAGGCATTGAACAAGGACCTGGAGTGGGAATATGCCGCCGCCATCCACAAAGAGTACGGCCTGCGGCGGGCCCTCGAGGACATTCTCCTCATGGAAGAGGAACACAAGCGCGATCTGCTCACCGTATTGCGCAGATGACAGGGGTTGGCACGTGCAAGAGCGGTATGCATGGGGCGGCAGTAGAGTTGACATGAGAAAGGTGAGGCGCCCTGCAGAGATTGTCCCCACAACGCTTAGGCTCGGTATGGGCTTCGTTCCCCTCCATCCTTCACACGTCACTCTCCACGCGGAAAGGGTTATTTCGGATGCACACCAGTCAGGGGGTGGCGGTTCCAAGAGCAAGCCGGCCGGGTCAAGCGCCGAGATGGCCCTGTCGTACGGTTGCCCGGCGGTCCTGCCGGACGGGAAACGTGGCTCGGCCCACTGAGCGAGAGGAACGGACACCATGAATGACGATAGCAAGTGCCCGGTCACGGGCGGGGTTTCCAACAGAGGCACGTCGAACCAGGACTGGTGGCCGAACCGTTTGCGGCTCGATATCCTGCACCAGAATTCCTCCAAATCCAATCCGATGGGCGAGGACTTCAACTACACCAAGGAGTTCAAGAGTCTCGACCTGGCGGCCGTGAAAAAGGATCTCCAGGCGCTGATGACAGACTCGCAGGACTGGTGGCCGGCGGACTTCGGTCACTATGGGCCTTTGTTTGTTCGCATGGCCTGGCATGGTGCCGGCACATACCGCATCGGCGACGGCCGCGGCGGCGCCGGAGCGGGCCAGCAGCGCTTCGCACCGATCAACAGCTGGCCCGACAACGTCAACCTCGACAAGGCGCGCCGGCTGCTGTGGCCGGTCAAGCAAAAGTACGGCCGGAAGATATCCTGGGCCGACCTCTTCATCCTCACCGGCAACGTCGCCTTGGAATCGATGGGCTTCAAGACCTTCGGCTTCGGTGGCGGACGTAAGGACGTCTGGGAGCCGGACGAATCCGTTTACTGGGGCGCCGAGAACAAGTGGCTGGACGACAAGCAACGCTATTCCGGCGAAAGGGATCTCGACGATCCGCTCGCGGCCGTGCAGATGGGGCTGATCTACGTCAACCCGGAAGGCCCGGGCGGCAAGCCGGACCCGGTCGCGGCGGCCAGGGACATTCGCGAGACCTTCGCCCGGATGGCGATGAACGACGAAGAGACGGTAGCGCTGATTGCGGGTGGCCACACCTTCGGCAAGACCCACGGCGCCGGGCCGGCATCGCATGTGGGGCCCGAGCCCGAGGCCGCCGGCATCGAGGAGCAGGGACTCGGCTGGAAGAGCAGCTTCGGTACCGGCAAAGGTGGCGACCAGATCGGCAGCGGCGTGGAAGTCACCTGGAGCTCCACGCCGACGAAGTGGAGCAACAACTTCTTCTCGAACCTGTTCGGCTACGAATGGGAACTGACGAAGAGCCCGGCCGGTGCATACCAGTGGAAACCGAAGGGTGACGCGGGTGCCGGCACCGTGCCGGCTGCACACGATCCCTCAAAACGTATCGCGCCTTCCATGCTGACCACGGACCTGTCCCTGCGGTTCGACCCGGTCTACGAAAAGATTTCGAGGCGCTTCTACGAGCATCCGGATGAGTTGGCCGATGCGTTCGCCCGGGCGTGGTTCAAGCTGACTCACCGCGACATGGGCCCTCGCGCACGCTATCTCGGCCCGGAAGTTCCCGCCGAGGATCTCCTCTGGCAAGACCCCATCCCCGCTGTCGACCACAAGCTGATCGATTCGAAGGACATCGCCTCCCTCAAGGGCAAGATCCTGGCTTCGGGCCTGTCCGCCTCGCAACTGGTGTCTACCGCCTGGGCGTCGGCCTCGACCTTCCGCGGCTCCGACAAGCGCGGCGGGGCGAACGGTGCCCGCATTCGTCTGGCACCGCAGAAAGATTGGAAGGTCAACCAACCCGAGCAGCTAGCCAAAGTGCTCAATACGCTGGAACGAATCCAGAGCGCGTTCAACAGCGCTCAGCCTGGCGGCAAGAAGGTCTCGCTTGCCGACCTGATCGTGTTGGCCGGTTGCGCGGGCGTCGAGCAGGCGGCGAAGAACGCCGGTCGCGCCGTGACGGTTCCCTTCACGCCGGGACGCATGGACGCCTCTCAGAAACAGACCGACGTGGCCTCCTTCGCGGTGCTCGAACCGGTCGCGGACGGCTTCCGCAACTATCTGGGCACACACGGCGTCCCGGCCGAGGCGTTGTTGGTTGACAGGGCGCAATTGCTGACCCTGACCGCGCCCGAGATGACGGTTCTTGTGGGCGGCATGCGCGTCCTGAATACCAACGTCGGCCAGACCCAGCATGGCGTCTTTACTAAGCGGCCGGAGGTGCTGACCAACGACTTCTTCGTGAACCTGCTCGACATGGGTACGGAGTGGAAGGCGGTCTCGGACGCCAAGGACGTGTTTGAAGGACGCGATCGCAAAACCGGCGAACAGAAGTGGACCGGCACGCGTGTCGATCTCATCTTCGGCTCCAACTCCCAGCTCCGGGCGCTCGCGGAAGTCTACGGATGTGAGGACTCCGAGGAGAAGTTCCTGCACGATTTTGTGGGGGCGTGGAACAAAGTCATGAACCTTGACCGTTTCGACCTCGCCGGATCGTAACGCAAGCGCCTTCGAGGGATGCTGACAGGGCGGCCGAAGGACAGTCTGGTAACTACCGGTTCCGGCGGCGGTGGACCGCCGCCGGCCCGGTCTCATCGAGGGCCGGGCCTTTTCCTTTCGCCGCCGGGAGGGACCCCGCCCTTCCCGTGCCCTCCCCTCGAAAACGGTGCTCTCCCGTCTGGGCTCCCTGCGGGCCTTGGCTGCCCCTGACCCCCAGGGAGCTGATGGATACCCACGGCCTGGGCAACGCCAGCGCGGCTGGCAGGCAGGACAATCTCAAACGCCTCTGGAATGTGGCCCTGGCCGTCGCCGGTATCGAGAACTTCCATTTTCACGACTTGAGGCACACCTACGCCTCCCGTCTCGTTTCTGCCGGCGTCGATCTCGCCGTTCTCCGCGAACTTCTCGGCCACTCCGACTTCACCATGACCCTGCGTTACGCCCACCTTCACCCTTCGCGTTTGAGGGAGGCGGTGACGATTCTCGAACAGAAGTTGCAAATAAGTTGCAATCGGGCAAACTCCAACCTCAGCCCGGTTTCGGAGGTTTCCGTAACCACCTGATTTTGGAGGATTTATCTGGTCGGGGCGAGTGGATTTGAACCACCGACCCCTTGGTCCCGAACCAAGTGCGCTGCCAGGCTGCGCTACGCCCCGACCAAGCCTTGAGATTATACACGGGAACGGGCTCTTTTCAAGCCCGGCGTTTTGTTCCGATCCCGCGCGAGAGGCGAGAGCTCGCCGTCTGGCGACGGCTCCCACAGAGAACATGCGGGTGGCACGGGGAAGGTGAGCCCACCCGTTCTGCTCCCGCCCGTTCAGCCTCCGCCCTTCTTACGGCTCGCCTTGAACCCCTTCAAGTAGGTGGCCCTCAGCTCTTCGTGCAGACGGTCGAGACGGTCGTAGAGCCGCTTGCTCTTGCGCGGCTTTGCTTTCGAGAGGGCGTAGGCGGTGAGGATGGGCAGGGCGATGGTGGTGTCGGTGTAGACCACGACCGTGTCGGGGAGCTGGCTCGGATCCACCTTGCCCCACGAGACGGCCTCCGATGGCGTGGCGCCGGAGAGCCCCCCCGTGTCGGGGCGGGCGTCGGTGATCTGGAGGAAGAAGTCGTGGCCCTTCTCGGGGAGGCCCAGGACCTCCTGGATCTGGGGCTCGGTCTGGAGCATGAAGTTCTTGGGCGAGCCGCCGCCGGCGATCACGACGGCCGACTGGCCGCCCTTTCGCTTGGCCTCCCAGACGATGGCGGCCGTAAGGTTCACGTCGGCGCTCACGTCGAAGCGGAAGGCGCTGCCCTGGAGGGCCATGGCGGCCACGTTCATGCCGATGGAGGAGTCGCCGGGCGAGGAGGTGAAGATCGGCACGCCCGCCTCGTAGGCCGCGGTCAGGGTGCAGAGCTGCTCCACGCCGAGGGCCTTCTCGCGCTCCCTGAGGTACTTGCCCACGAGGTGGTGGAACTCGGCGCTCGACATGGCGCGCTGGAACTCCTTCTGCTCCAAAATCTTGCGGAAGAAGGCGTCGGTCTTGAGCAGCACCGTGTAGTCAAAGAGGATGTCGTAGATCCGGACCACGCCCTCCTGCCGGAGCCTCGTGTCGTCGAGGAAGGGCGATCCGCGATGGAGGGCCAGGTCCAGCGAGTGGTGGGCGTCGTGGTAGAGGTTGGCTCCCGTCGAGACGATCCAGTCCACGAAACCGGCCTGAATGAGGGGGACGATGCACGAGCGGCCCACGCCGGCGGGCGTGAGGGCCCCCGTGAGGCTCATCCCTACGGTGACCTGCGGGCGGACCATCTTCTCGGCGAAAAGGCGGCAGCCCTCGTGCAGGCGGCCGGCGTTGTAAGCCAGAAAGGTCTCCTCCACGAGGCGGACGACGCTGGCGCCCTTCACGATGGGCTTGGGCGAGATGACCTCTCCCGCCAGAAAGCGCGATTTCTTGGGCATGGCGGCTCCTCTCCAGTCCGCCGGTATTCTATCGGCAAGGCCCTCCCGCTTCAAGGCGCCCTCCGCCCGCGGCGCCCTCTCCAGATCCACGAGCCGGGCGACCCTGGCGAGCCGCCGGACGGCTTGTCGCTGGGGCTGCCTGGTGTGCTATCGTGGTTGCATCACGCCGGAGTCGAAGGAGGGGGAATCATGGGGAAGCGAACGTTGGTCATGGCCGCCCTTCTGCTGATGGCCGCTGCTCCCGCCGTGCAGCCGCGCGGCAGGGCCACGCGCGAGGAGAGGCAGGAGAAGATCCGCGCCATGCGGGACGACACGCTGCGGGAGCTCTACGAAAAAAGGCCCGCTGCCAAGGAGCTCATCGAGCAGTCCGAGGGGTACGCCGTCTTCGACAACTTCGGCCTGAAGGTGCTGGTGGCCGGCGCCACGAGGGGGAAAGGCATCCTGATGGACCGGAAGACGGGGGTCGAGACCTTCATGAAGATGGCCCAGGTCGGGGCGGGGCTGGGAGCGGGCATCAAGGACTGCCGCGTGATCTTCGTCTTCACGAGCCATAAGGCGCTGGAGCATTTCGCAACCAAGGGCTGGGAGTTCGGCGGCGAGTTCCACCTCTCCGCCGCGGCCAGGCAAGAGGGCGCCTCCCGGACGGGAGCCGTGGTCGTTGCCCCCGGCGTGCTGGTCTACCAGTTCACCGAGGCCGGACTCGCCGCGGAGATCACCCTCGGCGGAAGCCGCTACTTCAAAGACAAGGAGCTCAACGCGGGGCCGGAGGCGGAGCCGCCGGCAGCCGCCCCCCGGGAGCCCGCTCCGGCGGGCTGAAGACGCGGCCCGCCCTCGCCCGCGAAAGCCTCCGAGCCCTTGCCGACGGGACAGCCCGCCTATATAATGCGTCACCGTAGGAGGTGTCGATGCATCTTGCTCTGGCGGCGACCAATGTTTCAGGGCTCCTGAGCCACTCCGGTTGGGTAGCCAAGTCCGTCCTCTTGGTGCTCCTGCTCTTCTCCCTCGTCTCCTGGAGCATCATCATCGATCGCGTCATCAACCTCCGCCGGCTGCGTGCCCGGTCCAGGGAGTTCTACGAGACGCTTCGCCGCTCCCAGCGCGTGGCCGACATGCTCGCTTCCGCCAAGACCGCCAAGGATTCGCCGCTGCGCGAGATGTTCATGGAGACCTACCGGGAGCTCCACGATCAGGTGAAGGACCAGTTGGCGCCGGGCGCCACCGCGGCCGGCGGCCCGGAGGCGCGCCCCCAGCTTCGGCACACGGAGAACATCGAACGCACCCTCCAGCGGGTGATGAGGGACCAGGCCATCATGCTGGAGTCGGGCATGGCCTTCCTGGCCACCACCGCGGCCTCCACCCCCTTCATCGGCCTCTTCGGAACCGTCTGGGGCATCATGGAGGCCTTCCAAGCCATCGGCCTCTCGGGCAGCGCCACGCTCTCTTCGGTGGCCCCCGGCATCTCGGAGGCCCTCATCACCACCGCCGCCGGCCTCTTCGCCGCCATCCCCGCCCTCATCGGCTACAACCTGCTGGGGCGCCGGCTCAAGGCCTTCAACGCCTACATGGAGCAGTTCGCCCTCGACCTCATCAACTTCCTGACCAACCGCTTCGCCTGAGCGTGTGACTCGGAAAAGAACCGGGAGCCAAGGCCCCCAACGAACAACCCAGCGCACATCGGGACACGAGCGGGCCGGCGAGGCGCACCCCCTGCCTCTCGGCGAACTGCTCGATGGAATAGCGGGCCAGTACGGTCCGCGCTTCCTGCACTCCGACCCCATCGCCTTCGCGCGGCGCTATGACTCCCCGGCCGACCGGGAGGCGGCGGCGCTCATCGCCGCCCTCTTCGCCTACGGCAACGTGAAGGCCATGGGGGCGTTTCTGAAGGTCCTGCTGGACGAGGTCGGCCCCGAGCCCGCGGCGCGCCTCGCGCGGGGGATCCCCAAGGGGTTCACCGCTCCCGCCTACCGGTTCCAGACCGCGACTGACGTGCGAAGGTTTCTGGAGGCCGTGGGCGCCGTCCTGAAGCGGTTCGGCTCGCTGGAGGAGGCGTTCTTGGCGGCCCCGGGTTCGCCGTGGGACCGCATCGAAGCCCTCGCCACGATCCTTCAAGCTGAAGCCGCCCCGCTCAGTCGGGGGCTGAGGCAGCTCCTGCCCCTCCCTTCGGGAGGGTCCGCGTGCAAGCGCTGGTGGATGTTCCTGCGCTGGGTGGTCCGGCCGGACGACGGGGTGGACCTGGGCCTGTGGCACTGCCTCTCCCCCTCCGAGCTGCTCATCCCCATCGACACCCACCTGGCCCGCATCGCCTACGCCCTGGGCCTCACCCGCCGCCGGACGCCCGACCGCCGGTTCGCCGAGGAGGTGACGGCCTCCCTGGCCCGCTTCTGCCCCGAGGACCCCACGCGGTACGACTTCGGGCTTGCCCGCCTGGGCATCCTCGGGGCGTGCCCGCGCCGCCAGGTGGAGGAGCTCTGCCGGGCCTGCTCCCTCCGCCCCCACTGCCGGCTGGGGCGCAAGAAGGGGTGATTGGGGATTGGGGGATTTCAAATTGAAGGAGACGCCTCCTCGGCCTCTCCGCCCTCCACGCTCCACCGCCCCACCGCCCTTGCCGAAAACCGCGTCCGCGCGCTATTCTTAGGCCCGGAGGTCCCGTCTGGTGAGCCGCGCGGCGAAGGGAGAACAAGCGTCCAGCCAGGGAAGTTCCCTGCCCATCTCTCCGGTGGAGCGAGCGGAGGGACTGTCGCTGGCCAGGGAGATCTCGGCCATCCTCACCCTCACGCTCGCCCTCCTCACGGCCCTGGCGCTCGTCTCCTACCACCCCTACGACCCGGGCTCCTTCTCCTTCGGCAACGTTTCGGTCAGGCCCGACAACTGGGTGGGCATCCTGGGGGCCAACTGGGCCTCGCTCCTGGTCCACCTCTTCGGCCTCGTGGCCATCTGGTTCCCCATCCTGGCCGCACGCATCGGGGCCCTCGTGCTGTTGAGGCGCCCGCTCCTGAGCGCCAGCCGCCTGCTTCTCTGGGTGTCCCTGGTCCTGAGCCAGGCCACCCTGCTCCAGTGGGCCTTCGGAAACCTGACCTTCAGCCTGTACGGGCAGAGCGCCCCCACGGCCACGGGCGGCGTCGTCGGCATCATCCTCGGTGAGCTCATCGAGCGGGCGCTGGGCTCTGGAGGGACGGCGGTTCTGCTGCCCGTCTGGGTCCTTCTCACGCTCATGCTCTTCTGGCAGATCTCCTTCCTGGGCTCCATCAGAAAAATCGGCGTCCCCTTCCAGCGCATGCGGGGAAACTGGGAGCTGAAGAAGGAGCGCAAGCGCCAGAGCGTGAACCGAGAGGAGGTCATGGAGCAGGTCCGCCAGAAGCAGCAGGAGAGGCTCCAGCGGGAGGAGGTGCGCCAGGCGGACCGGGACGCGCGCATCTCCGAACGGGCCGCCACGGTGCCGGCCTTGCCCCTGGAACCCCCGCCCGACCACGGCCGCTACCGCCTGCCCCCCAGCGACCTCCTGGACCCGCCCAAGCCACGCCCGCCCGTCAACGAGCAGCGCCTGCGCGAGAGGGCGGCCCGCATCGAGGCCCGCCTGATGGAATTCGACATCGCCGGGGAGGTGGTGGAGATCCACCCCGGCCCCGTCGTCACTATCTTTGAGTTCAAGCCCGCCCCCGGGGTGAAGTACACGCGCATCACCTCCCTGGAGGAGGACCTGGCCCTCTCGCTCAAGGCCGACCACATCCGCGTGGACCGCGTGAGCGGCAAGTCCCACATCGGCATCGAGGTACCCAACGAACAGCGCGAGATCATCTCTTTCCGCGAGCTGATCGAATCGAGGGCCTTCGCCGAGACCCCGGGCCGGCTGCCCATCGCCCTGGGCAAGACCGTCGAGGGCGAGCCCTTCATCACCACCCTCGACCAGATGCCGCACCTCCTCGTGGCGGGAACCACCGGCTCGGGCAAGAGCGTGGGCATCAACGCCCTGATCCACAGCATCCTCTTCCGCTCGAGTCCCGACGAGGTGAAGTTCATCCTCATCGACCCCAAGCAGGTGGAGCTGAAGGTCTACGAGGAGATCCCCCACCTCATGACGCCGGTGGTGACCGACGTCAAGAAGGCGGCCAACGCCCTCAACTGGGCGGTTCGCGAGATGACCGAGCGCTACAAGTACCTAGCGGCCGCCAAGGTGCGGAGCATCGACCAGTACAACGCCTACGTCCGGAGCCTGACCCCCAGCTCGGCCGACGGCGTGCTCGACGTGAACCGGCCCCTGCCCTACATCGTGATCGTCATCGACGAGCTCTACGACCTGATGGCGTCGGTGGCCAAGGAGGTGGAGACGGCCATCGCCCGCCTGTCGGCCATGGCACGGGCCGTGGGCATCCACCTCATCCTGGCCACGCAGCGGCCCTCCAGGGACGTCATCACGGGCGTGATCAAGAGCAACCTCTCCAGCCGCATCGCTTTCCAGGTGCGGGAGAAGCTCGAGAGCCGGCTCATCCTCGATCAGAACGGGGCCGAGACCCTGGAGGGCAAGGGGGACATGCTCTACCTGCCGCCCGGCTCCGGCCGCCTCGTGCGGGTTCACGGCGGCTACCTCTCCAACGCGGAGACGCAGAGGGTCCTGCAGTACCTCTCCAGGCAGGGCGAGCCCTCCTTCGACGTGGACATCCTCAAGGACGCCCCCGCCGCGGAGGGAGGGGAGCCGGCCGCAGAGGGCGCCTCCTCCGACGAAGATCCCCTGTACGAGGATGCCCTCCAGCTCGTGGTGAGAACGGGCGTGGCCTCGGCCAGCAACCTCCAGCGCAAGATGAGGATCGGCTACGCCCGCGCCGCCCGGCTGCTGGACGTCATGGAGCAGAGGGGCGTGGTGGGCCCGGCGGACGGGGCCAAGCCCCGCGAGGTCTTCCTCTCGCCCGACGATTTGGCCTAGGTGATGGAGGGTGGAGGGTCGGGAAGGCCCGCCTCCCGTGCTCCTCACCGCACCCCTAAGGGCAGGCTTCGTCCCCCTGCCTGATCGGGCCCCGGGGACAGCACAGCGTGAACTCGGGAGCGGCGGTCTCGATGCACGAGCGCTCCGCCTCTTCGCACCCGCCGCAGATCCGCGTCTTCCCGTCGGGAAGCGGCCTCACCGAGAAGGAGAATTGAGCGAGGCCGGCGAAAGAGCCCTGGACGAGCGTCCTCGTCTCGGTTCCATCGGCCGCGCCCACCACCGTCACCACCCGGATCCTCCGGTCGCCCTCCGGCGGGCGGTCCAAGGCCACGCTGCCCCCCTGGTCCCACAGCTCGCTGCCCGCCATGGCCCTGGGATGCTCCGCCTGGATCTGCGCGACGATCGAATCCGGCGCGCTCACCGAGCAGAGCGCCAGCAGAAGCGTGTGGCTGGGTTCGGAGTAGACCTTGAGCGCCTCGATCGGCGGAAGGCCGGGCGTTTCCGGGCCAAAGGCATAGGTGATCCTGTAGACCAGGCTCTGGTCCGTGGAGCCTGCCACCGCGATCTCCCCGGGCCGAAGGGGCCTTCCCGCGCCAGAGGCGGCCACCGCCAGCCCGGCCAACAGGCCCGCCAGAACGATCCCTCGCCCTGCATTCATGGCTACCTCCCCCGACCGCGACGCCAGGTCGTCTCTCTCCGCCGTGCAAGGGGCCCATCGCGGGCGGTCGCAATTCTTGTCTATAGCTTAAAGCTTTTCCAGCGCCTTTGCATGAATTCGTAGCCGTTTCATCGCGGCGGGACGCGCCGGGGCGGTCGCTCCCTTCCCAGGGAGCCGATTCCGTTCTACACTGTCCTGCGTAGGTGCGAACGGCGCCAGGGAGCGCCCCGCGCGCCTACCGCATTGCCGCGCCAGGTGCCCACCGCCGGCGGAAGCATTCGAAGACCCACTTACTCGCTCCTCCGCCCGCTGGGAACCACTTTGGATGGGAGGTTGGCCCCCATGCGCCGCGGGGAAGACGTTCAGGATCCCCCAACGTCAAATGGACATGGCCACAGGCCCATCCGGGTCGTGATCGCGGACGATCATCCCGTCGTGCGGGAGGGGCTGAAGAGCGTCCTCGCCATCCCTGAAATCCAGGTGGTCGGCGAGGCGGCTTCGGGGGCCGAGGCCGTCCGGGTCGTCCGGAGACTCAAGCCCGACGTAGCGATCCTGGACATCAAGATGCCCAAGATGGACGGGTTGCAGGCCCTCCGCCTCATCAAGGAGCGCTCCCCGGGAACGGCCGTGCTCATGCTCACGAACTACGACGACCCCGCCTTTCTCATGAGCGCCGTGGCCGGGGGCGCAGCCGGCTATATGCTCAAGGGCGCATCGAGCCAGGATCTACTGGACCTCGTCATGGCGCTGGGGGACGGAGAGGACGTGATGAAACCGGAAAACCTCCTGCACGTCCTCCAGGGGCTGGCCGAGACCCAGGAAGGATTCTACCTCTCCGCCCGCCGCGCAGATCCCTCCCTGTCGGTACGGGAGATGGACATCCTGAGACTCCTCGCCGGCGGCCAAAAGAACCAGGAGATGGCCCGCGTTCTGGGGCTCTCCATCGCCACCGTCAAATCGCACCTCTACCACCTGTTCAAGAAGATCGGCGTCTCAGACCGCACCCAGGCCCTCCTCTGGGCCACCCGCAACGGCCTCATCGGACCGGCCTCCAGCCGCGAAGAGTGAGCCTATGGGAACGCGAGAGGCGAAACGCGAGACGCGAGAGGCTAGAGGCTAAAACAAGATTCACCACAGAGGCACAGAGGACGCAGAGGGGGACGGTACCCCAAATTCCTCCAGCTCGGCTCTTCAGGCTCCGGCGGCTTGGGCGATCCTGGCGATGGCTTGCCGGATCTTCTCCTCGTCCACCGCGAAGGAGATGCGGACGAAGCCCTCCTGCCCCAGCGCCGAGCCCGGGATGACCATCACCCCCGCCTGCTTCAGCAGGGTGGAGGCCAGCACGTCCGTGCGCTCGATGCCCATCCTCCCCATCAGCTCCCTGGCGTTGGGAAAGACGTAGAAGGCCCCCTGGGGCTGACGGAAGGGAAGCCCGGGGATCTGGGCCAGCCCGTTGCAGATCGCCTGCCGCCTGCGCGTGAACTGCTCCAGCACCGGGGCGAAGAGCTCCTCCTCGCGTCGGAGCGCCTCCAGCGCCCCGAACTGGGCGAAGGTGGTGGGCCCGTTCATGGAGTGCGACTGGATCTTCCCCGCGGCGGCGATGCCCTCCGCGGGACCGATGGCATACCCCATCCGGTAGCCCGTCATGGAAAAGGTCTTGGAGAAGGAGCCCGCGATGAAGAACGGCCGGCGCGCCTCGGGATCGAAGTGCGGCATGGTGGCGTACTCCACCCCCGGGTAGACGTAGCGGTCGTAGCACTCGTCCATGATCACGAAGAGCCGGTTTTGATCGGCGATTTCCAGGATCGAGGAGAGGAGGGATCGGGAGAGCACGGCGCCCGTCGGGTTGCAGGGGGAGTTGAGGACGATGCCCCGCGTGGCGGGAGAGATCATGGCCCTCAGCTCGTCGGGGTCCGGCTGGAAGCCGTCCTCCATCCGGCAGGGCAGGAACTTCGGCGTCCCTCCCCACAGCTTCACGATCTCCGGCGTGGAGACGTAGTAGGGTGCCGGGACGATCACCTCGCCCCCCTCGTCCATGTGCGAGCCGATGATGTGGAAGAGCGCGCCCTTGGCCCCGGCGGTGACCATGGCGTTGGCGGGGCTGTACTTCGCGCCGTAGCGCCGGTTGTACCGTTGGGCGACGGCCTCGCGCAGATCGGGGATGCCCATGGGGGGGCTGTAGTAGGTGTGGCCCTCGCGGAGCGCCCGCGCCGTGGCCTCCAGGATCGGCTCCGGCACGGGGAAGTCCGGCTGGCCTGGCCCCAGGTCGATGAAATCCGCCCCCTCCTTCCGCATCCGCTGGCCCTCCACGATGAGTTCCAGCAGACGGGAGGGCTCCACCCTGCGCATGCGGTCGGCGATCATGGTTGCATTCGCTCCTTCAACAGGCGGGCCACGGGGGCGGGCACGAGCCCCTCCACCGGACCGCCGAGGCGGGCCACCTCCCGGACGAGCCGTGACGAGAGGTAGGTGTACTCCTCGCGCGGCATGAGGAAGACCGTGTCCACCTCGGGGGCCAGCCTCCGGTTCATGAGGGCCATCTGGAATTCATACTCGAAGTCGCTCAGGGCCCGGATGCCCCGAAGGATGTGCCTCGCCCCCTTCGCCCGCACGTACTCCACGAGCAGCCCGTCGAAGGCGTCCACCTCCACGTTCGCCACCCCTTGGAGGCTCTCCCGGATGAGGACGACCCGATCCTCGATGCTGAAGAGGCACTGCTTCTCCGTGTTGCGCAACACCGCCACCACCAGCCGGTCGAACATGGTCGCGGCCCGGTGGATGATGTCCAGGTGGCCGTTGGTGATGGGATCGAAGGAGCCGGGGCAGATGGCCGTCGAGGTCATGGCGCGGCCTGTCCCTTCTCCTGGATGAAGGCGGCCAGCGCGTTCAGGTTCTGGAAGACCTTCACGCCCACCTCCTCGTCGGTGATCTTGATCCCGAACTCCTTCTCCAGGGCGACCACCAGCTCCAGGGCGTCGATGGAGTCCAGACCCAGCCCCTCCCCGAAGAGGGGCATCTCGTCCTGGATCTCCTCGGGCTTCACGTTTTCCAGCCGGAGTTTCTCCACGATGAGTTTCCGAATGCGGTCCTTCAGCTCCTCCATGGCTCCTCCCTTCCGAAGGGGCATTCTAACCAGAGCGCCTCACATCCGCAACGGCGGCCGGCCGGATCGCCCCCGCCTCAGGACACTCCTCCCCGTGCCCGCGTCAACCCGCAGCAAGCCCGCACCGGGCTCTCGACGTGGGACCCCGCTGTTCCGATCCCGGCGCCGGGCTCTGCACGACGGGATCCTGAGCCAGCAGCCCTTCGAAGGATGCCCCAGGATGACGGCGCGACGGAGGGCTCTCGGGTCTCCGCCATCCGCCTTCCCCCATCCCCGTCATTCTGAGGGCCGCCCCAACGGGCTCCCCTGGAAGAATCTCGATCACGTTCCGGCACATCTTGCCCTTGAGATCCTTCCAGGGCGGCTGGTCGAAGAAGCCCTCGGATGACGGCCCTAAGGAAAGAAGGCCGTCCGTCCAGGCCGCCTGAGCGGAACGGGCTACATCTCGCCGGGTTCGGTGTGGACGCTGACGGCCGCGATGCGGTCTGAGACGGCCCGCACCCGCTCCTCGATGCGCGTGGCTTGGTGGTGGGCCTGGTGCAATGTCTGGTGGGGAGGGATGACGCAGGTCACGGAGAGCCACCACCGCCCCTCCCCCTCCAGCAGGTGCACCTTGCGGCAGGCGGTCACGCCCTTCTCCGAGAGGGCCGCCTCGCGGACCGACCGGACGATGTCGGGATGGTCTCCCGTCACCTCGACGCGCTCCGGAGCTTGGCTCCTGGGGCACTCCAGGTGGGTCTGGAGGATCCGGATGGCCGGGAAGCTTCGCCGGAGGGACTCCTCCACCCGCGTGGCGCTCTTGTGGGCCTCGGTGAAGTCCTTGTCGCAGGGCCACTCCAGGTGCATCTGCACCTCCAGCCCCCCGTCCGTGCGGTTGATCTGGAGGGCGTGGGCGCTCGCCCCGGCCGCGGCGCTCAACCGGAAGATCTCCTCCGTCAAACCCGCGGGCTGCCGCTCGTCGGGCTCGGCGTGCACCAGCACGTCGGCCTCCTTGAACGCCTCGCGCAGGGCCTCCTCGACCGCCTCGGTGATCCGGTGGGCGTCGGTGAAGCTGGTGCCGCGGTCCACCGCCACCTTGAGGTCCAGGAAATGCTTGGCCCCGGCCTGGCGCACCCGCACGTCGTAGGCGCGCCTCACCCCCGGCACCGTCAGGGCGGTCCGCGCCGCCCTCTCCACGTGGTCCTCGGGCACCCAGTCCGTGAGGGCCTGCACGGCCCTCTTCCCGAGCCTCACGGAGATCCAGATGACGAAGGCGGAGACGCCGAGGGCGGCGATCGCGTCGGCCTGGGGATAGCCGAGTTGCGTGCTCGCCAGGCCCACCAGGACCACCAGCGAGCTGAAGATGTCGCTGGAGAAGTGTAGGGCGTCGGCCTCCAGCGCCGCGCTGCGGGTCCTCTTGGCCACCCGGCTCAGCGCCGTGCTCCGCGACAGGTCGATCACGATGGCCAGGACCACGACCCCGTAGCTCCAGGCGTTGACCTCGATCTGCACGGGCCTGAAGAAGAGCCGGTGCACCGCCTCGGAGATGATCCAGACGCACGTCACCAGCAGGAGGAGCGTCTCGAAGAGGGCCGAGATGTTCTCGATCTTCTCGTGGCCGTACGGGTGGTCCGCGTCGGGCGGCCGGTCGGAGACGTGTACCGCCCACCAGGTCATGCCCGCCGCCAGCAGGTCCAGCCCCGAGTGGGCAGCCTCCGAGAGGATGCCCAGGCTCCCCGTCAGGAGACCCACGGTCAGCTTGGTCCCGGTCAGAAACAGGGCCGCTATGACCGAGCTGATGGCGACCCGCCGTTTGACATCCACTCTGGCCCCCTCCCGAAGCGGCCGCCAGTATACCAACGAAAGTCACCCCCTCCAAGGATTCCCAGCTTCCTGAACCCCCACGTTTCCACTATACTGTTCACCTGCGCGCCCGTAGCTCAGTTGGATAGAGCACCTGCCTTCTAAGCCGGTGGTCGGGGGTTCGAATCCCTCCGGGCGCGCCAGGGTCGCTCCCCGGGCCCTCGCCGGGCTCGCTCTTTGGGCGGGGCCGGTTGCCCCCCTCCACCCAACGCTCGGGTGGGCCGAGCGGACCTTCGCAAACGCCGCTTCGGAGCGCACAGACGGGTACGCCTGTACCTCCCTCGAATGGATGCCTTCGTAGCGGCGGGAGGACAATTGCAGATTGAAGATTGCAGATTGACGATTCCAGATTGAAGATTGCAGATTGAAGATTCCAGATTGAAGATGGATCGAGGGCGTGCCTTCGTAGCGGCCGAAAGAGAGATGGGAGAGACAGGCGCCTCGCCTGTGCGGTACCGCGGCCCTGCACGGGCGGGGGCGCCCGTGCCTCCCGTGAATGAAGCCCTTCTTAGCGGAACGTAGGAGGGCCCCCCGAGCACGAGGGGCGGTCACGCCACGGCCGGGTATTCCGCTCCGATTCTCCCGCTGGAGCCAGCTCCTACGACATAGCCGGAGCGTGCCCCCGCCGAGCCGCCGCTCCCTCCGATGCCATGGGAAGGGCGGCGGGGCCAGCCGGACCGCCCGGCTCAGCTGTGCCCGGCGATGGCGTGGGGCACGTACGGCGCCTCCAGGGCGGCGACCTCTTCCGGCGACAGCTCGACATCGAGGGCGGCCACGGCGGTCTCGAGGTGCTCCATCTTCGTGGCGCCCACGATGGGGGCCGCCACGGCCTCCTTCTGGAGCAGCCACGCGAGGGCGATCTGGGCGTGGGGGAGGTTCCGCGCCGTCGCCAGCCTGTCCACCTCGCCGATCACGCGCTGGTCCGCCTCGGCCATCGCCGAGTAGAGAGTCTTCCCAAAGCGGTCCGTCTCCGACCGCTTGGTCGCTTGGGTCCTCGGCGGGCGCGCCAGGTAGCCCCGGGCGAGCGGGCTCCACGGGATCAGCCCTACCCCCTGGTCGAGGCAGAGCGGGATCATCTCGCGCTCCTCCTCGCGGTAGAGGAGGTTGTAGTGGTCCTGCATGGACACGAAGCGGGCCCAGCCGTTCGTCTCGGCCAGGTGCTGGGCCTTGGCGAACTGCCAGGCGTACATGGAGGACGCGCCCAGGTAGCGCGCCTTGCCCGCGCGGACCACGTCGTTCAGCGCCTCCATCGTCTCTTCGATGGGCGTGTCGTCGTCCCAACGGTGGATCTGGTAGAGGTCTACGTAGTCGGTGCCGAGGCGCTTCAGGCTCGCGTCGATCTCGTGGAGGATCGACTTGCGGGAGAGGCCGCCGCCGTTGGGGCCGGGGCGCATCATTCCCCAGACCTTCGTGGCGATCACGACCTCCTCGCGTCGGGAGTACTCGCGCAGGGCGCGGCCGGTGATCTCCTCGCTGGTGCCGACGGAGTAAACGTTGGCCGTGTCGAAGAAGTTGATGCCCAACTCGATGGCGCGCCGGAAGAAGGGCCTCGCCGCGTCCTCCTTCAAGGCCCACTCCCAGCGCAGTGTGGAGCCGGGAACGGACGCGGCAGGGTCGCCGTAGCTCATGCAGCCGAGACAGATCCGCGAGACGGAAAGCCCCGTGTCGCCAAGTCTTGTGTAGTCCATGATTACCTCTCTCACGGGAAGGCCCGTGCAGTGTGCTCTATTGAGTTAACAAGTTTGGCACCCGGCTCTTCCACGGGGGCGAGGCCGCCCGCGGCGGTCCGAGCCACCCCCGCCCGCCGGGACGCACCGTGCCCGCTCCTCCGCCGTGCGCCCTTAGCCCTCTGCCGCCCGGCCTGAGGAGAAGGGAGGGCGAAGAACGGGGTGGATGAGTGCCTTCGTCGCTGCCGGAGGGGAATTTCAGATTGAAGATTCCAGATCGCAGATGGATCGAAGGCGAGCCTCTGAAGCGGCCGCAATGAATTGCGCCGAAAGGCCGGCCGATGTTCACATCGGCCGCTACGGGTGAGGGAGGAGCTTCGGAGCGGCGGGCGGGTGCGGCCGCCTAGCGCGGTGAGCTTCGAAGATTCGCGCCCTGGAGAGCGCTCCTGCGGGCGGCCTTATAACCGGGCGGCCTTCTCCGTCCTCCGGACCGTCTCGGGCACGTAGCGGGCCACGACCCAGGCGCCGCCGAGGGCCATGACCCCGCCGACGAAGAAGGGCAGTTCGAAGGAGTGGACGGCCAGCAGGCCGGCCAGCAGGGGCCCGAGGGCGATGCCGAGGCCGAATCCCATCGTCACGATGCTCATCTGCCGCCCCTCGCCGCCTGCCTTGGCCAGGTCGCCCGCGAGGGCGAAGGCGGGGGCCGCGATGGCCGCCGCGCCCAGCCCCTGCAGCAGCCTGAGGCCGGTGAGCTGCCCCGTGGTGACCACCTCCCCGAGGAGGGCCGTGGCTGGGGCCATGAGCACGAGGCCGGCGATGATGGGGGGCTTGCGGCCTACCCGGTCGGAGAGGCGCGCGAGGGGCACCTGGAAGAGGAGGCGGCTGACCATGAGGGCGCTGAAGGCCACGCTGAAGCCGAGGGCCGTCTCGTTCAGCCGCGCGTTGAACTGGCGCTCCAGCGTGGTCATCATGGAGAAGGCGCTCGCCATGACGAAGGTGGCCACCCCGACGCCCATGATGCCCGAACTCATGATGGAGGGCTCGAACATCCGGAAGGGCCTCGGATCGGTGGCGGGCCTCTCCACGCGGACGTCCTGCACCCACAACTGCACCAGCACCATGCCGAGGAGGATCAGGGCCGTCCCCACGACGAAGGCGGCGTTGAACCCGTATTTCACTTGGAGGAGCCCGCCCACCAGCGGCCCCGAGGCGAAGCCCACCATGCGCAAGGTCGTGTAGACGCCCATGGCCCCGCCGCGGGTCTTCTTGGAGGTCACCGCGGCCATGATCGCCATGGAGGCCGGGATGGTGAGGGCCACGCCGATCCCCTGGACGGTCCTGAGGACGAGCAGGTCGGCGAAGCGGGCGGCGAACAGGAAGCTGAAGGTCGCGGCGCCCATCAGGAGGAGTCCGGCCTGGATGACGGCCTTCCGCCTGCCGATCCGGTCGGAGAGGGCGCCCATGATCGGCTGGAAGGTCGCGCTGACCAAGCCGAAGAGGGAGATGAGGATGCCCACCCGCACCGGCTCGGGAAAGGGGAACCACGGCGCCGGCATCTTGGCCACGTAGAGGGGGAGCACGATAAAGAGGATGCTGTTCCCCATGGCGTCCGCCAGCCGCGCCACGGAGAGGGCGATCACCGCACGGTTCACGCCCAGGCTGTCCTGAAGGCTCATGAATCTCCTTTCGACGAGGCGGCGAGGCTACCGGCCGGCCCCCCGCCGAAGCAGCCCGCCGTGC
>JBAWEQ010000126.1:0-5796 GCA_049591295.1 Acidobacteriota bacterium
GACGCGCCCGGACCAGGTCCCCAGCGCCGCGCCAAAGGCGCGGCCTAGGCCCGGACGCGGGTTCGGAGCCGACAAAATGGTTCACTTTGGACTGCCAGGATCGGGCACGGCGAAGCCGTAGTTGCCCTTGAGGAACTGCTCCACGTACCAGTGCATGGCCTCCTCGCCGGTCATGTACATGTCGAGCTGGCTGGCGCAGGCCATGAGGCGGCCCAGCACGTCGAGCTTGGCTTCGGTCTCCCCGGCCGGGGCCTTTTTGAGCCAGGCGTTCACCACGTCGCCCCGCCGGTCCACCTGGAAACCGTTCTTGCTGAGGCAGGCCTCCAGGAAGCAGGCCCGAAGGTTCCGGCGCCGCCGCGTGGCGCCCCCTCCCGCGAAACGGAACGAGATGTAGTTGTGGTTGGCGACCTCGGAGACGCAGGCATCCACGAGGGTGAAGTGGTAGGCGAGCCGCGAGTTGAGGTTCATGTACTCGTCCGCCACCAGCAGGTAGCTCTTCTCCCCCAGGGCCCGCCTGGCGTCCCCGTGGGAGGCGAAGGAGCCGGCCAGCACGGAGGCGATCCCTCCCAGGCTGGCCGGCATGGATCGGCTCCAGGTGACCCGCGGGTGGCTGATGCCGGCCCAGATGGCCCGGAAGGGGCGCGAGGTGATCTCCGCGGGCATCACCTGGCGCCGCGTCGGATTCTCCAGCTCCAGGCCGCCGCCGAGATCCAGCACGTACAGGTTGACGGGGATGGGGGCGATCAGCTTCTTGGAGGCGTGGGGGCCGCTCTCGAAGGCCGTGTCGTGGATGGAGAACATGGCCTCGATGGCCTTCTCGTGGGCGTAGCGCAGGACGTCGTGGGTGGACTTGCAGCCGCGGGGCCGGAAGTTGAAGGCCGCGGGATCGAGGAGGTTCAGGGTCAGCAGCCTCCGGCTGATGGGATCGCCGCTCTTGCCGCGGTAGCGTTCGGGCACCTCCGCTTCCATCAGCTTCCGCGGCCAGAGGTTGCCGGGGTAGATCCGGGCCTGGACGGCGTCGAGGCTCACGAGGTCGCCGGGCCGGACCTTCTCGAAGAGCCCCTTCATGCCGAAGACCGACGGCACTTTGAACTCGCGCAGGAGGGCCGCGCCGTGGCCCGCCACGTTTCCCCACTCGGCCACCAGCCCCGCAAGGCGGGGCATGACCTTGACCACCTCCGGCGTGGGCCTGTGCAGGAAAAGGACGGCCCCCTCGGGCGTCCGGCCGAGGTCCTGGAGATCCTGGACCAGGTAGGCCGGGCCGGAGCTCCGGCCGGGATAGATGGTCTGCCCGCCATCGAGGAGGGGTTCGCCCTTGGCCCGGGTCCACCCGCGGCCCGCCTCCTCCTCGGCGAGGGCGAGGGGACGCGCCTGGACGATCCAGACGCCCCCGTCCTCATCCAGCACCCACTCCACGTCCTGGGGCGAGCCAAAGTGCTCCTCGATGAGCACGCCCCAGCGCGCCAGGACCTGGAGCTCCTCGGTGTTCAGGCTGGGGGCCGCGCCCTCCGCCGGGTCCACGGGCCGCCTCACGATCCCGCCCTGAGGGTCCGGCAGCAGGATCGCCTCCTTCTGGACGAGCCGCCGTTCCAGCACGGCGTGGGTCCGGCTCCGGGAGACCAGGTAGAGGTCGGCCGAGGTGCATCCGCTGGCCATGTCCAGCCCCAGCCCCCGGGTGGCGGTCACCCATAACTGACTGCTCCTGGGGTTCCGCGGGTCTCGCGTGTAGAGGATTCCGGCCGCCCTCGCCCTGAGAGTCGGAAGGACGAGGACCGCCATGGGGCTGTCCACCTCGGAGAGCCCGGTGGAGAGGCGGTAGGAGAGCGCCCGTTCGCTGAAGCGGCTGGCCACCACGCGCTTGTAGGCCTCCACCGGCCCGTCGGCGGGAACGTTGATCAGGCTGAGGAACTGGCCGGCGAAGGTGTGGTCGCCACCCTCCCCCACCGCGCTGGAGCGCACGGCGAGGCCCAATCCGGCGCCGGCGAGCGCCTTCGCCCGCTCCGTGATGGCGACCTCCACGGCCCGCGGCACGGGCGCGGCAAGGATCTTCTCGGTGAGCGAGCGCGAGGCCTCGCGCAGGGCGTCCAGGTCGGATGGATCGAGCTCCCGGACCGCGTCCCGGATCTCCCTCCAGAGCGGCAGCCCGCAGAACTGGCGGTAGGCCTCGGTGGTGAGGACGTAGCCGTCGGGCACGGGCAGCCCCAGGCGGTTCTTGACCTCGCCGAGGGCCGCGGCCTTGCCCCCCGCCTCCGCCTCGTGCGACGCGTTCAGTTCGTTCAGCCAGGCGGAGAGCCTCCGCGGGACGAGCTCCTGCAGGCCCGCGATATACGCCTCCACCTCCCGCCGCTGGGCGCGCACCGCGCCCGAGAGGATGGGCGAGGGCTTGCCCATCAGCCCCTCCAGCGTGGACACGATCTGCTCGGCCTTGTCGCAGATCGTTCCGACCCGGCCACCCAGCACATCCCGGCGCGGGGGCACGAACTGCAGGTCCTCCTGCAGGCCCGCCATGAGTTCCAGACACTCGTTGTTGAGCGAGAGCACGGACCGGAAGCTCTGGTACTTGCTCCGGATCTGCTCCTGTGTGGAGAGTCCCTCCCCCGCCGCTCCCCGCCTCCCAGGCCGCCACACGTTCATGAGGCCATCGTCTCATCCCGGCGGCGCCCTTGCCAAGGACCCCCGCCTAGCCAAGTGAGGAGGGACGCCCCTGATACGGGGTCCGGACCCCGGCGGCAGAGGGATTCACCGCGGAGGCACCGAGGACACCGCGGGGGCGCTGCCTTGCGTTCTGCGCCCGTGCCCTACCTCTTCGGCTTCTCCGGCGCCGCAGGGGTGGAAGGGGGCGGGGAGATTGCTTTCGCGGGCACCGTCTTCGCCTTATCGTTGGAACCAGTGTTCTTGATGCAGACCAGGGCGGACACCGCCGCCAGTTTGCCGTTGGTCATTTTTCCTGCCAGGGGTATGGAGACAAAGTAGGTCTGGCGCGAAGGATCGCGAGAGAAGGCGTCGGTTGCCGCCTGCAAGAGATAGGGATAGACCGCCGATTGGGCCAGCCGGAGTTCGAGGTAGGGGGCTACGAAGTGGTATTCGCGCTTGCCGTCTGGGGCGGGCAAGAAGGGGTCCTCAGGCGGAGGGTTCCATTCTCCCCGGGCCGTGGGTGCCTCCTGCTTCACCGGACAGCCTTCCCACTCGAAGTTCGCCGAAGTGGTATCCGGCTGCTTCTGGTTCGGCCATTTCTTCTGGAAGGTGAGGGGCGTGCCCTGGAAGGTGAAGCTACCCGAATTCATGTCTTCCACGGTGTACGTGCCTGCGGGGTGCGAGACGAAGATTTGCAGGGTTCCGTTCCCGCCTCCCCCCTGGAGCTCCGAGAGGGGGATCGTGCCGGGGTGGACCACGGCGAGAGCCGGAACGTTGATGGGGTACGGGGCATTGTCCGACCAGGGGATTTCCCTCCAGAGAACATAGGATGTCCCATCGTACTTGTAGATTTGTGTTGGAGTCAGGGCGACGGTGTGGTAGGAAGGGCTGTCCGGATTGAAATTCGGGTCGGGTTCGTTCTCCAGATCAGCCGAAACCACGATCTCGGCCTTCCCGTCGCCGTCCACGTCTTCGATATTCACGGCGGTCGAGCAAAAGGCGGAGAAAAACGTGACTGCCGGATCGTCGTTGAAGAAGCCGGTGCCTGGCGTGATGCACACAAACCCGCCGTTACGCCAAGCAAAGACGAGCAGGGCCTCTCCGTCCTTGTCCAGGGGGGCGCCGTCCACGCACAGCTCCGGAATCCCGTCGCCGGTGAGGTCAGCGAGCCACCAGCGGTTGTTGTAGCCCAAGGGACCGTACCAGCGAGGAGCGTCTTGCTGGACCATCCAACTTTTCCCGTTATCGGCACTCTTGAGGAGGCGCCAGTAAAGAGCGTCGGTGGACGAACCGTCGCCCCAGCCCAGCAGCAAGTATTGGTTGGGGTCGTTTGGCATCGTGAAGTTGAGGTAGTGAATTTCCTGCCCCCATCCCGGCTTAATAGCCTGGAGAGGATTTTGAAGGTCCTCCAAGTGGTGCGCCAGAGTGTATTTGTCTATGACGGCTTGAGGCAGGTACTGTGCCGCGAGTTGCGCGGCCTGCGCCTCGGTAACCGTCTGAGCCGTCAGAACGGAGGCTGGTAACCAGAGAAGGAACGTCATCCAAAAAAGGACTTTCACGCTTTTCATCGGACTCTCCTTCACTGCGGCCTGAAGCCGTAAGCACCCTTTACGATCCCCAGGCCGTAGGTGCCACCGTTCCAGCTCTTGTTGTAGAAGCGTATGCCGTCTGCCATGGCCTGTTGGTAGGACAACAGGTCTGGAGGACTACAAATTCGGCTTGCGATGTTGTCCTGGACGAACACGCAGTCCGCATGAGTACCCAAATCGAGGCTCACCGCCGGATCGAAAAGAGAGGCCGGATCACGTGTTTCGGGTCCAAGCTGTTGGTTCCAATGCAAATCGATGACGGCTTTGTAGTACATCAGTTGCAGGAGCCCGTAACTCGCTGCGATGGCCGATTGAGCGGGGGTGTCCGGATGGTTGCAGAACCAGGCGATAAAGCTCTGCTGGCGCCATCCACAGGCCTGGCCCCATAAGGTAGTGCCGCCGCAGTAATATTGATTAGCATAGTATGCCATCGTCACACCGGCCCAGAGGGACCAATTCATCCTGACTCCCCCGCACGGCCCCTTGACAGTGTCCTGCCCGGGGGCATTGTAAATCTGGTGGGGATAGCTATTGGGCCGCCAGCCATCTTCCGCCTGGAAGAGATCGACAAGCTTCTCGGTGTAATCGTTGGAAGCGTCATACTGCCCGCATGTATAGGGCAGACTGGGTGGCTGAACCGAAGGGTCGAACGATGCGATAAAGTGAAACTTGTCCCTAAGCCCCATATCGGCGCTCGTGAACCCCCCGCCCGTAGGAAACTCATAGGAGTCCATCCCCTGCTCCTCCCACTGGGACGAGCTCCACTGCCAAATGCCACCGAAGTCGGCCCCGACTCCACCTCTCGTTCCGATGTCCCAACTCAAGGGTTCGTAACGGTACGTCGCAGGGTTGTAAGTCTGGCCGCTCTCCTGCCACACCTGCCGCTTGATGTACTGAGGAGGGATGCCGTACTTGTCGGCGTACGAGACGATCAGGCCGTCATAGGCCGTATTGACGGGGCCAGGGCCGCTAAGAAGTCCATCCGGTGCTGTAATGGAGATTGCTAGCGTGATGTGTGCCGACTGGCCGTCAGGTCCCTTGTGGTCCGGGTTGGTGGTCGTGATGGTCAGGGTGAACTGCCCCGTATGGACGCTTTGGAATCGCAGCTGGTCGCCGGTATACGGGCTCTGTCCGCCAGTGAAAAGGACCTCGGGCTTGTTCGGATAGAGTCCACTGGAATCCGCGCTAGGCGCAGTCTCACCGCCTACCTCCCATGTCACGGTTTCGCTGGATGGGGTGGAGGATGAGGAGTCCTCCCAGAACGCTTCAAGCATTGGAGCCTGTCCAAACAGCACCGTCGCAGCCACCTGAGCCGAAGGGTCTCCTTGGAACCAGGTGAATGTTCCCGGATTCCCAGAATTGCCGCTGATGGGGTCCCCCGGTTCCGGGGTAAGTTTGATCTTCAGCGCGCCCTGCGTGGGACACTGCAAATCCACCTGCTCCCCGCGGCTCTTCTGCACCACGTCCTTGTACTGCACGTTCGTCGGGCAGCAGGTGAAGGTGTCGTAGTAGTGGGGGTCGGTGAAGTCCTGGACCGTCACCCGCCGAATGGCATTCCGGTATGCGGTGCCGG
>JBAWEQ010000127.1:0-3800 GCA_049591295.1 Acidobacteriota bacterium
CTATCGGGGTAACAGCCCGCCGCAGGCGGGCGCCCTAGGGGCGGAGCCCCTTGGGAAGTGTTGTGTCCCGGGAAAAGGCCATTCTAAACACATGACGGGGACACAACACTAGGAGCGCGGAGGGAGCCGGATGCAACAGCCAGCAGAAGGGGCCGCCGAAACCGCCGTCCGCCAGGTGCCAGAGCCGGGGCCGGCCGCGCCAGCGCGCCCACAGGGCCGTTCGCGCCCCGGCAACCTACCTGACGTCCTATTCAGGGCCACGACCCTCTTTTTCGCCGGGCTCGTACTCCTGCTCATCCTGGCCATTGGGACGGTCCTCTTCGCCCAGGCCCACCTGGCCTTCTCGCACTTCGGGTGGAAGTTCCTCTGGACGAAGGAATGGGACCCCGTCCAGGAGTCCTTCGGCGCCCTCCCCTCGATTTTCGGCACGCTGGTCTCCAGCTTCCTGGCCATCCTGATCGCCGTGCCGGTCAGCCTGGGCATCGCGATCTTCCTGACGGAGATGGCGCCGCCGTGGCTTCAGAAGCCGGTGGGACTGGCCGTGGAAATGCTGGCTGCCGTCCCGAGCATCATCTACGGTATGTGGGGGCTTTTCTCCTTTGCTCCTATCATGGCGCGGCACATAGAGCCCTGGCTCAAGCACCACCTGGGCTTTCTGCCGCTGTTTCAAGGCCCTCCCATGGGCATCGGCATGATGACGGCCGCCATCATCCTCGCGGTCATGATCATCCCCTTCATCAACTCCATCACCCGCGACGTCTTCGCCCTGGTTCCCGCCATGGCCAAGGAGTCTGCCTACGGCCTGGGCGCCACCACCTGGGAGGTGGTCCGAAACGTGGTCATCCCCTATACCCGCACCGGCATCGTGGGCGCCATCTTCCTGGGCCTGGGGAGGGCCCTCGGCGAGACCATGGCGGTCACCTTCGTCATCGGGAACGCCCACGACATCTCCCTGTCGCTGCTGAGCCCCTCCAACACGATCTCCTCGACCCTGGCGAACGAGTTCACGGAGGCCACCTCCCACCTCTACGTCTCCAGCCTCATCGCCCTGGGTCTCATCCTCTTTGTGATCACGACCATCATCCTGTCGGTGGCCAAGCTCCTCCTGTGGCGCATCGAGCGGCAGGTCGTGGGGAGCGTGCGATGAGGCGCCACGGCGGGCTCCGGCACAGGCTTCGCAAGGCCATGAACGCGATCATGATGGCCCTCTCCGGGGCCTCCGCGCTGTTCGGCCTCTTCTGGCTGTTCTGGATCCTGAAGGACCTCATCCACAAGGGCCTGCCTGCCTTCTCGGTGGCCTTCTTCACCAAACTGCCCACCCCTCCCGGCATGGCCGGCGGCGGCCTGGTCAACGGCATCGTGGGCACCCTGCTGATCACCGCGATGGCCACCCTGATCGGCGTGCCGGTGGGCATCCTGGCCGGTACCTACCTGGCGGAGTACGGCCGCCAGAGCGCGCTGGCCCACGCCGTCCGGTTCGTGAGCGACATCCTCACCAGCGCCCCCTCCATCGTCATCGGCGTCTTCGTGTATGCCATCCTGGTCCAGCCCATGAAGGGATTCTCGGGGCTCGCGGGGGCCCTGGCCTTGGCCATCATCATGATCCCCGTCGTCACGAGGACCACCGAGGAGATGCTGCGTCTCGTGCCCAATGCGCTCAGGGAGGCAGCCCTGGCCCTGGGGGCGCCCTATTGGAAGGTCATCCTCAGGGTCTGCTACCGGCGGGTGCTGGGAGGAATGACCACCGGCGTCCTGCTGGCCATCGCCCGCGTGGCGGGCGAGACGGCTCCGCTCCTCTTCACCTCCCTGAACAACCCCTACTGGAACTTCAACCCGCTGGAACCGACGGGAACCCTTAACGTCACCATCTTCAACTACGCCATGTCGCCCTATGACGACTGGCGGACCAAGGCATGGGGGGCGGCCCTCCTCATCACGCTCGGCGTCCTGGCAACCACCATCGTGGCCCGGATCGCCGTGAGCCGCACTCAGCGCCTGGGGAGCCAGCGATGAATCCGATGACCGCGGAAGTGCCCAACCCGCCTGCCGATAAGGGACAGGGAGACGCCGAGCAATCCGAGCGGCTCCACCGCCTCCGAATCCAGGTGAGGGATCTCAATTTCTACTACGGCAGCAACCAGGCGCTGAAGAACATCAGCCTGCCCGTCTACACCAACGAGGTGACGGCCTTCATCGGCCCCTCGGGTTGCGGCAAGACCACCCTGCTCCGCGTCTTCAACCGGATGTACGACCTCTACCGCGGCCAGCGGGCCACGGGGGAGGTATTGCTGGACGGGCAGAACATCCTCGCCAAAGACCTGGACGTGACCCAGCTCCGGGCCCACGTGGGCATGGTCTTCCAGAAGCCCACTCCCTTCCCCATGTCCATCTACGAGAACATCGCCTTCGGCATACGGCTGTACGAGAAGCTGCCCAAGTCGATCCTGCGCGAGCGGGTGGAGACCGCGCTGAGGGACGCGGCCCTCTGGGACGAGGTCAAGGACAAGCTCAACCACAACGGCATGAGCCTCTCCGGCGGCCAGCAGCAACGCCTCTGCATCGCGAGGGCCATCGCCGTGAAGCCCGAGGTGATCCTCATGGACGAGCCGGCCTCCGCCCTCGACCCCATCGCTACGGCCCGCATCGAGGAGCTCATCGACCAGCTCAAGGCCAACTACACCATCGTCATCGTCACCCACAACATGCAGCAGGCCGCGCGCATCTCGGCCTTCACGGCCTTCCTCTATCTGGGCGAGCTGATCGAGTTCGGGGAGACGGAGAAGATGTTCACCAACCCCAGGGAACCCAGGACGAGAGACTATCTGACCGGCCGGTTCGGCTGATACCATGGGCGCGGGCGGCGGCGATTCGGCCGTCCCCTTGGATGCCGGACCCATTCGGCAGCGGAGTGAATGGATGAGCAGAGAGAGAGAAGAGATCCGATCTCTCATGGAGAACATCGTGGCCATGGCGGACGAGGTGGGGAGCGTCCTGCGCGCCGCCGCCCAGGCCTTCACCAGCTGCGATCCCAACAGCGCGGCCGACCTCTACCAGCGGGACGAGGCCATCGACCGGATGGAGAACGCCAACGACGCCCGCTGCCTGAGGATCCTCGCGCTGTTTCAGCCCGCCGCGGACGACCTGCGCACCGTCTTCATGGCCCTCAAGATCAACAACGACCTGGAGCGCATCGGAGACCACGCCCTGAACATCGCGGAAAGGAGCGCCGATCTCTCGGTCTTCCCGACGTCGGCCCTCGCGGAGCACTTTGCCCGCATGACTGAGCTGTCCCTCGGCATGCTCAGCGACGCCATCACCGCCTTCGTGGCCCGCGACACGGCCCTGGCCAAGGCCGTCATCGCCAGGGACGACGAGGCGGACGACCTCCTCTCCCGCTCCATCCGGGAAGTCCTGACGCAGGACTGGCACGACCGCAGCCAGCGCGAATCGGCCGTGGCGGTCGTGTTCGCCGCGAAGGAATTCGAGCGCATCGCCGACCTCTGCACCAACCTCGCCGAAGATGTGGTCTTCATGGCCGAGGGGACCCTTCTCAAGCACGAAGGGCAGATGTAGAGGAACATCCGGAAGGGATTCACCACCAAGACACAAAGGCACTAAGGACCCGCGCAGGAATAGGTTAACGGAATTCGCGCCCAGGTTCGTGCGAGATTGGCGCGATTGGAGGGAGCAAAACCGCAGGCGTAGTTGAAGACTACGTTGAGGATTTTGCGATCGAGAATCGCGTCAAGATCGCGCGAAGATGGGATGCGAAAACGTTAAGTTATTTCTGCGCGGGTCCT
>JBAWEQ010000128.1:0-12505 GCA_049591295.1 Acidobacteriota bacterium
CATCACCGCCCTCGCCGCCGGTGTTCGGCCCTCGGCCCTTCCCCTCGGAGAGGGCCGCACCTCCGTGCGGCAGTCCCTCCAGGCCTTCCGACACGCGAAGGGTCCGGGCGTCCTCGCCCGGAAGCTCTTCTACGTCCTCTTCCCCGCGCCCGCCTATCTTCGCGCCCGGCACCCCGAAGGCCGGCGGCCTCTTCCGCTCCTCTATTTCGCCCTCTGGGCCCGCCAGGCCGGGAAGATTCTGAGCCTCGCGCGGGCGCGGATGGGAAAGAAATGAAATTGCAGATTGCAGATTGCAGATTGAGGAAACCACGCGGGGAGGGAGGCCATGGCTCGAATTGAGAGGTTTGAAGACCTAGAGGTCTGGCAGACGGCGAGAGAGCTGGCCCGGAGGGTCTATGGGCTTTCGAACCATGGGACGTTCTTCAAGGACTTCGGCCTTCGGGACCAGATGAGGCGAGCGGCGGTCTCCATTCTCTCCAATATCGCCGAAGGCTACGAAAGCAGGACGCAGGCCCTCTTTATCGACTTCTTGGGCAGGGCGAAAGGGTCGGCTGGAGAACTCAGGGCCCAGGCCTATGTGGCCCAGGATGCCGGTCACTTGGACGAGCAGCAGTGCAAGGAATTGATCAGGCTCGCGGAGAGCTGCGGCCGCCAATTGGCTGCCTTCATGGACTACCTCAAGGCCACGGCCGATCAGTTTCCCCTGCGCGAGTGCAGCCCGCCCTACGAATCCCAGTAATCGGCCCCACCCTTCAATCTTTAATCTGTAATCTGCAATCTGCAATCTCCTAGGAGGCCCTCATCCAACCCCCCACTCCCATCCTCGTGACCGGCGGGGCGGGCTACATTGGCAGCCACGCCTGCAAGGCGCTGGCCCAGGCCGGCTACCTGCCCGTGACCTACGACAACCTCTCCCGCGGCCATAAGTGGGCCGTGCAGTGGGGTCCCCTGGAGGAGGGGGACGTCCGCGACCCGGCCCGCCTCGAAGAGGTGTTCGAGCAGTACCGTCCGCAGGCCGTCCTGCACTTCGCCGGCCTCACCTACGTGGGCGAGTCGGTGGAGCGGCCCGAGCTTTACTACGACCACAACGTGGCGGGCACCCTCACCCTCCTGGGCGCCATGATCAGGGCCGGGGTCCGGCGCTTCGTCTTCTCCAGCAGCGCCGCCGTCTACGGCACGCCGCGGGGCGAGCGCGTGGAGGAGGGGGACCCCACCGAGCCCATCAACCCCTACGGCCGCTGCAAGCTGTTCGTGGAGCAGGTGCTCGCCGACTATGCCCGCGCCCGCGGAGTCCGCTCGGTGAGCCTGCGCTACTTCAACGCGGCGGGGGCAGACCCTGAAGGCCGGACGGGCGAGGCGCACGACCCCGAGACGCACCTCATCCCGCTCGTACTGGCGGCGGCCAGGGGCGACCGCGAGGCCGTCACTCTCTTCGGGGATGACTACGACACGCCCGACGGCTCCTGCATCCGCGACTACATCCACGTCACCGACCTGGCCGAGGCGCACCTGATGGCCCTCAGGGCCCTCGATGACGAGACCGGCGCCCGCGCCTTCAACCTCGGCAACGGGCGCGGCTTCTCGGTCAAGCAGGTCATCGCGGCCGCCAGCGAGGTCACCGGCTGCGTCGTCCCCGTGGAGCTTGGCCCGCGCCGGCCCGGCGACCCCGCCGTCCTTGTCGGCAGTTCGGAGCGGGCCGCCAGCATCCTCGGCTGGAAGCCAAGCCACGCCGGCCTGCACCACATCATCGAGACCGCCTGGCGCTGGATGAATCGAAGTGGCGGTTGAGGGCTCTCATCCCCACCGGCGACCGCCGGGAAGGCCCTCATACGGCCCTCTCGCCCTTCGCCAAACGGCCCTTTTTCGTGGTATACGTATGCGCATGACAACCCACGTTGTTGCCCTCCCGGATCGTCCCGAATTTCGCGACCCCGCCTCGTGGGCGTTGATGGAGGCCCGGCGCATCACGCTCCGGTTTCTCACCGGGACGGGCGTCCGCGCAACCCTCTACGGATCGCGCGCCCGCGGTGAGCCCAGGAGCTTCTCGGACATCGACCTCGCCCTGAGCGCGGGAGATAGGCCCGTACCGGGCAGCCTCATGGCGCGGCTGTCAGAGGCCTTCGAAGAGAGCCGCATTCCCTTCAGGATCGACCTGCTGGATCTGTCCAGCGCAGGCCCGGCCCTGAGAGAGGCCATAGAACGGGAGGGAATCCCATGGACCGACTGACCCAGCGGATGCGGGATGGGCATCGCGCCGTCGAGGCCCTCAAAGCCGCGCTCCAGATCCCCTCTCCCAGCGACCTTGAGCGGGATGGGGCGATCCAGCGGTTCGAATTCACCTACGAAGCCATCTGGAAGGCTGGGCAGGCCTACCTGGAGAGCCAGGAGGGGATTCAGGCCCCATCGCCGCGGGGTGTGTGGAGGAGCCTCGGTCAGGTGGGAGTTCTCAATGAAGGCGAGGCTCTCCTGGCCCTCGAGATGGCCGAAGACCGCAACAGGACCGTGCACACCTACATCGAGGCCGTCGCCCTTCAGATCTTTGAAAAACTCCCGGTCTACGGGAGCCTTCTTCAGGCCCTCATCACCCGCATCGAAGACCGGCTCCGCCCATAGCGGCCGAAAGACCACTATGGAGGTCATCATTCATGGGAGGCACAGGCGCCCCCTTCGGGCGTCATCCTGTGGGCGTCATCGAAGGGCTCCTGGCACAGGATCCCGCCGCGTTAGAACCGCATGGAGTCTGCCACCACGAGATCCTGAGCAAGCTCATCTTCGAAGCAGCCCTCAGGATGACGTGTTTGATGGACAGGCGAGGCGCCCGTCTCTCCGGCTCCTCGATCGGCCGCAACAAGTTGCGGCCGCTACAAAGGCCAGCGTTCGATCCTTCAATCTGCAATCTGCAATCTTCAATCTGCAATCTTCCTCCGGCCGCTACAAAGGCTAAGCCCACACTCACCGTCATTCCGGCGACCGAAGGGAGTCCGGAATCCTTTCTTTCATCCGAACCGCAGACCGATCCTGGACGCGCTTCGCTTGCCAGGATGACCGCCCAGAGAAGCCGTGCCAGGTCGCCCGGCCGTCGGCCGCAACAAGTTGCGGCCGCTACAAAGGCCCGCATTCGATCCTTCAATCTGCAATCTGGAATCTTCAATCTGCAATCTTCCTCCGGCCGTTGCAAAGGCCCGCATTCGATCCTTCAATCTGCAATCTGGAATCTTCAATCTGCAATCATCCTCGGCCGCTACAAAGGCCAGCATTCACCCCTTTACTCTTAACTCTTTACTCTTAACTCTTTACTCTTAACTCTTCACTCCTTCCCCCGGAGCCCGCATGCCCATCCCTGATCTGACCGGCGTTCCCGTCCTCGTCACCGGCGGCGCCGGCTTCATCGGCTCGCACCTCGTGGACGCCCTGCTGGAGCTCGGCGCGAGGGTCACGCTCCTGGACGACTTCTCCTCGGGCAAGCTCGAACGCCTCGCGCGCTGGCTCCCGCCGGAGGCCAACGCCCCGAAATCCCACACTTCGCCATCGCCCGTTCTCCTCACTCCTCCCTCCTCGCCGCTCACCGTCCTCAAGGGAGACATCCGCGACCTGGAGATCTGCCGACTCGCCTGCGGCCTCGGGGAGGATGCTCCGCTCGTGCCGCCGACGCTGATCTTCCACCAGGCGGCCTTCATCTCCGTGCCGGACTCCATGCGCGACCCCTCCCTCGCGCTCTCGGTGAACCTCGCGGGCACGGCCAACCTCTTCACCGCCGCGCGGGAGGCCGGCGTGCGCCGCCTCGTGTACGCCTCCTCATCCGGGGTCTACGGCGATGCCCTGGAGCTGCCGCTGCGCGAGGGCCGCGAGGGGCACGCGCTCTCGCCCTACTCCGCCACCAAGCTCCTGTGCGAACAGCTCGCCGATTCGTTCCATCGCATCTACGGGCTCGAATCGGTGGGCCTGCGCTACTTCAACGTCTACGGCCCCCAGCAGGACCCGAACGGCGCCTACGCCGGCGTGATCCCGCTGTTCTTCCGCGCCTGCCTGCGCGGCGAGCGCCCCGTCCTCTTCGGCGACGGCCTCCAGAGCCGCGACTTCACCTTCATCGGGGATGCCGTGCGCGCCAACCTCCTGGCCGCCGGCGCGCCGGCGGAGACCGCCACGGGCCGCGCCTTCAACATCGCCTCGGGCGAGCGCGTCACCATCGCCGAGCTGGCCCGCATCGTGCGCGAGGCCTGCGGCGGAGGCCCGGAGCCCGAGCGCAGGCCGGCCCGCGCCGGCGACGTGCTCCACTCCCACGCCGACACGGCCCTCGCCAGAGAGGTCCTCGGCTTCGAGGCCCAGGTTCCCCTCGCCGCCGGCCTTCCCCGGTGCCTCGAGTACTACCGGAAGCTGTTTGGGGAGGAAGGAAAGAGTTAAGAGTAAAGAGTTAAGAGTGAAGAGTAAAGAGTGAAGAGTGAAGAGTGAAGAGAGGACGCCCGGGAGGACTCACGTAGGGGCGCTCTCCAGAGCGCGATCCTTCGAAGGCACCCATTCATGGGAGGCACAGGCGCCCCCGCCTGTGCATTCTTGAGGTACACGACAGGCGGGGCGCCTGTCTCTCCCGTTCTTCACCGTCATTCCGGCGACCGAAGGGAGTCCGGAATCCCGTCCTTCACCCGAAGGCCAAGCGATCCTGGACGCGCTTCGCTTGCCAGGATGACCGCCCAGAGAAGCCGAGCCGGAGTGCCCGGTCTTCCGCCCGCTACAGAGGCCTGCTTTCGATCCTTCAATCTGCACTCTGGAATCTTCAATCTGCAATCTTCCCCCGGCCGCTCCGAAGGCCAGCATTCACCCCTTAACTCTTCACTCTTAACTCTTTACTCTTAACTCTTTACTCTTAACTAACATGCAGACCTCTTCGAAGATCTACATTCCCGGCCACACGGGCCTGGTGGGCTCGGCGGTCCTCCGCCGCCTGCGGGCCGAAGGCTGCTCGAACCTCCTGACGGCGACGCGCGCACAGTTGGATCTGCGCGACCAGGCCGCCGTGAACCGGTGGTTCGAGGCGAACCGCCCCGAATTCGTCTTCCTCGTGGCGGGCACGGTGGGCGGCATCCTGGCGAACAGCACACGCATAGCCGAATTTCTATATGACAATATCATGATCGCCGCCAACGTCGTAGAAGCCTCGCGCCGCACCGGCGTCACCAAGCTGCTCTACCTCGGCAGCTCCTGCATCTATCCCCGCGAATGCCCCCAGCCCATCAAGGAGGAATGCCTCCTCACCGGCCCGCTGGAGCCCACCAACGAGGGCTACGCGCTCGCCAAGATCGCGGGCATCAAGCTCTGCCAGACCTACCGCCGCCAGCACGGCTGCGACTTCGTCTCCGCCATGCCCACCAACCTCTACGGCCCCGGCGACAACTTCGACCTCGCCTCCTCCCACGTCCTTCCGGCCCTCATCCGCAAATTCCACGAGGCCAAGCGCGACGGACGAGAGGAGGTGACCATCTGGGGCACCGGCAGCCCGCGCCGCGAGTTCCTCCACGTGGACGACCTGGCCGACGCCTGCCTCTTCCTCATGCGCCACCACGACTCCGACCTCCCCATCAACGTGGGCACCGGCGAGGACCTCACCATCCGAGAGCTCGCCGAGCTCGTCCGCGACATCGTCCACCCCTCCGCCCGCCTCGTGTTCGACCCCTCCAAGCCCGACGGCACCCCCCGCAAGCTCCTCGACGTCACCCGCCTCCACGACCTCGGGTGGAAGCACGGGATTTCCCTAAGGGAAGGCGTGCAGAGTACCTACGAGTGGTATCTTCGGGAGAGCAGTTAAGAGTCAAGAGTAAAGGGTAAAGGGTAAAGTTAAGAATGGAAGAAGCGTGGGATGGAGGGGGAATCATGAGGCGTGCGCACACGGACTTGGCGGCATGGCGGGAGAGCATGGCCATGGTCAAGCTGGTCTACGATGGGACTCGGGGTTTTCCAAAGGAAGAGATGTTCGGCCTCACCAGTCAGATTCGCCGCGCCGCAGTCTCGGTGCCCGCGAACATCGCAGAAGGCGCCGCTCGCGGGAGCAAGAAGGAGTTCACGCAGTTCTTGATCATCGCGAGAGGATCATTGAGCGAATTGGAGACGTTGACGGAGATTTCAGCGGACATCGGCTATCTGAAGCCCGACGCGCGCAAGGCACTTCTTGACAGCGCTGATCAGGTATCGAAGTTGCTCTCGGGGCTTCTCAGAACGCTGCGCCAGGGCTGATTCATTTCTTCGTCTCTTTCTCTTCACTCTTCACTCTTCACTCTTAACTCTTCACTCTTTTCTCGGAGCCCCCCGTGCCCTACCCGCCTCGCAATGGTAAACGGTCCCTCATCACCGGCATCACGGGCCAGGATGGCTCGTACCTGGCGGAGCTGCTTCTCGCCAGGGGCTACGAGGTGACCGGCACCATCCGCCGCTCGTCCTCCTTCAACACGGGCCGCATCGACCACCTGTACCAGGACCCGCACGACGAGGACGTCCGCCTGCGCCTCATCTACGCCGACCTCAACGACGCCTCCTCCCTCAACAAGGTGCTCAAGACCGTCCGCCCCGACGAGATCTACAACCTCGGCGCCCAGTCGCACGTCAAGGTCTCCTTCGACGTGCCCGAGTACACCGCCGAGGTCACGGGGCTCGGCACCATCCGCCTGCTGGAGGCCATGCGCGAGCTCGGCCTCACCGCGCGCTACTACCAGGCGTCCTCCTCGGAGCTCTTCGGGAAGGTCTTCGAGACGCCCCAGCGCGAGACCACGCCCTTCTATCCGCGCAGTCCCTACGGCGCCGCCAAGGCCTACGCCTTCTACGTCACGCGCAACTACCGCGAAGCCTACGGCCTCTTCGCCGTCAACGGCATCCTTTACAACCACGAGAGCCCCCGCCGCGGTGAGACCTTCGTCACGCGCAAGATCACCCGCGCCGTGGGCCGCATCGTCCACGGCCTCCAGGAGAAGCTCTTCCTGGGCAACCTCGACGCCAAGCGCGACTGGGGTTTCGCCGGCGACTACGTGGAGGCCATGGCGAGCATGCTCCAGCAGGAGGAGCCCGAGGACCTCGTCATCGCCACCGGCGAGAGCCACAGCGTGCGCGAGTTCTGCGCGCTGGCCTTCGAGCGCGCCGGCCTCCCCCTCACCTGGCAGGGCACGGGCCGGGAGGAGAAGGGCTTCGGCCCCGGCGGCCGCCTCCTCGTCGAGGTGGACCCGCACTACTTCCGCCCCACCGAGGTGGACTTCCTCCTCGGCGACGCCTCCAAGGCCCGCCAGAAGCTCGGCTGGGCCCCCACCGTCACCTTCCCCCAGCTCGTCGCCATGATGGTCGAGAGCGATCTGCGCCTCGCCGAACGCGAGAAACGAGCGAACGGGGGATAGTAAGGAGTCAGGAGTGGGGAGTGAGGAGCGAGGAGTCGAGAGTCGGGAGTGAGGAGTCAGGAGTGAGGAGTCAGGAGTCGGGAGCGAGGAGTGAGGAGCCGGGAGTCGGGAGTCGGGAATGAGGAGTGAGGAGAAGGCCCACGGGAGGTTTCTTGTAGGAGCGCTCTCCAGAGCGCGATCCTTCGGAGGGCATCATTCAATCCTCCGGTGGGGCGGGCGCCCTCGCCCGCCGCTTCGAAGCTTCTCATTCACCGTAGCGGCCGCGATTCATCGCGGCCGGCCCTTCGGCCGCTACAAAGGGCGGCTTCGGCAGGATGGAGCGGCCGATGTTCACATCGGCCGAACGGCCGCAACAAGTTGCGGCCGCTACAAAGGCCAGCATTCGATCTTTCAATCTGCAATCTGGAATCTTCAATCTGCAATCCTTTCGTGGCCGCTACAAAGGCCAGCAATCGATCCTTCAATCTGCAATCTTTCCCCGGGCCGCTACGAAGGCAACCATTCCCGGAAGGCACCGGCGCCCCCTTCGGGCGTCATCCTGTGGGCGTCATCGAAGGGCTCCTGGCACAGGATCCCGCCGTGTTAGAACCGCATGGAGTCTGGTACCACGAGATCCTGAGCAAGCTCATCTTCGAAGCAGCCCTCAGGATGACGTGTTTGATGGACAGGCGAGGCGCCTGTCTCTCCCGTCTCTTCTTCGGCCGCAATGAATTGCGGCCGCTACAGAGGACGGCTTTCAATCCTTCAATCTTCAATCTGGAATCTCCCTATTCCGGCGGCTGCCCACCTTACCGTCATTCCGGCGACCGAAGGGAGTCCGGAATCCTCACTCTCATCTGAACCGCAGGCGGATCCTGGACGCGCTTCGCTTGCCAGGATGACTGCCCAGAGAAGCCGTACCGAAGGCCATCCTGCACGGGAGGCACAGGCGCCCCCGCCTGTGCAGGGCAGCGGTACTCGACAGGCGAGGCGCCTGTCTCTCCCGTCTCTTCTTCGGCCGCAATGAATTGCGGCCGCTACAGAGGACGGCTTTCAATCCTTCAATCTGCAATCTGCAATCTTCAATCTGCATCGGCCGAACGGCCGCAACAAGTTGCGGCCGCTACAAAGGCCTGCTTTCGATCATTCAATCTGCAATCTTCAATCTGCAATCTTCAATCTTTCCCCCTAACCCATGCCAAACACATCTGACCAACTCCTAGTCATCGAAGCGGGCAAGACGGAAGGCCAGTACTGGCGCGACCTCTGGCGCTACCGCGAGCTGTTCTACTTCCTCGCGTGGCGCGACGTGTTGGTGCGCTACAAGCAGACGGTCATCGGCGTGGCGTGGGCCATCATCCAGCCGCTCTTCACGATGATCGTCTTCACGGTGGTCTTCGGCCGCCTGGCCAAGCTGCCCTCGGGCGGCGTCCCGTACGCCGTGATGGTCTACGCCGCCATGCTGCCGTGGCAGTTCTTCTCCAGCGCCCTCGGCCAGTGCAGCACCAGCCTTATCGGCAACGCCAACCTCATCTCGAAGATCTACTTCCCGCGGCTCATCATCCCCACCAGCTCGGTGATCGTGGCCTTCGTGGACTTCTGCATCTCCGCCACGATCCTCGCGGGGCTCATGCTGTGGTACCAGGTCCTGCCGCCCTGGCAGATCGTCACCCTGCCCCTGTTCATCCTGCTGGCCTTCGGCGCCGCCATGGGCGTGGGCCTCTGGTTCGCGGCCCTCAACGTGGAGTACCGAGACTTCCGCTACGTCGTGCCCTTCCTCCTGCAGGCCGGCCTCTACATCTCGCCCGTGGGCTTCTCCAGCGCCATCGTCCCCGGGCGCTTCCGCCTGCTCTACTCGCTCAACCCCATGGTCGGCGTCATCGACGGCTTCCGCTGGGCCCTGCTCGGCCAGAAGACCGCCCTCTACTGGCCCGGCTTCATCGCCTCCATCGCCCTCGTCGCCGTCCTCCTCGCCACCGGCATCTGGTACTTCCGCCGCACCGAGCGCACCTTCGCCGACGTGATTTAGGGAGCGATCGCGATAGCGGCCGCTACGAAGGTAGTCATTCACGGGAGGCACAGGCGCCCCCGCCTGTGCAGGGCAGCGGTACTCGACAGGCGGGGCGCCTGTCTCTCCCGGGGGCGTCGTGCTTCGTCATTCCCGCGAAGCCTGCCCCGGGCCCCGACCCGGGGGCGGGAATCCAGCCCGTCTACCCTGGACCCCCGATGTCTCGGGGATGACGAGGATCGTCGCAGGGGCGACCCTCTGTGGGAAGCGAAGCCCTTCGCCGGCCCTTCGGCGCTTTGCTCATCCGAATGACCGAAGTTGACGGGCAGAGGGGAAGCCTCTACATTGGAGATCGGAGGCCCGTAAATGACGCAGGCCCAGCAGATTAGAGCGCACATCCGAAGGCACAAACGCACCTTGCGGAAAGAGTATGGTGTTCGAACGCTCGGGCTGTTCGGATCCTATGTGCGCAACCAGCAGGGGCCAAGGAGCGACATCGACATCCTGGTCGAATTTGAGGCTCCCATCGGGCTGTTGCAGTTCAACAAGTTGGAGCGGCAGTTGGGGGAAATACTGGGAGGAAAGGTCGATCTCGTGATGAAGAGCGCGCTCAAGCCCCACATCGGCCGGCGCATTCTGGAAGAGGTCGTCCCGCTTTGAAGCGCGAGTATCTGGACGCCGTCGCGGACATTCTCGAAGCGATCGAAAAGGCCCTGTCGTTCTGTGAAGGCATGACCTTCAAGACCTTCGCCCATGACGACAAGACGGTATTCGCCGTCATCCGGGCGCTCGAGCTCATCGGAGAGGCGGCCAAGAAGGTGCCTGCGGGCGTCCGAACGAAGCACACCGATATCCCCTGGCGGGACATCACCGGCATGCGGGACAAGTTGGTCCACGAGTACTTCGGCGTGGACCTGCAAACCGTTTGGGCCACCGTTCAGCAGGATCTTCCGGCTCTCCGGCCCCTCATCAAGCGCCTTTACGAAGATTCGATTGGGACCAAGAAGCGAGGCTGAATCCTCGTGCCGGAGTAAACCAACACAGGCGCCTCGCCTGCCCGGAGTGCGGAAGCTTGCATCGGCCGGCCCTTTCGGCCGCAATAAATTGCGGCCGCTACGAAGGCCAGCATTCACCCCTTTACTCTTAACTCTTAACTCTTTACTGTCTCCACCTGCGGCCGCTACGAAGGCCTGCTTTCGATCCTTCAATCTGCACTCTGGAATCTTCAATCTGCAATCTCCCCCCGGCCCTACAAGGCCAGGTCGGGGATAGGCATCCCCTCCCACAACGGAGGCTGGAGGCGAGCCTTCATTTTTCAGTCTTTCAATCTGCAATCTGCAATCTGCAATCTTCAATCTTCTTGAACTGCCCCCGCCCCGCCTTGCGGTGCTCGGACTGAAGGCTCTATAGTGACAAGGAAGCTGGAAAGGGCACACCCGTGAGCGCAAGAATAAGGCCGGACAAGGGAAAGCTGGCCACCTTCTGTCGAAATCACCATATCGCCCGGCTGTCCTTCTTCGGGTCGGTTCTCCGCAAGGACTTTCGCCCCGACAGCGACGTGGACGTCCTCGTGGAGTTCGAGCCGGGAACCAGGTTGGGCCTCATCGGCATGGCCCAGTTGGAGTTGGAGCTGTCTTCCCTAGTGGGCCGGAAGGTGGACCTGCGGACCCCATCCGACCTGAGCCGGTACTTCCGCGATGACGTTCTTCGCCAAGCCGAGGTTCAGTTTGCGCAAGGAAGATGAGATCAGGCTTCGGCACATGCTGGATTCGGCCCGAGAGGCGCTTTCCTTTGCCGGAGGGCGAACGCGCGAAGACCTGAATCGCGACCGCATGTTGGCCCTGGCCCTCGTGAAGTGCATCGAGATCATCGGTGAGGCAGCCACCAAGGTCGGACCTGAAGCCAGGGCACTCTTGCCGGACATCCCATGGCCGGCCATCGTGACCATGAGGCACCGCCTCATTCATGCCTATTACGACATGGACCTGGACCGCGTGTGGGACACCGTCACCGAAGACCTTCCGCCCCTCGTCGCCGCCCTGCAAGAGCTCCCCGCCGCCGGCAAGCACCCGGCGCCGTGAGGGCGACCTCATAGGAGCGACCGCCTGTGGGAGGCGAAGCCCTTCGCCGATTCTTCGAGGCTTCTCATCCACCCGTACCGGCCGATGTTCACCTCGGCCGTGCGGCCGCAATAAATTGCGGCCGCTACGAAGGCCTGCTTGCAATCCTTCAATCTGCACTCTGGAATCTTCAATCTGCAATCTCCCTCCGGCCGCTACAAAGGCCAGCATTCACCCCTTTACTCTTTACTGTCTCCTTCGTCTCTCGGCAGCGCCCGGCAGGCAAAGGCTCCTGTCGGGGCGACCGTGGCTCGGGGAATGGGAAGGGGATATAGTTCACCTGGGGTGCATACGGCCATGACGCGAGAGCATGTCCTTGAAACGCTGCGCAAAGAGAAGGCGGGGCTGAGCCAGTTTGCCGTCAAGCGGCTGGCGGTGTTCGGTTCCGTCGCCCGCGGAGATATGAGAGAGGGGTCGGACGTGGACATCCTCGTTGAGTTCGAGCCCGGAGCGCACATCGGTCTCTTTGAGTTTGTCCGGCTTCGGCGCCACCTGTCCCATGCCTTAGGGCTGGAAGTCGATCTGGTTACGGTCGAAGCGTTGCGGCCCGAAATACGGGAAAGAGTTCTGAGCGAGAAGGTCGATGCCGCCTAGAGATTGGCGCATCCGCGTCAACGACATCCTGGCCGCCATCCGCGCGATAGCCGACTATACGCGCGGCATGGACTAGCAGGCATTTTCCGTCGATCGAAAGACCATTGATGCCGTCCTGCGCAACATCACGGTGATCGGCGAGGCGGCGCCACGGATCCCCGATGAAGTGGCCGAGGCCCACCCAGAGATACCGTGGCGAGATATGCGAGACATGCGCAACGTGCTGGTCCACGAGTACTTTGGCGTGTCCACCCAGATCCTCTGGGAAACGGTTCAAGAGAACCTGGCTCCCCTTGTGCCGCTCCTGCGCTCGATCACCAAAGAAGGCCCTTGATAGGCACGCGTCGTCGCAGTGTCGACCGTCTGTGGGAGGCGAGGCCCTTCGCCGACCCTTCGAAGCTCCTCATCCACCCGTAGCGGCCGATGTTCACATC
>JBAWEQ010000129.1:0-54133 GCA_049591295.1 Acidobacteriota bacterium
GGGTCATCTCCTTGAGCAGGACGACCGAGGCGAGATCCAGGGAGTTTCGAAGGGCCGGGTCGAAAGAGCGGATTCCCCGCTCGCAGAGGATCACCCTTTCGTTGCCTCCGGTGAGGATGTATTCCGCGGCCAGGAGGAACTCCTCCCGCGTGGCGGCCAGGCCGCGCTTGAGAAGGACCGGCCTGTCCAGCCGTCCGATGGCCTTCAGCAAGGGAAAGTTCTGCATGTTTCGGCTGCCCACCTGGAGGATGTCGGCCAACTCGGCCACCGCCGGCAGGTCCTCCCGGTCCAGGACCTCGCTCATCATCAGGAGGCCGTGGCGGTCGGCCACCTCCCGGTGAAGGCGCAGGCCTTCGCGGCCGAGGCCCTGAAAGGTGTAGGGGCTGGTCCGAGGCTTGAAGGAGCCTCCGCGGAAGATGACGCCTCCGGCCCGCTTCGTGGCCAGGGCGCATGCTTCCATCTGCTCCGGGGTTTCGACGGCGCAGGGCCCGGCCGCCAGCACGAACTCCTGGCCCCCGACATCGAGTGGACCGCAGCGGATCACGGAGGGGCGCCCCCGAAGCGCCAGAGAAGCGAGCGGGAAGCCCTCGTCGGCCGGAAGAACGGCGGCCACACCGGGGATCGCGGTCAGGCGTTCGGCCGGCGGCTCGCCACCGTCGGAGGTGATCACCCAGATCGGGCGGGCGCCGGCCGCCGTCTTTTCCACGTGGACCTCCAGTTGGCGCAAGCGATCCTCGATCTGCTGGAGTTGATCGGCGGTGAGGTCCGGCTCAAGGGTAAGAAGCATGTCGCCTCCATCGAACCTCTCATGCTAGTATGTCCCATCCTTCAGTTCAATACGACTACGGTCTCACGGTTGCAGTCCCAGGGTGCCAAAATCCACACTCTCAGGCGCGCTGCGCCGTTCGGCCCCCGCCGTTGACAACAGTCGGCGGGGGCGGATACACTCGGCCCGGGAGGCATGCCGTGATCGTCACCTGCCCCTCGTGCCAGAAGCGCTATCGCCTCGAGGAAAAACACTTCCGGGGAGGGGAGAGGTTTCGCTTCACCTGCCCCAACTGCGGCCAGGCCATCGAGGCCGTCCGGGAGGTGGCCCCGTCGCAGGCCTCCGGAGGCGCTCCCTCCAGCGAGGTCGAGCAGCTTTCCACCGAGAAGGTCCACAAGCTGGAGAATACGTGGGCAGGATCCGAGGTGCCGGAGTCGGAGCTGCTGGCCATGCCCGAGGGCAAACGGGTTTCGCTGGCCGTCCTGCAGGGTAATGACGCCGGGACCATCATACCCATCGATAAACCCGTGATGCTCATAGGCCGGGCCGGAGCCGACGTGAACCTGAACGACAGCGAAGTCTCCCGCCGGCACGCCCAGATCGAGATCAAAGGGAAATCCATCCTCCTGAGAGACCTCAGGAGCACCAACGGCACCTACATCAACGAGCAGCGCATCACGGTGACTCAGGTGGACCACCAGTGTGAGTTCCGCGTGGGCACCAGCACCCTCATGCTGATCGTCACCGACGAACAGCCGTAGGCCCCATGTCCCATACCGTTCTCGTCGCCATGTCCGGGGGGGTGGACTCCTCCGTCGCCGCCCTTCTGCTGCTCGAACAGGGATACAGGGTCGTCGGCGTGACCCTGCGCCTGCACGATTCCTGCGGAAGCCCTGGGGCCAAGCGGTGCTGCGGCCTGGAGGATACCTTCGACGCGCGAGAGGTGGCGAGGGCGCTCGGAATCGAGCACCGGATTCTGGAGCACCAGGAGGCCTTTCGGCGGCTGGTGGTCAAGCCCTTCGTGGAGGCCTACGCCCGCGGAGAGACCCCCAATCCCTGCATCCTCTGCAACGAGCGGGTGAAGTTCGGCACGCTCTGGGAGTACGCGCGCGAGCTGGGCGCGGCGTGGGTGGCCACGGGCCACCATGCGCGCATGGTTCACCAGGATGGACTCAGCCGCCTCAGGCGCGGCAGGGACCCCGCCAAGGACCAGTCCTACGTGCTCTTCCCGCTCACGGAGCAGCAGCGCGGCCGGACCCTTCTGCCCGTGGGGGAGTGGACCAAGGAGGAGATCCGGGCCAAGGCCCGGGGACTCGGCCTCGCCACGGCCGACAAGCCCGAGAGCCAGGATATCTGCTTCGTGGGGCCGGGGGGCTACGCGGAGGTCGTCGAACGTGAGCTGGAGACGTTTCGGCCGGGCATTGTGCGGCATCTGGATGGCCGGCTGTTGGGCACCCACGCGGGCATCCACCGCTTCACCGTGGGGCAGCGTCGTGGCCTGGCCATCCCCTGGAGCGAGGCGCTCTACGTGACCGCCATCGATGCACGGGCGGCGGAGGTGACGGTCGGGCCGAGGGAGGCCCTGGGCGTTCGAAGGTTCGAGGCCGGGGATTGGATCTGGCACGTGGCGGAGGGTAATCGGCCGACGGAGGCCTGGGTCCAAGTCCGATACCACCAGCCTCCGCGGCGGGCGCATCTCGTTGAGGCCGGTGAAGCCGTGATGGTAGAATGGTTAGACGGCGCCAGCGGCGCGACTCCCGGACAGGCGGCGGTGGCCTACCTGGGCGACGCGGTCGTGGGCGGCGGCTGGATACGCGGGAGGGTCGCATGAACCCCCAGAACTTCACCCTGTTCTTCTACGTGGCGGCCCTCTCTTTCGCCCTCATCTACGGGGGATTCCAGAAGCGCACCCTCTTCTGGCTCACCATGGCCTTCGCCTCGGCCGGATTTCTGGTCCAGACCGCCCGGATCGGGTGGCTGTGGGGGCGGCTGGGCTACCCTCCCGCCACCAACCTCCACCAGCTCTTCGAGATCAGCGCCTGGGCCATTCTGGCCCTCTATCTCTCCATCTACCCGCTGAACCGGAGCAAGATCCTGACCTTCTTTCTCATGCCGCTCGTGGTGCTCATTTTCCTTCTGGGCTTCATGGTGCCCGACGTTCTGGAAAAGCCCAAGAGCTTCTATTTCACCCCTTGGTTCAGCATCCACATCTTCTTGCTGGTGTTCGGGATGGCCTTTTTCTTCCTCTCCTTCTTGTACGCGGCCATCTTCATCATGCAGGACCACAGCCTGCGCCACCGGCACCACCCGTCGGAGCTTCCCATCCCCTCCCTGGAAGAGGCCGAGAGGTGGTCCTCCAAACTGCTGCTGACGGGATATCCCCTCTTCACGGTGGGCCTCGCCTCAGCCATTCTCTACGGCATCCTGTACGGCGAGCGGAAGGACTGGCGCCCCGGCCTCCTCGAAGGCGCCAGCATTCTCGCCTGGCTGGTCCTCGGCGTGGCCATCTACGGGTGGTTCTCGGCCAAGGTCCATCCCCGCCGTCGCTCCTGGCTCGTGGTGGCGGGAGCGGCCTTCTCCGTCCTCATCATCATAGGGATCATGTGGCATTGAGCGAACTCATTCTGGTGGGCCTCAACCACAAGCAGGCGCCCGTGGAGGTGCGGGAGCGGGCGGCTTTCGAAGAGGGGGAGAGGCTCCCCTTCCTGGAGGGCCTCAGGGCTTCGGGCCTGGCCGAAGGGGCGGTCCTGCTCTGCACGTGCAACCGGGTGGAGCTGTACGCCGACTCGGGGAGTGACGACGGAGGGAAGGGGCTCGTCTCAACCCTCATGGCGGGCCGCCGGCTGGATCCGGCTCACCGCGACCTCTTCTACATCCGCCGCGGGAAAGACGCGGTGCACCACCTGTTCCGCGTGGCGGCCGGACTGGACAGCATGATCCTCGGGGAGCCGCAGATCCTGGGCCAGGTCAAGGATGCCTATTTCCAGGCGCGGGACGGTGGGACCCTCTCCACGCCGCTCAACCTCCTCTTCCAGAAGGCCTTCCACGTGGCCAAGGTGGTGCGGACGCAGACGGGAATCGGCCAGCGTCCCGTCACCGTCTCCTACGCCGCCTACAACCTGGCCAGGGGCATCTTCGCCGATCTCTCCACCAAGCGGATTCTGCTCCTGGGGGCCGGGGAAATGAGCCGGATCGTGGCCACCCACTTCGTGGAGAACGGAGTCGGCCGGGTCCAGGTGACCAACCGCACCTACGAGCACGCCGTCGAGTTCGCCAAGCCCTTCGGCGCCGAAGTGGTTCCCTGGGAAGAGTTCCCCAAGGCCCTGATCCAGAGCGACATCGTGGTCACCTCCACGGGCTCGCAGCGCCCGATCATCCAGAGGCCCATGATGGAGACCGTGATGAAGATCCGCCGCTGGGCCAGCCTGTTCATCATCGACATCGCCGTGCCCAGGGACGTGGAGGAGTCGGTAGGCAAGCTCGACGGCCTCTACCTCTACGACATCGACGACCTGCAGGAGGTGGCGGACGAGGGACTCGCCGAGCGCCAGCAGAAGGCCGCCGACGCGGAGGCCATGATCCAATCAGAGCTGGACCTCTACGCCCGCTTCATCGGCCACCAGGACCTCTCGGAGCTGATCGGTTCCCTCATGGGCTGGGCGGGGCAGATCCAGGATTCGGAGCTCGAAGAGGCCCTCCGGCGCCTGCCGGAGCTGAACCCCAAGCAGCGGGAGATCGTCCGGAACACTGTCCGGCGGGTCGTCCACAAGATTCTCCACGCACCCATTACTCAGGTCAAGCGCCTGGTCATCGAGGAGGACTCGGCCCAGGCTCTGGATCTCTTTCGGCAGCTTTTCCCCCAGAACCAGGAGGAAAAGGAACGCGGGGAGGGGCAATGAAGAGGGGTCCCTATCGCATCGGGACGCGCGGCAGCGCGCTGGCCCTCTGGCAGGCCCGCTACGTGCAGAGGCGGATCGAAGAGGCCGGCGGCGGACGACCAGAGATCGTGGTCATCAAGACCAGCGGAGACCGGATCCAGGACCGGGCGCTCCTGGAGGTCGGAGGCAAGGGGCTCTTCGTGAAGGAGATCCAGTCGGCGCTCCTCGATGGAGAGGTGGACCTGGCGGTCCACAGCCTGAAGGACTACCCCGCCGAGAATCCGGAGGCCCTGACCTTGGCCTGCATCCCGGAACGCCAGGACCCGCGCGACGCGCTGGTTCTTCCGGTGGGCCGCGGCGTGGAGGATCTTCCCCCCTCGCCGCGGGTCGGAACCGGGAGCCTTCGCCGCCATTTCCAGCTCCTCGACCTGCACCCCTCCTGGGCCATCCAAGGCCTGCGGGGAAACGTGGATACCCGCCTGCGAAAGGTGGATGAGGGTGAGCTGGACGGCGCCGTGCTGGCCGCCGCCGGGCTCGCGCGCCTCGGCCACGCCGACCGCATCACCCGGCGTTTCGAGAGGGACGAGATGATCCCGGCCGTGGGACAGGGCGCCATCGCCGTGGAGACCCGCCGGAACGACGACGGGCTGATCGCCCTCCTATCGGGGCTCCAGGACCCGAGGGCCAGGCGGGAGATCGAAGCGGAGCGGAGGTTTCTGAGGGGGCTGGGCGGCTCTTGCACCACCCCCCTGGGTATCCACGCCCAGATCCAGGAGGAGCGCGTGGTGCTCCGCGCCTTCCTGGCCAGCGTGGATGGTTCCCGGCGCATCCGGGACGGAATCGAGGGCGCGGCTTCCGAGGCCTCGGAGCTTGCCGAGAGCCTTCTCGATCGCTTCTGGTCAAAGGGTGCGCAGGAGCTCATGGAGGGCTGAGGTGATCCACACGCTCATGGGGCAGAGGATCCTCATCACTCGCCCGAGGGACCAGGGCGAGGGGTTGCGCCGCGCCATCCTCGCCTTGGGGGGGGATGTGCTCTGGATTCCCGCCATCGAGACGGCGCCCTGTCCTCTGTCCGACGGGGAGCGCTCGCTGTTGCGGGAATTGGGCACCTTCGCCTGGCTGGCCTTTGCCAGCGCCAATGCGGTCCGCTATTTTCTGGCCGCTGCGGAGGGCGAGGGGGTCAAGCTGCCGTCGCACCTTCGCGTGGCGGCCGTGGGAACGGGCACGGCGAAGGCGCTGGAGGCCAAGGGGCTGACGGTGCACGCGCGCCCCGAGCGGGCCACCGGCGTAGCCCTCGCACAGGTCCTGGCCTCCTCCCATCGGCCGGCCCGGTTGCTGCTGCCGCGAGGGGAGTCGGCGCGGGAGGAGCTGGCCGAGCGGTTGGCCGCCGCGGGCTGGGACGTGGTGCCTCTCGTCTGCTATCGGACGCGGCCCGCCCCCCTCCGCCCGGACCAGATCTTCGCCATCGAACAGGGCGTCCACGCCTCGGTTTTCGCCAGCCCCTCCGCCGTCCGGGCGCTCTGGGAGAACCTCCCCGAAACCGGCCGGGAGGCGATCCGGCGCAGCCGCTGCCTCCCCATCGGCCCCACCACGGCTGAAGCCCTTCTCGAGATCGGCCTGAAGCCGGCCGCCGTTCCCCAGGACTACTCCGTCGAAGGAATCGTGGCGGCACTCGAGAAGTTGGCCGTTCCCTAAGCGGGGCGGCCGCCCCCCAAAACGATGAGCTCAACGCCCGCCGCCGCGGCTTCCGGCGGGCGCCCGAGGCTGCAGCCGGCCGCTGCATTTGTCTCCCTCCAGCGCGTGTGTTGAAATGGCCACCTAAGGAGCAACCGCCATGGCAGAAACGCTCTACCTCGTGGACGGCTCTTCGATCCTCTACCGGGCCTTCTTCGCCATCCGACACCTCTCCACGCGGGACGGGCGCCCCTCCAACGCCATCTTCGGCACGCTGAAGATGGCCCAGAAGCTGCTCAAGGACCACGCCCCCTCCCACATGGCCGTGGTGTTCGACCTGCCGGCCCCGACCTTCCGTCACGAGGCGTACGCCGAATACAAGGCGAATCGCCCCGAGATGCCCCGCGAGATGGTCGTGCAGATCGAACCGTCCAAGGCGATCCTCAGGGCCATGGGGCTTCCTCTGGTGGAGCTGGCGGGGTACGAGGCGGACGACTGCATCGCGACGCTCGCCAAGCGGGCCGTGGAGGCGGGCATGGAGGTGATCATCGTGACCGCCGACAAGGACCTCCTCCAACTCGTTCGACCCGGCGTGCGGGTCCTCCATACCAAGAAGGAGGATGTCCCCCTGGACGCGAAGGGGGTGGAGGAGCTCTTCGGCGTGCCGCCCGAGAGGGTCGTGGACGTGCTGGCCCTCTGGGGTGACCCGACGGACAACATCCCTGGCGTCCCCGGCATCGGCGAGAAGGGGGCCAAGGAGCTGGTGAGGCAGTACGGAGACCTGGAGAGCGTCTTGGCGCACGCCTCCGAAATCTCGCGCAAGGCCTATCGCGAGGGGCTGCTGGCCCACGCCGACCAGGCGCGGTTTTCCCGGGAGCTGGCCACCATCCGGGAGGACGCTCCTCTCTCCGAGAGACCCGAAGACCTGCGCCTGGGCGAGCCCCAGCGTGAGGCGCTGAACGCCCTCTTCGCGGAGTACGAGTTCACCTCCCTTCTGGAGGAAAGCGCGCGGCCGCGGATCGAGGTGCTCAGCGCCCAGGCCGAGGCTCTGGACGAGGCGGGACGGCACCGGCTGCAGGCGGCGGCGGCCGTGGGCCTTGCCTGGGAAGGGGAGGAGGCCTGGCTCTCAGAAGGCCAAGGGGTCTGGACTACCCCGCTGGACTCTTTGCAGGCCGAGGGGCTGCTCGGCCTACCGCTCTGTGCCCACGGCTTCAAGGCGCTCCTGAGACGATTCGAGGGCGGGGCCCAAGGCGGGGTGGCGCCGGGACTCGATACGGCGGTGGCGGGATACCTCCTCAACCCCTCCGGCTCCGTGCCCACCCTGGAACAGCTCGCTCAGCAACACCTGGATGCGGCGCCCGCCGCGGGAGATCGGGCAGGCGCCGCCCTGTGCCTGGCGCGGCTCAAGGCCCCCCTGGAGAAGCACCTGCTGGATCTGGGAATGGCCGAGCTCTACCACGAGGTGGAATGGCCGCTCATCGGAGTCCTGGCGCGGATGGAGGCGGCGGGCGTGTCGGTGGATCTCCCCTACTTCGAGGCGCTCGCCAGGGAGCTGGAAACCGCCTTGAAGGCGCTTGAAACCGAGATCCGCGAGGTGTCGGGGGCCGATTTCAACGTGGCCAGCCCCCGGCAGGTGGGGGAGGTCCTCTTCGAGAAGCTCCACCTGCCCGTGCTCAAGAAGACCAGCAAGACCAAGTCCTACTCCACGGACAGCGAAGTGCTCGAAGGGCTCCGGCAGGCGCACCCCGTGGTCCCCCTGATCCTCGACCACCGGATGCTCAGCAAGCTCAAGGGCACCTACGTGGACCCCCTTCCGAGCTGGGTGGACCCGGCCACGGGCCGCATCCACGCGCAGTTTCACCAGACCGTGGCGGCCACGGGGCGGCTCTCCTCCTCCGATCCCAACCTCCAGAACATACCCATACGGGGGGAGTGGGGCGGCAAGATCAGGAGGGGTTTCGTGGCCCGGGAGGGAGGGCTCTTCGTGGGGGCCGACTACTCGCAGATCGAGCTGCGGGTGCTGGCCCACCTGTGCGGCGATCCCGCGCTGCGCAGGGTCTTCGAGCGGGGAGAGGACATCCACACCTCCACCGCCGCCGAGGTCTTCGACGTGGCCCCGCCCTTCGTCACTCCCGACATGCGCCGCCAGGCGAAGGCGATCAACTTCGGCATCCTCTACGGCATGGGTCCCTTCGGCCTGGCCCGCGAGCTGGGCGTGGGCCAGAAGGAGGCGAAGGCCTTCATCGAACGCTATTTCGCCCGGTTCCCCGAGGTGAGGGGTTACCTGGACGGCGTGCAGGAGCACGTGCTGGCGAAGGAGGAGGTGACCACGATCCTGGGGCGGCGGCGCCTGTTCCCCGGCATCGCGAAGGCTCCCAAGCCCCTCCAGGCGGCGCTACTGAGGCAGGCGGTCAACACCACCGTGCAGGGCAGCGCCGCGGACCTCATCAAGAAGGCCATGGTGGCGGTGGAGCCGCTGTTGCCCGAGGGCTGTCGCCTGGTGCTCCAGGTGCACGACGAGCTCATCGTCGAGGCGGGCGCGGACAACGCCGAGGCGGCGGGGCAGCTTCTCAAGGGCGCCATGGAGGGCGCCATGGCCCTCGCCGTGCCTCTCGTCGTCAGCCTCTCCACCGGTCGCCGCTGGGATCAGTTAAAGTGACCGCGCGCCGAAGGCGCGCGGTCATCCCCAGGGCACCTCCAGCGGGCTGCTGACTGGGGATCGCGAGGAGCAGAAGGAGGGGTGGACCGCCGAGACCGGGTGGAGGAGGAGCGCGCGGTCATCCCCAGGGCTCCTCCAGCGGGCTGCTGACTGGGGATCGCGAGGATTGAGCCGGGAGGATGACCGCCGACGGGAGAGGAAAGATGAAGGCGCGCGGTCATCCCCAGGGCACCTCCAGCGGGCTGCTGACTGGGGATCGCGAGGAGCAGAAGAAGGGGTGGACCGCCGAGACCGGGTGGAGGAGGAGCGCGCGGTCATCCCCAGGGCTCCTCCAGCGGGCTGCTGACTGGGGATCGCGAGGATTGAGCCGGGAGGATGACCGCCGACGGGAGAGGAAAAATGGAGGCGCGCGGTCATCCCGAGGCATCGGAGAGGGCCGTGAGCTGAAAGAGCGGGCGCCCCTGCGCTTGGCTGGACGCATGGCCCGAGACCTTCGGCAGTAAGGAGGAGGCAGGCGTCATGAAGATTTACACCAAGACGGGAGACAAGGGCGAGACGGGCCTCTTCGGCGGCCGACGCGTGTCGAAGGCCGACCCGCGCGTGGAGGCATACGGAACCGTAGACGAACTGAACGCCCACGTGGGTTGGGCCGCCTCTCTGCTGGAAGCGCCATCGCTCCAGGAGGAGCTTCGCGGCATCCAGTCGGAGCTGCTGATTATTGGTGCCGACCTGGCAGCCCCTCCCGGCCTGGGGCCCGCCGTGACCGCCCGCACCGTCAGTCTGCTGCCGGGCGCATCCGCCCGTCTCGAGGCGCTCATTGACCGGTGGGATGCGGAGCTGCCACCCCTGACGCAGTTCATTCTCCCCGGCGGGTGCCCAGCGGCCTCGGCGCTGCAAGTCTGCCGGGCCGTCTGCCGGCGGGCGGAGCGGGCCGTCGTGCGCCTGGAGAGGAGCTCGCCCGTGAACCCGGAGGTCGTGGTCTACCTCAACCGCCTGTCCGACCTCCTCTTCGTGCTGGCCCGGTGGGTGAACGCGAAGAGGGGAGTCTCGGAGCGGGCGTGGAGCCCGCCGAAGGAGCCCTGACTCGGCTTGCGCTCTTCCGCCGGAGGGCCGGCGGTCACGGCCAGGCCGGATGCGCGGCCCGCGGACATCTCGCGGGGTGTTCGCCGCGTTGGCCACGGGCCGTGCCATGCCGCCCTTGAGCTCACGCCACCCCCAGGCTCCTTCTTGGCGAAGCCTCTCGCGGTGCCCGCGTCTCCCCGTGATTCAATCTGCCCTGGAACTCGGCCTCAGCCGCGCGAGTGGCGACGGTAATGCGGGAGCCGACCCTCGGCAGAGGACTGGAGCCAGGAGCGGATGCGGGCGGCGTCCCCGAGGCGGGAGTACTTGCCCTGGGAGTCGAGCAGGATCATGAAAACGGGCCTGTCCAGAATGGAGGTCTCCATCACGAGGCAGAAGCCCGACTCGTTGATGAAGCCCGTCTTGCTCAGCCCGATGGACCAGTGGTCGTTGTACATCAGGCGGTTGGAGTTCCCGAAGAGGCGGGGGCGTCCGGAGACGCTGGAGCGGACTTCATACCGTTCGGTCGTCGTCATCTGGCGGATGACGGGATAGGTATAGGCCGCGCGCACCATGAGGGCGAGGTCGCTCGCGGTGGAGACGTTCTCGCTGTGAAGGCCCGTGGGGTCGAGAAAGTAGGTGCGCTGCATCCCCAGGGCATGGGCCTTGGCGTTCATCCGCGCGACGAAGGCCGTCGTCCCTCCCGGGTAGGTCCGGGCCAGGGCGTTGGCGGCGCGGTTCTCGGAGGCCATGAGCGCGAGCTGAAGCAGCTCCTCCCGGCTGAGGGTCCAGCCGACGGGCAGGCGGGAGAGGGAATTGCGCAGGGTGTCCACGTCGTCTTCGGTGACGGTCACGGGAGTATCCATGGGGAGGTGCGAGTCCAGAAGCACCATAGCCGTCATGAGCTTGGAGATGGAGGCGATGGGGGTCACGTCATCGGCGTTCTTCGCGTAGAGGTCTCGTCCGCTCTTTCCATCCACCACCAGGGCCGCTGCGGACCGAAGGCGGAGCCTTCCGGCGTCGAGGTGGGGCCAGGGGCTGTCGGTGAGACGCACGAAGCCCGCCCTCTGCACCCCGCGAGCCTCCCTGGGTGCGGATCCGGCCCGCGCGGAGGCGGACGATTCGGCCAGGGGGCTGAAGCCTAGAAGAACCGGAAAGAGGAAGAACAGGAACCCAACGGTCAGTGGCTTACACTGCATCGCGAACCTCGCTCAAGCAAGCCTTCATGGGGAAGGCTGACTTCCAACAGTCTCTCAAGTTAGCATCACCGCGGCATGGAGACAAGGGGCTGGTGGTGGTGCGGACACGCGCCCGAAGACAATGGAGGAAGGTCCTCTGGGCTGCCTTGGTGGGCGGCTGTGTACGGGGTTATCGGAGGCCTCCCACGCCCCGCCGGGATCGGGTGTACCCTGATCGCGGGAGGCTGCAAGGGTCGCAGCCCGTCCACGGAACCCCGGAGGTGAAATCCGTGCGCCTACTGTTGCTGAGCAATTCCACCAACGCCGGAGAGGGCTACCTGGCCTGGCCCGAACCGCACATCCGCGCCTTCCTCGGGGACGGCCCCAAGCGCATCTTCTTCGTCCCCTTCGCCGGCTTGCGCGTCTCTTGGGACGACTACGCACAGCGCGTTCGGGAGCGCTTCTCCTCCATGGGACACACCCTGCAAGCCGCCCACGAGACGCAGGCCCCTCTCGCCCTCGCGGCGGAAGCCGAAGTCCTGGTGGTCGGAGGAGGGAACTCCTTCCAGTTGATGAAGGCACTTCACGAGACGGGCCTCGCGCCCCTCATCCGGGAACGCGTGCGCTCGGGCATCCCCTACGTCGGTTGGAGCGCTGGCTCCAACGTGGCCTGCCCCACGATCCGCACGACCAACGACATGCCCGTGGTGGAGCCACCGAGCCTCTCGGCCATGGGGCTCGTCCCCTTCCAGATCAACCCCCACTTCACCGATGCCCATCCCCCCGGCCACGCCGGGGAGACCCGGACGGAGCGGCTCCTCGAGTTCCTGGAAGCCAACCCGGCCGCGACTGTTGTCGGGTTGCCCGAGGGGACGGCGTTGCGGCGGGAGGAGGAGCGTCTCTCGCTCATCGGGAGTAAGCCGGCCCGTCTCTTCCGAAAGGGCGTGGAGCCACGAGACCTCTGGCCCGACGAGGATCTCAGCTTCCTGTTGGGCTCCTGAGCGGACCGGCAACGGGGCCGAGGCCAGGTCATCGCCGGGCTGTTCGGGATGTGCACCGGAATCGGCTGGAGGGTGTCACCTGCGCCCGGTGCGCCTAAAGCCCCTGGCGGACGGCCAACCAGAGGCCCGCGATGATAGCGACGGCAATGGCCACCGACCAACCGATGCTCCGGACGAAGTAGGGGTAGATCATCAGAGCCAGGCCGCTGATGAGCTGGGGAAGGCGCCCCTGCTTCTTCCCGTAGATGAACAGCGCCGTGCCGACGCCGCCCACGATGAGGGAGAGAAAGAGCCAGCCGGGGCTGAGGTTCATGGAGCCGCCCAAAAGCTGCTTCGGGTTCATGACGGATTCCCCGGCTCGGGGAGGGGCGGCGCCGAGAGGCGGCTCTTGGCCAGGGCCTCCTGAAGATCCTTGGGCATTTTCTCTCCCTTGGAAGCGTGCTCACGAATCCACTCCAGGCTCTCCGAGGAGAGGCAGGCGGCGTTCAGGCGGTACTGCTCGAAAGCCTCGTAGGCCATGGGGGCGACCGCCCGTGCCATGGCCGCCATGACCTTCGCGTACTGGCGGATCTCCCACTGCGCGTGGGAGTCCATGCGGAGGGCCAGAAAGTGGAATAGGTTGTGCAGGTCGATCTGCCAGTACCATTCGGTGTAGAGGCTGAGCGGCAGGGCGATCCGCGCCACCTCGCGGGCCAGATCCTTGCCGAGCATGGCCTCGTAGCGGGCGTAGGCCTCGCGCTGCCCGGCCTCCAGCTCCCGCACCATGGCCTCGGCCTCCTGCGCGGGCACGGGCGTCTCCGCCCTCCCCTGTTTGTTCGTGGTGCTCTGGGTGCGGAGCGTCTCCGCGGTGGGGAGGTAGAACTCGTCCTTCATGACGGAGTAGCGGCCCGAGATCTCGTTGAGCCGGGCCGTCCGGTGGCGGATCCACTGCCGGGCCACGAAGATGGGCATCTTGCAGTGGAAGGTCATCACCACCTGTTCGAAGGGGGAGGTGTGCTGGTGGCGCATGAGGTAGTGGATCAGCCCGCGGTCCTCGCGCGAGCTCTTCGTGCCCTTGCCGTAGGAGACCCTGGCCGCCGCCACGATGCGCTCGTCCGATCCCAGGTAGTCCACCAGGCGCACGAAGCCCTTGTCGAGAACGGCAAACTCCTTGTCCAGGATGGCTTCGGCTTCAGGTACGAGGACGTGGGCCACGGCTGCCTCCTTGGAGCCCAAGCTTAGCGGCGGGAACCCGCCTCGTCAACGGCCGCGCTCCGGCCGCCGAATTATCGCCGCGGCCTCCGGACGGGGGCACGCGTTTCCTTGCGCCGGCCGTGCAGCATGAGCAGGCTGGCGGCGAGGGCCTGTGGGAGCACGGTGAGCCCGGCACAGAGAAAAAACTGGCCCGCGTGGGTCCCGCTGGCCATGGAGAATCCCGCGGAGACCAGGGCGCTCGCCAGCCAGAGCACGGCTCCGGCCTCGCGGCTGCGCTTGAGCCCCCACACCATGAGCAGAGGAAGGGCCACGGGTCCTCCGACGAGCACCATGGCACCCGGCAGGCTGGCGACCGAGAGGCCGCCGAAGAGGCCGAAGCCCTCGATCCAGGCGCCGATGTAGATCGCCTCCACGAGAACGCCCATAGCTAAGGCCCAGGAGCGCAGGCTCATGAGACCTGCTCTCCGCCGCGTCCGAGGGTGCGATCGTCACCGGCCATGGGGACCTCCCGGGAAGGACGTGGGCAGTGTAGCAAAGGCACAACGCGAATGGCGAGCCGAAAAAACCACAGAGGCAACGGCGGTATTGGGGATCTTTGCGTTTCGCCCTATCGCCTGATCGCTTAATCGCTCAATCACCTCATCGCCTCTTGCCTCTCCCGTCTCGCTGCTCCCACTCCGCCCGGGGCGGGCGGATCGCCGGTGGCTCTACAGCTTGTGCAGCTTGATGACGTTCGTCACCTCGGAGTTGCCGGAGAGCATGGAGAGCGTGACGAGGACGGTCTGGCCCGGGCCGGCCAAGCGGGCCCGCAGGGCGGCGTCCAGCGCCATGGTCACCGCCCGTTCGCTGTCGGCGGCGTGCTCGACGGCCAGGGGCGTCACTCCCCACACCACGGCCACGCGCCGCAGGACCTCTTCTCTCGCGCTGCACGCGATGACCGGAGCCGCCATGTGAAACTTGGAGAGCAGGCGCGGCATGCGTCCCGTCGGGGTGATGGAGAGCACCGCAGAGGCGTCGAGGTCGCGGGCCGCCGAGGCCGCGGCGTGGCTGGCGGCCTGGTGGAAGTCGGTGACCCCGGTGAAGGGCTCTCGGACGGGGTGGTAGAAGCGGCTCGTTTCGGCCTGATCGGCGATGGTCTTGAGCATGGCCGTGGCCTCCACGGGATAGCGTCCCGCCGCCGATTCGGCCGAAAGCATGACGGCGTCGGTGCCGTCGTAGATGGCGTTGGCCACGTCGGAGACCTCGGCCCGTGTGGGCCGGGCGTGGTCCACCATGGACTCGAGCATCTGGGTCGCCGTGATCACGAACTTCCCCCGGCGGTTGGCTTCGGCGATGATGGTCTTCTGGGCCTGGGGAACGTGCTCCAGGCCCATCTCCACGCCCAGATCGCCGCGGGCCACCATGACGCCGTCCACCTCGGCCAGGATCGCATCGAGATGGTCCAGGGCCTCGGGCTTCTCGATCTTCGCCACGATCCAGGGGGGATCGGGGCTCTCGGCGAGCCTTCGCCTCAGCGAGCGGACGTCCGCGGCGCGCCGGACGAAAGAGAGCGCCACGAGGTCCACCCCCGCCGCCAGGCCGAAGGCCAGGTCCTGCTTGTCCTTGGCCGTCAGCGAGGGAGTGCTCAGCCGCACGCCCGGCAGGTTGACCCCCTGGTGGTCGCGGATGGTGCCGCCTCGGACCACGGTGGCGCGCACCTCGCTCCCGGCCACCCGCTCCACCAGCATCTCCAGGGTCCCGTCGGCCAGGAAGATCCGATCGCCCCGCCGCACGTCCTTGGGCAGGCGCTCGTAGCTGCAGTGGGCCCTGGCGGCCGATCCGGGAACGGGCCGCGTGGAGAGGACGAAGGGACTGCCCTCATCGAGCTGGGCGCTCCCTCCCCGGAAGGTGCCGAGCCGGATTTTAGGCCCCTGGAGGTCCTGCAGAACGGCCAGGTGGCGGCCACTCTGGCGGGCCACCTCCCTCACCGCCCGGATCCTCTCCCCATGCTGGCGGTGATCGCCGTGGGAGAAGTTCAGGCGAGCCACGTCCATCCCGGCATCGGCCAAAGCCCGGATGCGTTCGCGGGTATCGCTGGAGGGCCCCAGCGTGCAGACGATCTTGGTGTGAGGCATGCGCATCCCCCTCGTCCATTCTACCACCGCGAGATGGCGGGACCGTGCGACAGGTACGGGGCGAAGCTTCAGTTCATGGTGATCCGGATGGGCAGGACCATGCTCTGCATGCCACCGAACTGAAGGCGGCGCTGAATGGCGTAGGCGGTGTCGTTGTGAAGCAGCCGGTAGAAGAACTTCTCCTTGGCGAAGATGAGCTTGCCGAGGAAGAAGACGGTGCGGGGATACTCCTTTTGGATCTCCCGGGAGAGTCGCTCTGCCTCCTCGACCACATCGGTACCGATGGCGTAGCGAAAGTCGGCGTTCAGTCCGAGGCCGTTGGCGAAGGCCACGTACCGGCGGAGGTGCTCCTCGGTCTCACTGCGCAGGGCCTTTACGGCATCCGCGCCCTTGAAGTGGCCCGAGTCCACCACCCCCAGGGAAATGAAGAGGACGTTCTTGTAATAGCCGGGAAAGAGCCGTTGGATGGAGAGCACGGAATGGATGCCCAGCCCTCCGTACCCTGACACCATCAGGGCGGCCACCGGTTGGCTGGGGTCCAGGGCTCCGCCGGTCGCGACCTGCGTCCCCGAGGGCAGCTTGCCCAAAATGCCGTCCAGCTCTCCGATCTGCCGGCGCACGCGCCCGTAATGCGCCCGTATGAGGAAGCACAAGACGATGAAGGAGCTGGTGATGACGAGCGTGAGCCAGCCGCCCTCCCGGAATTTCTCCAGGGTGGTGATCACGAGGATGGTGAGGCAGAGCGTGAGCCCCGTCCCGTGCACCAGCAGGTTCCGCAACCAGTGGGGGTGCTTGTGCCGCTCGCTGACCCAGAAGCGGCTCATGCCCATCTCGGTCAGGCTGAAGGTGAGGAAGACGTTGATCGAGTAAAGAACCACGAGAAAGAACACCTCGCCCTTGGTGTAGAGGATGAGGAGGCCCGAGGCGATTCCCATGATCAGGATCCCATTCTTGGTGACCAGCCGGTCGGAGAGCTGGGCAAAGCGGTGGGGAACCCAGGAGTCTACCGCCATGTTGGCGAGCACCCGCGGGCCGTCGATGAAGCCGGCCTGGGCCGCCACAAACAGGAGCGCCCCCTCCGAAGCGAGCGCCACGACGACCAGCCAGTGTCCCGCAGGGAAACCGAGGAGGCTCCAGCCCCCGAACACACGGTCCAGCAAGACTGCATTCATGGTCTTGCCCGCGGTGGGGATGGCGTGCCACAAGAGGTAGAGGAAGAGGATGCCCCCGGCCGTGAAGGCGAGCGAGACGGCCATGTACAGCATGGTGCGCTTCCCCGTGGCCACCCTGGGTTCCCGGAGGATGGACAAGCCGTTTGAGACCGCTTCGATCCCCGTGTAGGTCCCTCCCCCGAGCGAATAGGCCCGAAGAAAGATGAGAAGGAGCGCCACCCAGCCCAGGGTGCCCGCGTCGTGGGCGATCTCCGTGTGCGTCCTGTGGAGGACCTGGGGCATGGCCCAAAGATGCACCGTGATCCCATAGACGATGAGGAGGAGGTGGGTCAGCACGAACACCATGAAAATGGGCATCAGAACCTTGATCGACTCCTTCACGCCTCGGAGGTTCATCAGCAGGAGAATGGCGAGGATGGCCAGGTCCACGGGCACCTTGTAGGGTTGCCACGGCAGTGGAAGAAAGCTGAACAGCGCGTCAACCCCCGATGCGATGGACACCGTGATCGTCAGTACGTAGTCCACCACGAGGGCGGAGCCCGAGACGACGCCCGCCTTGGGCCCCAGGAGCTTGGTGGAGACGAGGTAGCCGCCCCCGCCGCTGGGGAAGTGCTCGATGAGAAGGCTGTAGGCGAAGGAGATGATACCCACGGTGATGGCCGTCATCAGGGCCAGGTAAAACGCGAGGTACTCGTGGCCCTGAATCGCCCGGAAGGCCTCATCGGGTCCGTAGCACGACGAAGAGAGCCCGTCTGCTCCCATGCCCACCCAGGCCATGAAGGCCACCAGTGAGAGCTTGTGAAAGACCTGGGGGTCGGTGGGGTCCTTGGGATTCCCGATGAAAAATCGCTTGAGCGAGGCCATGGTCTAGTTGGTTTCCTTCGGTTAGTTCATGATCATTCGGATGGGCAGCACGACCGTCTGGAGTCCGCCGAACTGCAGGCGGCGCTGGACCGCGTAGGCGGTGTCGTTGTGCAGGATGCGGTAGTAGAGCTTTTCCTTGGCGAAGATGAGCTTGCCGAGGAAGAAAACGGCGCGCGGGTACTCCTTCTGGATCTCCTGGCAGAGCCGGTCCGTCTCCTCCAGCACATCGGTCCCGATGGCATAGCGGTACCCGGCGCTCAGCCCGAGGCCGTTGGCGAAGGCCACGTACCGGCGCAGGCTATCCTCGGTCTCCTGGTGCAGGGTGACCACCTCGTCGGCCCCCTTGAAGTGGCCCGAATCCACGACGCCCACGGAGATGAAGAGAATGTTCTTGTAGTAGCCGGGGAAGAGCCTCTGAATGGAGAGGACCGAGTGGATCCCCAGTCCTCCGTATCCGGACACCAGAAGCGCGGCCACGGGCTGGGAGGGATCCAGCTCGGGGGCGGCCTTCGGGGCGGATGACGAGGCCGGAACCTCTGTCAGGATCGAATCGAGCTTGCCGATCTCCCGCCGGATGCCGGCGTAATGCCGCTGAACCAGCAGGCAGAGGGCGATGAGGGAGGTGGTGATGACGACCGTGAGCCAGGCGCCCTCGTGGAACTTCTCGAAGATCGTGATGGTGAGGATCGAAACGCAGAAGAGGAGCGCCACGCCGTGTACCACCAAGTGCCAGACCCACCGCCCGGACTTGTGGCGCCCCTCCCCCAGCCAGAAGCGGGACATGCCGAGCTGGCTGAGGCTGAAGGTGACGAAGACGTTGATGGCGTAGAGAACCACCAGGAATCGCACGCTCCCTCGGGTATACAGCATGAGGATCGCCGCGGAGGCACCCATGATGAGGATGCCGTTCTTGATGACCAGCCGGTCCGAGAGCTGGGCGAAGCGGTGCGGGACCCAGGAATCCACGGCCATGTTGGCGAGAACCCTCGGGCCGTCGATGAAGCCGGCCTGCGCGGCCACGAAGAGGAGGGCACCCTCAGAAAAGAGCGTGAGCACGACGAGCCAGGTGCCGGCCGGATGGCCGCCAAGCTGCCATGCGCCGAAGACCCTTTCCAGCAGAACCGCGTTCATCGTCTTGCCCGGTGCGGCATGCACCTGCCAGAGCAGGTAGCTGAACAGGATCCCTCCCGCAGTGAAGGCCAGGGAGAGCGCCATGTAGAGCATGGTGCGCTTGGCCGTGGGAACCCGCGGCTCCTTCAGGATCGTGACGCCGTTGGAGACCGCCTCGATGCCCGTGTAGGTGCCTCCGCCCAGAGAGTAGGCCCGCAGGAAGAGCATGAGCAGCACGAGCCAGCCGAGGGAGGCGCTGTCTCTGGCCATCTCCTGATGGGAGTGGCGAACCACCTCGGGCAAGGCCCACAGGTGGCTGGTGATGCCGTACATGATGAGCACCACGTGGGTTGCCAGAAAGATGAGGAAGATGGGGAGCAGGATCTTGACCGACTCCTTGACGCCCCGGAGGTTGAGAAGGATCAATCCCGCCAAAACGGCCAGATCCATGGGGACCTTGTAGGTCTCCCAGGAGAGGGGCAGAAAGCTGAAGAGGGCATCCACGCCCGAGGCCACGGAGACCGTGATGGTGAGCATGTAGTCCACCACCAGCGCGGAGCCCGAGACCACCCCGGCCTTGGCGCCGAGGAGCTTGGTGGAGACCAGGTAGCCCCCGCCGCCGCTGGGGAATTGCTCGATGAGCAGGCTGTAGGCGTAGGCGATGACGGCCACCGTCAGGGCCATGAGCAGCGCCAGGTAGAAGGCCAGGTACTCGTGGCCCTGGAGCGCTCGGTAGGCCTCGTCGGGGCCGTAGCACGAGGAAGAGAGGCCGTCGGCGCCCATGCCGACCCAGGCCAGAAAGGCCGCCAGCGATAGCTTGTGGAAGACCTCCGGGTCCGAAGGATCTTTCGGGCGCCCGAAGAGCAGGCGTTTGAGGGACGGCATCAGGCGTCCGAAGCCATAGCCCCCCCGCCGGCTGGGCGTCGGAACGGACGGGAAAAGACGAGCATGAAGTACCTCTCTCCGCCTAACGGGTTAGCTGACGGGCTCAGGCTGAGGCGGCCTTACGCTGATGCGATTCGCCCCGGTGAATCGGGTCCCCGTCGCCCCGCACGCACGGGGCCTTCGGCGGGAACCTTTGTACTCCTTCGGGGCCGGGAGGTCAAGGGCGGAGGGCCGGCTGGAACTCATTCGCTTGTAGGAGCGCTCTCCAGAGCGCGACGCGTGGACAGGGCACGGGGGATCGGTCTCTGGAGAAGCCTCCTGCGGAATGACCGGCGCCGCCCGATGGATCTATCATGGCCCCATGCGAGCCGTTCTTTGGACCGCGGCGGCGTGGACTCTCTGGTGCACCCTCCACAGCGGGCTGATCGCCCGCCCCGTGACGGATTGGCTGCGGATGCGGCTGGGGGCGCGTTTCGGATACTACCGCCTCCTGTACAACGCCCTCAGCGCGGCGAGCCTGCTGCCCTTGGCCGCCCTCCACTGGTGGCTGATGGGGCCTCTCCTCCTCCGGTACCGGGGCGCCTGGATCCTGCTGGCGCTGGTCCTGAACGCCGTTGCGGCGCTTCTCTTCGTCCTGGGAGCCAAGGCCTACGGGATGGCCGACTTTCTGGGGCTGCGCTCTGCCCGCGCCGCCTGGCGCGGGGAGAGCGCGGAGGAGGAGGCACCCTTCGCTTCCGCCGGAGTCCTGCGCTGGGTCCGTCACCCCTGGTACCTGGCGGGGATCCTCGTGCTCTGGGGCCACGACCTGGACGCCCCCGGTTTGGCGGCGGCGATCGTCCTCACTCTCTACCTGTTGCTCGGCGCCTGGCTGGAGGAGAGAAAGCTCGTGACCCTTCACGGCGATGCCTACCGGGCCTACCAAGAGGCCGTCCCGATGTTCATTCCCAGAAGGCCGATGGGGCGGAATGATCGACGGTGGATGAGGAATGAGGAATGAGGGACAAAAGCCGCTTGTCGTATCAAGCCCAAACGCGCCCGGCTGGGACGGGGGAAAGGGACAGGAGAGAGCCGAAAGGAAAGAGCGGCCCTTTCGAATCGCGATCCCCGCTCCTCTGTGTCTTGGTGCCTTGGTGGGGAATGTCCCTCTCACTTCGCCGCGGGGATCCGGCTCATGGCGTACTCGGCGAGAGCCGTGATGGTGAGGCTGGGGTTCACGCCGAGGTTGGCGCCGATGACGGAGCCGTCTATCACCCACAGGTTCTCGTAGCCGAAGAGCCGGCACTCCTTATCCACGACGCTGTCCTCGGGTCCTGCCCCCATGGGGCAGCCACCCAGGATGTGTGCCGTTGTGGGCACGTTGAGGAGCACCTCGTTCAGACTGCTGAAAGGGGCTCCCCCCAACCGCGCCGCGACACGCCGGGTCACCTCGTTGGCCACGGGGATGTAGGCCGGCACCTTGGGCTGGTCGGGCGGCTGCCAGGAGGTCACCGCTTTGCAGAAGGGCCAGAACCACCGCCGCTTGAGCACTAGCTTCATCCGGCTGTCGAGGGTCTGCATCACGAGGATCACGATGCTCTTGCGCGCCTTCCCCAGGGGCCAGAGGGTCCGTAGGAACTGGCGGGGGTGCCGCAGGCAGTTGCCCATCCACTTGAGCGGCCTAGTGAGCTTGGTGCCGCCGTCTGTGAGCGGCGTCCCGAGTTGGAGTATGACGTCGGAGCCCCGGATGAAACGCACCGGCTCCACGCGGGTGTCGTCGTCCATGTGGACGTGAGAGGTGATCGCGATGCCCTCGCAGAGGTCGGGGCCCTTCCTCGGAACGGTCACCCCGAGGAGGGCCTCGCTGTTGGTGCGCGTGTAGGTGCCGAGCTGGTCGGAGAGCTGGGGGAGGGCCCCCTCGGCCTTGCAACGCAGAAGCAGGGGAACTGTGCCGAGCACCCCCGCTGCCAGGACCACCCCTGAGGCCTCGATGGTCTCCCTGTTCTTGAAGAGGGCCGACGTGGAGCGCTCGGTCCGGAGGCGGTAGCCGCCCTCCGGCAGAGGCTCGATGCGGGTCACGCGGGTCTCCGGCAGGATCGTGGCGCCGAGCTTCTCCGCCAGGTAGAGGTAGTTCTTGTCGAGGGTGTTCTTGGCGTCTACCCGGCAGCCGGTCATGCACCCGCCGCAGAAGGTGCACCCCCGGCGGGCCGGCCCGCGGCCGCCGAAGTACGGGTCGGGCGCCTCCTTGTCGGGCTCGCCGAAGAAGACCGCCACGTCCGTGGGGGCGAAGGTCTTGACGTGGCCGATCTCCTCGGCCACCTGCCGCAGGACCTCGTCCGCGAGGGTCAGTTTGGGGTTCACCGTGACGCCGAGCATCCGCCGGGCGGTCTCGTAGTGGGGAGCCAGGACGCTCTCCCAGTCCGCCAGGTCCCGCCACTTGGGGTCCCGGAAGACCTCCGGGTTCGGCTTCATGAGGGTGTTGGCGTAGACAAGGCTCCCACCGCCCACGCCAGCCCCGTGAAGGACGAGCACGTCGTGGAGGAGCGTGAGATGCCAGATGCCGTAGCAGAGGAGCTTGGGCATCCAGAAGGCCTTCCTCAGGCGCCAGTTGGTCCTGGAAAAGTCCTGCGGCCGCCAGCGCTTGCCCTGCTCCACCACGAGGACCCTGTAGCCCTTTTCCGCGAGACGCAAGGCGCTCACCGAGCCGCCGAAGCCCGACCCCACCACGACGTAGTCCCACCGCTCGCCCATCGGGAAGCCCTCCGGGACCAAAATACCACAGAGGCACAGAGACTCAGAGGGAAGAGGGAGTCCGATCAAGGGCAGGGTCCACGCCGGGGAGGTGGAGGCCACGTCCCCGCACCCCATTCGCCCTTCATGCCTCGCGCGCTAAGCCGAAGCCTCCCCCATGCATCGCTGTGTCTTTCCCGTTGAATTCAGCTTCGCTCGAAGATCCGGTGGGCTTCGCCGAGCTCTCGGGCGAGGGGGGTGACGAGGGTCCTGGCGTGGATGCGGAGGCGCGTTCCCGCGCGCATGGCCGCCCGCACGTCGGCCTCGCTGACGAAATCCAGCGCGGGAGAGGGCTGGGGAACCGGGGCCGCGTTGGCGTTGGCGCCCGGCCGGGGGGCCACGCCGCCTGAACCGCCCGTACCGAACTTCTGGGCCACGAAGCGCCGGGCCGCATCCTCCAGGCCGTCTCCCGGCTTGACCAGGGGCGGCAACGGAACGGCCTTCTCGTCGGTGACGGGGCGGGTCTCGAAGGCCACCCGCTTTCGGTCGATGAGGTGGAGCGGGGTGATGTTGTCGCTCGTGATGTTGTTCCCCAGGGCGCCGCAGCCCAGGGTCATGGAGGGCGGGAGGTTGGTGGAAAAACCGATGGCGCCGTGGGTGCCCGGCGAATTGACGATGATGCGGAAGACGGGCTTCTTCAGGGCGAACTGCCGGACCACCTCGAGGTCCTGCGTGTGCAGGCAGAGGGTGTGGCCCAGGCCGCCGTAGCGGAGCACCTCGATGCAGCGCAGGCAGCCCGCCTCCCAGCCGTCGGCCTCATAGTAGGAGAGAACGGGCGAGAGCTTTTCCAGGGAGAGGGGGTAGTCGCGGCCCACGCCCCCCTCGGGAACGAGGAGAACGCGCACGCCGTCGGGCACGCTGAAGCCGGCCATGGCGGCGATGGCCTGGGGCGACTTTCCCACCACCTTGGGGTTCAGGCGCACCTCCCTGTCCACCATGAGCCCCTCCAGAAGCGCCTTCTCCCGGGGGTTCACGAAATAGCCTCCGGCCGCGGCGAACTCCTCCTTCGCCCTTTCGGCGATGGGGGCGTCCACGATGACCGATTGCTCGCTCGCGCAGATGGTCCCCCAGTCGAAGGATTTCCCGGCGATCACGTCCTTCACGGCCTTGCGCAGGACGGCCGTGCGCTCGATGAAGGCCGGCACGTTGCCCGGCCCCACGCCGTAGGAGGGCTTTCCGGAGGAGTAGGCGGCGTTCACCAGCCCCGTGCCGCCCGTCGCCAGGATCACGTTGGTGAGAGGGTGCTTCATCAGGGCCTGCGTGTCCTCAATGGTGGGAGCGGGCAGGCAGCCGATGATCCCCCGAGGGGCACCCGCGGCCACCGCGGCGTCGTGCATGGCGTCGGCCACGGCCCGGATGCAGCCTTTGGCCGAGGGGTGGGGCGAGAGGACGACGCCGTTTCTGGCCTTGAGCGAGATCAGGATCTTGTAGATGGCCGTGGAGGTGGGGTTGGTGGAGGGGATCACCGCCGCCACCACGCCCATGGGGGAGGCCACCTCGTAGATCCCTTGGCCGGGGTCTGCCGAGAGGAAGCCCACGGTTTTCATGGGGCGGATGTAGCGGTAGACGTCGTCGGCGCCGAAGCGGTTCTTGATGGTCTTGTCGGCCACCGTGCCGAAGCCCGTCTCCTCGTGGGCCATGCGGGCCCACTTCTCGAGGTTGGGCATGCACGCTGCGTGCATCGCGTCCACCACCTTGTCCACCTGCTCCTGGGAGAAGGTGGAGAAGGCCTGCTGGGCCTGCTTCACGGTTGTGACGATGCGGTCGACGTCAGAGGCGGACACGTCCTACCCCCTCGGCGTCCGTTTCTTTTCTTGCGGCTTTTTTCCCGGCCCGCCCGAGCCGGGCCTCTTGGGCAGGATGCCCTCCACCTGCTCGTAGGGCATGGGGATCACGTGGACGGAAACCAGGTCGCCGATCCGGCGGGCCGCGGCGGCGCCGGCGTCGGTGGCGGCCTTCACGGCCCCTACGTCGCCCCTCACCATCACGGTCACGTACGCGCTCCCGATGGTCTCCTTCCCCACGAGGAGCACCCTCGCGGCCTTGACCATGGCGTCCGCCGCTTCGATGGCGGCCACCAGCCCGCGCGTCTCGATCATGCCCAGGGCCTCTTCAGCGATCATGCGCACCCCCGCAGTCTGGTGGAGGGTGGAGGGTGGAGGGGGAAGGAAACCCCCGGGGACTCCGCCTTTCACGGGCGCACCAGCCCGTACCCTCACGTCTCCGCCTCACCCGTCCGGACGCTCCGGATGCATACCAGGGTAAGAGCGGAGAGGGGGGGTGTCAACGGGCGTTACCGGAGGTAACGATAATTGGGGTGATCCGCGCGGTGGTATACTCGATCAGCATGGAACCACGAGGCGAACAGCCTGGCAACCGGTTTGCTATAAGCGCGGAGGGAGTGGGCATGGCCGAACCGACCGAGAAGGGAACCGTCCCCCCAGGGGAAAGCGGCTTCTCCTTGATGGAACTGATGATCGTCGTGGCGATCCTCGGCCTCATCGCCGTCATCGCCACCGTGGCCGTGAGCAAGGAGCTCCAGCGCCAGCGGCTGAAGAGCGCCGCTCAACAGCTCTCGAGCTTTGTGGAGGGGGTCTTCGTCCAGGCCCAGAGCCGCAACCAGGGGGTCTTCCTGGTGGGTACCGTCAACGCCGATGGCTCCTGCACCTTCAACCTCTTCGCCGACACCAACAACGGCGTCTGGGACGCCACGAAGGACACGACCCTTCTCGGGAGCCAGTTGGTCCCCTCGGACATCGTGATCGATCAGCTCTCCCCCGGCTCCTACACCTTCGGCCTTGCCTCTCCGAGCAATACGACCATCATCCCGTGGCCCTCTACGGGAAGCGGTTCCACAAAGACGCTCCTGCTCTATTGCGACACCATGGGGCGGGCCATCGATCCCACTTCGGCCACGCCCGCCCAGATCTCCAGGCCGGCCGTGCTTTCCATCACCCATTCGGCCATGCTCAACGGCACGCTGAGCCCGCACTTCCGGTACGACATCGAGGTTTATCCCATTTGGCACGCCGTCTCGACTCAGGTGAGGTACTGACATGGAGGATCGAAGGAGAAAAAGCGAAGGAGGTAGCAGCCTGCTCGAGGTCCTCATCGCCATGGCCGTCCTGCTCTTTCTGATGATCGGCGTCCTCTCGATGTTCTCCATGGCCTATCTCCAGAACTTGGGTTCCGCGGCGCGTACGGATATGACCTACAAGGCCCAGCAGGTGGCCGACGTCATCCACCTCCTCAACTACATGCAGCGCACCCAGCAGGCCCTGCCCGCCTCCACCGATACGGGGCTGACTTTCCCCCTGGCCTCCGGAACCTCGGTAAATATCACGGCAACTTCGGGATCGGCGCTGAAGTACGCCTACTGGGGCTCGCCCACCGCTGCGCTCCCCAACGCCGCGGGGATCGTAGATCCCGCCAATCTTCGGTACCTCATCCAGGTGAGCGTCACCGGCCCCACCAACGGCCTCATGACCGTGACGGTGTCAGTGGTTCCCAACAGCAGCGCCTCGAACATCACAGGTGCTCGATATTTGGGCAACAAGATCCGCTGGAAGGAGGTGGATTATGCCATCCAGATCCCGGCCTGACCGCCGGAGCCGAGGCTTTACCTTGGTGGAAGTCACCATCGCCATGTTCATCCTGGTGATCGTCCTCGTTCTCTCGGGCACCCTTCTCTTCTCCATGCGTACCTTCGCCCAGAAGCAGCAGGCCTTCGCCGAGCCTCGCCAGACGGCCCGCCGGGCCATCGACTACCTCGCTTATTACGTGCGCGGTGCCTCGGACATGAACTTCGAACAGTCGGCCAGCCCGGTCCCCAACGCCATCGTGACTTGGTACGAGTTGGCCGGTACGTCCATTCAAGCCTCTTTTGATAACGTTTCGGCTGGTTCCAACCTGGCTCTTCCGGGAACCGACATCCTCACTCTCGCCAAGCCCGCACCGGGCAGCTTCGGGGTGCAGATCAGCCAGTGGAATGGCACGCCCACCGGGAACGCCGCCAATTTCTCCGTGGACTATGCGCAAGGTTGCGCGCAGGGTGATACCGAGAATATGATCGATTTTCAACGACTCGTTGGCTACGATCCCACCACCGGCACCAGCAACGTCTTCCTCATTCAGGATTACACGGGGCAATGGCAGTATTACCAGATCACCAACTTCCAGTCCAGCAACTGTTCCGATGCCAATTCGCCTCCGCAAATCATCTTTGTGATAGCCAACCCCGGCAAATCCTCCGAGATTGATCCTCCTGGAGGCTTCCATACGCTCCAATGCGGGGGCAGTGCTGCCCGGCCGTGCAATTTGGCCGCAGGCATTCAGTTCCTGACCTTCCGGGTGGCCAACGATGCCGCCACTGGCATCCCCAGGCTGGAGGAGTTCAACTCCTCCCGACTCTTCAACTCGAAGGCGGATTTCACGGGTACCACCGACCCCTTCACGCCCCTGCTGGATAACGTAGAGGACTTCCAGATAGCCTACATTTTTAGAGATGGTAGCGTTTGGAATTCATCGCAGCAGGTTCTGCCCTCCAGTCCTTATGTCAACAACGTACCCTCTCAGTTGAGCACAAACGCCTACGATGCCCAGAATGTTGTGGGATTGCGCATCTCGGTGGTGGCCCGCTCGGCGAGGCCCGTCCCGACTTTTCTTGGCGGGCCCGGTAGCAAGATCCCGCCTGTGACGCCTCCCGAAAATTCGGCGGCCGTTTACACTCCCGGTTACTACCACTACCGCCTCACGGCCACCATCATGATCCAAAACCGAATCCTGGGGAATTAGCGATGCGCAGCGAGCAGAGGGGCTCAGCCCTCATCACCGTGATTCTGGTGGTCCTCGTCCTGACGATGATCGGCTTGGCCGCCTCCCTCTACATGACCATGGAGGACCGCGTGTCGCAGAACGACAAGCTCAGCCAGGCGGCGTTCCACGCAGCCCAAGCCGGGTTAAAGGCGGGCGAACAGGTTTTTAATGTCGTGAGCCAGAACCAGCTTCAAACCATCTTGGACCCAAACACCTTCAAGAACTCGGCCAACGACGAACCGCAATCCCTCGGGGATCTCACCACCGCCGCGCACCTGGGCACCGTCCTTTACAGCTCTGGTGCGCTCAGCGGCGGCACGCCGCTCCTCAACCAGTCCGTGGGCGGGAGCACCCTCGTGGGGAATCAGGAACAGTACAGTGTCTTCGTCCGAAACGATCCCAACGATTACTTAGCCTCCGACGGCAATTTCTACACGGACCACAACGCCACCGTCGCGATCGTGAGCCGCGGCGTGGTGCTGGGTGCAAACGGCCAAGTGGCGGCCGTGAAGGTCCTCTCAGAAGAGATCGACTTCGGTTCCACCAGCACCCCCCTGAAACAGTTCCGGGGCGACCAGACCGGCACGAGCAGCACCCCTTATCAAGGAAATTGAAGAGGAGAAGGCCATGAGGCATGACCACCCCAACCGATTTCTGACGGAGGCCCTAGGGGCCGCCCTCCTCGCCATGGCGCTCCTGGCTGGTCCGTCTCTGCGTGCACAGGAGGGCTGGGACCCCTTCAAGCAGGCCACGAGCCAGATCTCCCGCCCGAACCTGCTCATCGTGCTGGACGTGAGCGGCTCCATGGCTTGGTCGCCCGTAAGCGACTCCATTCAGCCCGGCGTGGACTCCTTCGGCCTGCCAAGCTTGAGTTGGGACGGAGATTACAGCTATAAAACGGATCTTTACACCTGGACATTGCAGGCCAGCAACAACCCCCCCTGCCGAATCGACATGTTCAAGAATGCCCTGGGCAACTCAGTGCCGATCTACGGCTCGGTCTCAAGTAACTCCGTCCTCTGGACCAGTCCGGCCATCACGTGGCCGAGCAGCTGGCCGACACCTCACGCGGGGTACACCTATATCGGGGGAGGGCAGTGGACTAGCTATAACAATCAACCCCCCTTTGGCTCGCGATGGGGGGGAGTGACTTGGACAGCCCCCGACTACTCCACCAGCCCTCCGACAGATCCGACCATCGACGGCTGGGATCCAGGGCTGACGCCTTCCACGCCGCCGCAGGACCTTGTGGGGATCTCCAAGAACAAGGTGAACTGGGGGCTGGAGATCTTTTCGACCGACCTGCCCCCAAATTTCAACGTGGGATATGGCACAGCCGGCTACGACGGCTATGGCTACAATGCGTGCGTTCTCCAGCAGGTGAGCGCCGACGATACGCAGTCCACACAGAATGCCAACGCGACGGCAATCGAAGGCTATCTGAAGGCAAACAGCCTTGGGGGGCTGGATGCCTACAACAGCACCGCCACCTCTTCTGCGCTGAACCTGGCTAAGTACTCCCTGAACCAAACCTATACGTCCAACGGGGGGGATCCGGCCGCGGCCTGTGGGCGCTTCTACGGCGTCGTCCTCGTGACCGACGGGGCCAGCAACACCTGCAATCCTAGTGGTTCCCAGCAAAGTTGTAGCTCCAGCGCCCCCACCAACTGGTACCGATTCCCAGAGGGCCGGACCAACGAACTCTTCGTCGAAACGAGCGATCCCGGGGGCACTGATGGGAGCGGATGCAAGACGGCTGATAAGACGCCCGTGCCCGCACGGACCTTCGTCATCGGAGTCAGCAGCAGCGTCATGCGCTGCGAGCTGAACCTCGATGCCTTCATGGGCCGCACGGACGCCAGCTCGCCCAACGGCGACGCGGGCATGGACATTGGCAAGGACAAGGACGCGAGCGGGAATTACCGGCTTCCGCTCAACGTGCCGAGCAATTATTCCATCCCCGCCGGATCTCCTCTGACCACGGGGACTACGACCGCTACCACGAACTATCAGTCGGTGACCAGCAGTTGCACTTCCAATTGCAAGGACTACGCCTATTTCGCCACCTCTGCAGGGGCCCTGCACGACGCCTTTGTCGCGATCGTCGGGGCCGCAGGAGCGGGCGACTACAGCACGGGCGCGCCGGTCGTGAGCAGTAACCTGGTGAATGCGGGCAGTATCGCGTACGTCAGCAGCGTCACCTATCCCGCCATGCAGGGGCACATCTACAGCTACGACGAACAGGTGCTCACCAAGCCGACCCTGCTCTGGGACGCCGGGCAGGTGCTTGCCAGCCGGGACCTTAATCCATCGAGCAGCACGTACTCGCCGAGGGCCATCCTGACCTGGGATCCCGCCGACCCAACGACGGTCATCAACCTCTGTTCGACGACGTGGAACAAGCTTCCCACATCGATCAAAACGCTACTGGGCAACGACCCGAACGCCTTTTTCTTCCTCCAGGGCTACGCCAATGCTATTGCCGGGGGAGGCAACACTTATACCCCGGGCCCACAGCGACCGTGGCTGCTGGGGCCGATCATCAACTCGACGGCCGCCATCGTGGGCGCCCCGCAGAATTGGAGCGGCAAGAGTGGGCTGCCCAGCCACGTGGCCTTCGAGCAGACCTACAGCGCCAACCAGCCGATGCTCGTGGTGGGCTCCTCGGACGGTATGCTCCACTTCTTCGACGTGGCTGACGGCTACGAGGTGCTGGCGATCCTCCCCCCCGACCAGCTTCCCAACCAGGAAAAGCTCTACCAAAACTTCGCTTCGGGTGATTCCTCTACCACGGGGGAACCGAAAGATCCTTCGAAGCATATCTACGGCGTGGCCAGCTCACCCCGCTTCGCGGACGTTTACCTGTCGGACGGCAATTACCACACGGTTCTGCTCTTGACCGAAGGGAAGGGAGGCCGCTCTCTTACGGGTATCGACATTACCCACCCCTATCCGGGGAGGACCAACGTCACCGTTCCCTATGTGACGGTCGTGAACGGCAGTCCGGTCCTGCACACGAAGACTGGGGTTACCTATAACGCTGATGCCAACTACAGCACGAAAACCCCCCCTATTTCGGTGCTCTGGTACAAGGATGGGGCGCTCGCTTCGACCTACGCTTCGAGCTACCCGAAGCTGGGCCAGAGCTGGAGCGTGCCGGCCATGGGATTTACCAACGGCAGCGGCTCCACGCCTATTTTCTCCTGCATCTTGGGTGGCGGCTTTCAGTCTCCGACCAGCTACAGCGATCCCCAGGCACTCCAGCTCAACGTGGCAGACGGAAGCGAGACGGGCGTCAAGGACCTGGGCAACAGCACATCGGGCCTTGTCCACAACCAAGCGTACGGGGCGGGGGTGCTCTTCGACGCCACGGCCCCCTCCAGCCGGCCCAACGACCTGTTTGATCTCGGCGTGGTGGCGGATACGAACGGCAACGTCTGGAGTGTGAGCGCCGCCAACGGTACGTGGAGCGCAACCGCTCTCTTCTCGCCTGGAACTTCCTATCCCATTTACTACACGCCAGCCGTGGGCTATTACGCCGGTTATGACGTCTACGCTTACGCTTCCGGGAATTTCTATGAAGTTTCGCCCAACGTGACCGGGCCGAACTTCCAGGCAAGGGTTTTTATCACACTGGTAGACCCTACTGGCGCCAAGAGCGCGCTCACCACCTACTCGGACATCAGCAATTTCACCTACACGGACTCCTCCGGCAACACCAAGAACGTACCGAGCACGGCGCAGATCACCTCCGACCCCATGCTTTTCCTCCCGGCCAACTCCGTGCCTTCGCCCACCATGCCGATCAAGGCCTACTTCACCTTCTACGATCCCAACCCCGCCCTTGGCTGCGGTGGCGCCTCTTTCCTGATCAAAATGAGCCTAGACCTCACGAAGGTTGCCGGGGGGACGATCCCTGCTGAGGCAACGACCATGACGGCCGCCTATCTGGGATCAGGAGCCTCTTCGGGCATCGCCTTCAGCGGCGGCAAGATCATTGTGGCCAAAAGCGCCCTCGGCACGGGTTCGGCGGCCCCGCAGGTCACCAACGAGAACGCCCCAACCACGGTTAACCAAGCCCCCGGCATCAACGCTTGGCAGGAGCTTCAGTAGGAGGCCTCTCCAGAGGGCGACCAGGCCATGTTTCAGGGGCGGGCTTCGGCCCGCCCCTTTCGTTGGTATGGATCAGGGCGGTAGGACAAGGTGTACAGAGGCCGGGCAGTCAGCTCTTCTTGAAGAGCCCTGGGACCATCTTCCGAAGAGATCCCCTCTTGATCGGCTGCGCCTCGGTGCCACACACGGCGCAGAGGTAGCGGGGGGCGCCGCCCTCGATGAGGGGCTGGTTCTTCACGCAGTCCCGGCAGAGGTAGTTCTTGCACCGGGGACAACGCCAGCCGGGTTCGCGGTCCCGGTGCTCGGCGCAGTGCTCCTCGTCGCCGTGGCGCTGGCGGTTGAGCTCCACCAGTTCGGCGAAGAAGCCCATGAGGGCCGGGTAGGCCCGGACGGGCAGCCAGTCGCCGCCCTCGACCCGGGCGTAGTCGCCCTCGAAGAGCGTCTCCGTGAGGATCATCTCGCGCAGTTCGGCCAGCGTGTGCGTGGCGGTCGTGATGGAGGACTCGGGCTTCTGCGAACGGACCTCCCACTGGAACTGCGCCGCGGGTCCCGTCAGTTCGGCGGACGGGGCGGCCTCGGGCCGCGCCGGCGCTTCGAGAAGCTGGGTGTGCCCGCCGGGGTACACCATGAGCTGGGCGCCGCAGGAGGTGCAGCGTCCGCGGGCACCTTGGGCCGAAAGCGCCCCTTCAGGGAGGGCGAAACTCTTTCCGCACGATGGGCATCGAAAGGTCACGTCAGCCATAGTCCAAATCCAAGCTGGAGAGTATAGACCAAGGAAGGCGGCGTGGAAAGCTTCACAGCACGCGGACTGCGAAACGTGAGAAGGCGCTCATCGTGATTCTGGAGGCGCATCCCTCGTTTCACCATTCCGCTGGATTGGGCGTGGAGAGCCGCTCCCTTCCCTCCAAGACCTTCCTCTGTGCCTCTGTGCCTCTGTGGTGAGGCTTTCTTTCACTTTCCGTTGCCGAGTTCGGCGTTCATGGCGCGCTCGTAGGGAGTGAAGGCCCGGCCGTAGAGGAGGGCGTAGGTGCCCTGCAAGAGGGCGGCGAGGTAGAAGGGGGTGGCCAGCCAGCCCGCTCCGATGAGGGCGCCGGTGATGGCCGGGCCCACGGCCTGGGGCACCTGCATGGAGAGGGCGTTCAGGCTCGATGCCATGCCGCGGCGCTCGTCCCGCACGGAGGAGATGACGAGGGCCTGGCGCGCGCCGACCGTCCCGCGGTTGAGCGCCGAGCGCAACATGTAGAGGAGCGAGGCGAGGGCGTAGAAGGGCATGAGGGGTAGGAGAAAAAGGAGCACGACGCCGCCCGTGCGCCCCCAGACCACCGTCCGGACGAGCCCGATGCGCTCCGTGAGCTTACCGGCGGCCAAGGCGGCCACGGCCGTGATGGCGAAGGCGCCGGCGAGGACCGGGCCGATCTCCGCCGGGCCCACGCCGAAGCGCCTGGCGAACCAGTAGGCCATGAGGGGGCCCGTGAGGCCCACGGCCATGCCGTTGAAGGCATTCAGGCCCACGAGCCGCCAGAGGAAGGAGTTCTCCCGCCTCTCCTGCTTCTTGGGCTGGGGTTTCTGAGGCTCGTGCCCACGGCTGCGGTGCACCTCGGGTGTCCCCATGAGGAGGACGACGTTGATGGCGTTGCCCAAGAGGACGAGCCCGAAGAGGGGGCGGAAGCTGCCCGAGTGGCCGAGCGACGCGACGAGAAAGACGGGGATGCCCGCGCAGAGGGCGCCGATGGCCATGCCGACGAAGCCGATGGCCGTGTTCAGGCTGTAGACCATGCCGCGCCGCTGGGGATCGATGGCCTCCGCGAGCCAGGCCTGCTCGGCGGGCATGAAGGGGCCGGCGGAGCCGTTGGCGCCTTTTCCAAAGCCCGCCAGGATGATGACCGCCGACAGCCAGAAGGCGCTGGTGGTGCCCATGGCCACCAGGGCACAGCAACAGCACATGGCTTCGTAGGCGATGAGGAAGGGCTTGCGGCGCAGGCGATCGCTCGTGATGCCGATGGTGAGGTTCAGGGCCGCCCCCACCAGGCCTCCTCCGCTCAGCACCAGGCCGATGGATACGCCGTGCCAGCCGAGGGCGTGCAGGTAGAGCGCCAGATCCACCACGAGGGCGCCCTGGCTGATGCTCCGCCAGAAGCGGGCCGAGAGCAGGCGGCGCGTGGCAGGCGCCAGGCTCCGCCAGAAGGCCAGCGCCCGCGCCGGCGAGGAGGGCGCGGCCCCGTTCGGGCCTTCGCCGTCTTCGGGATGGTTGATCCCGGATTGACTCATCGAGGAAGACCTCTCGGACTCGGCTTTGGAAGGCGGGTCAGCCGTACCGTCATCGGCGCGGCGAGCCTTGGGCCGCGCCGGCCGGGGGCTGGCCCTCAGTTTCCACGAAGCCGCTGTTGCCGGGCTTGGGGCCGATGGGTCCGCCGCCGAGAAGGGCCTGCCCGCGGTTCCGGCGGCGCGCTTCTCCCCGCTCCGGCATCGGCCGGGGAGAGCCCTCCTCGGTCTTGGATCGGGTTTTCGCCAGCAGCGATTCGAAGGAGCTCCCGGAATCCATCTCTCGCCGGATGGCCATGGGACCGTCACCGGTGAGCCGTTCTAACGTCATGACCTGCGCCAGGAGCCGGATGCGCTCCTCGGCCGCCGGGGCCTTGACGGAAGCGTCCGCCGCCGGGAGGGGCTCCAGACCGTACCGTGCGCTGCCCTGGAAGACGAGCGCCGCGAAGGAGCCGCCGAGGCGGCGGATCAGAGCCGTCCAACCTCCCGCGGCCCTCTCTTCGGTTCGGATCTCCTGGAGAGACTTCCCCGTCTCGTGGCGAAGCTCGGCCGCGAGGGCGAACCCGACCAGCGCAGGGTGGAATTCGGAGCAGAAGGCTCGGGCTTCCATTTCTGGCACGAACCACGCCCTGCGTACCGCCTCGAAGGAAGGGCCGAGCGGCACCTGCGCCTGCGCCGCGGAGGGAGCCGGAGGGGCGGGCGGGCCGTGCTGCGGCCAGGCCGGAACCGCCGCCAGAAGGAACAGTCCCAGGGCCCAGGCGGGCGTTCGGATCGTCATCGTGTGTTCTCCTTCCACTTCAGCCCGCCGCGTGAAGGGCGACGGCGGGTTCGAGGCGGGCGGCCTTCATGGCGGGGTAGAGGCCGAACAGAACGCCCATGCCCACGGAGAGGCCCGTGGCGTAAAGGGTGGCCGTCCACGGCCACACCTCGGGCCACTTCATGAGGTGGCAGGTGAGGAGAGTCCCCCCTATCCCCACGAGCACGCCGAAGAGCCCCCCCAGGGCCGCCAGGGAGCCGGCCTCCAGGATGAACTGGGTGAGGATGTCGCGCTTGCGGCCGCCTAGGGCGCGCCGAAGGCCGATCTCGCGCGTTCGCTCGCGGATGGAGATGAGCATCACCGCGAAGATCCCCACGCCGCCCGTGAAGAGGGAGACCGCCGCCACGCTGCCCGTGAGGAGGGTGAAGGCTTGGGTCGTCTGCGTCTCCGATTGGAGGAGCTGGGACTGGGTCTGGAAGCTGAAGTCGTCGTCCTGGCTCTGCTTCAGGTGGTGGTTCTTTCGCAGGATCGGTGTGATCTCGGCGGGCAGGTCGTTCGTCGCCTGCTGCGAGACGCCCTGCACGAGAATGCTCTGGAGGTAGGTCATGTGGAAGATGCTCACCATGGCCGTGGAGAGCGGCACGTAGATGATGTCGTCCTGGTCGTTGCCGCTCAGGTCCTGCCCGCGGGGGGAGGACACGCCGATGACCCGCACGAGGACCTTGTTGATCTCCAGGACCTTGCCGACAGGGTCGGCGCCCCCGAAGACGTTGGTGACCACCGTGGGGCCCACCACCGCCACGCGCTGGAAGGAGCGCTCATCCATATTTGTGAAGAGGCGGCCGCTGGTGGCGGTCATGTCGCGGATGTCGAAGATGGAAGGTTCCGCCCCCGCGAGCGTGGTCTGGGTGCGGACGCCCTGGTAGCGGGCGATGACGCCTCCCTGCACGAAGCCCGATGTCCGGGCGATGTCGGGCAGTTGGCGCAGGAGCGCCTGCTCGTCTCGCGTCGTGAGCGTCGTGAAGGTGGCCACCTGGCGCTGGCGGCCGCCGAAGGCGCGGAATCGGCCCGCCTGTACCACGAGGAGGTTGGTGCCCATGCTGCGGACCTTGGCAACCACGTCCTGCTCCGCCGCCTGGCCCGCTCCCACCATGAGCACGACGGCGGCCACGCCGATGGCGATGCCGGCGCTGGAGAGCACCGTCCGCATCTTGTGGCCCAACAGGACCTCCCAGGAGACCTTCAGGGTGCGGGCCAGGTTCATGGGCAAGGCCTGGTGAAAGATGGTGGATGATAGATGGTGGACGATAGATGATAGATGATGGATGATGGATGATAGATGATGGATGAGGAATCAGGGGGGGCGGTGTGACGCGTCATGAGGAGGAGTCCTTTCGGTCAACTTGGCTGGTGTGAAGGGCGGAGAGTTTCATGGCCAGGATCTCGATTATCTGTCGCATCCCCTCAAAATCCTGTTTGCCGATGTACCCGAGTTCGTGGGCTACGTCGCTTTGGCAGAGTACTTCCATCAGGGAGGAATAGGCCATCTGCGAAAAGTGGGCTTGGTCCTTTCGGCTAAGGCGTCCCTGCCCTTCGGCGATGTTCGATGCGACCGACAGAACCGCCCTCCTGATCTGGCTTGCAACCCCATAACGCTCCTCGGCGGGGAACGAGTGCGTAAGCCGGTAGACCTCTTTGATGAGATCCTTCGCACGGCCATAAACTTCCAGTTTCTCAAACCCAAACACATGTCCCATCTGCTTCATCCTTGATCTATCATCTTTCATCTATCATCTATCATCCATCATCTACCTAAGCGCCTCCACGGGGTTGAGCTTGGCGGCGCGTCTGGCGGGCTGGACGCCGAAGAGCAGGCCGACGCCGGTGGAGAAGAGGGCCGCGTAGGCGAAGGTCTTCCAGGACACGGCCATGGGCATCATGGGGAACAGCCGAGGGATCAGCAGGACGGGGACCAGGCCGAGCAGCACGCCCAGGATCATGCCGAAGAGGCTGACCAGCACGGACTCCGACAGGAATTCCACGAGGATGTCCCTCCGGCGGGCTCCGAGGGCCCGCTTGAGGCCGATCTCGGGGACGCGCTCGGAGAGCGAGAGGAGGAGGATGTTCATGAGCACCACGCCGCCCACCAGGAGGGCCACGAGGGCGAGGGCGCCCCCCACGAGTTCCGTGGTGCGGGCCATGGACTGGACGCGCTGGGCTATGAAGTCGGGCGTGATGATGCGGAAGTCGTCCTGCTCGGGCGGCACGATGCGGTGCCTCTGCCGGATGAGCTGTGTGATCTGGTCCACGACGCTGGCGACCTTGTAGTCCGGCCGGACCTTGAGGCGGATGAAGCGGATGTAGTCCTGGTGGAGGACGCGGTTCATTCCCGTGGAGAGCGGGATCCAGATGCGGTCGTCCTGGTCGAAGCCCATGGAGCTGGTGCCCTTGGAGGTCAGGAGCCCCTTGACGACGAAGGGGACATTGTTGATGAAGATGTGCTTCCCGATGGGGTCCTCGGCGCCGAAGAGGTTGGTGGCCACGGTCGTGCCCAGCACGGCCACACGGGCCATGGAGCGCTCGTCGTCGCTGTCGATGGGCTCGCCCTCCTGGACGTACCAGTCGAAGGCCTCCGAGTAGTCGGGTGTTGAGCAGACAACGTGCGTCTGCGTGCCCACGCCGCCCGACTTCACGTTGGCGTCGCCGGAAAAGATGCCGGGCGCCACCACCGCCTCGTAGCCGTACTGGCTCTGGATGGCCTGGGCGTCCTGGAGCTTGAGCGTGGTGCCGGCCTCGGCCCGCCCTCCCGCCCCGTGCAGGTGTCCGCCCCCGGCGAAGACCATGATGGAGCGGGGACCAAAAAAGGCCGTGATCTGGTTGATGCGGTTCTGGACGCCCGCGCTGAGCCCCACGACGGCCGTCAGGAGCATGATCCCCACCGCCGTGCCGATCATCATCAGGAAGGTCTTGGCCTTCTGGCTCCAGAGGGCGCCCGCGGCGTGGCGGGCCAGGCGGAGCAGGCGCACGGGGCGGAGCCCCGCCGCGCGGTGCCGGCGGGATGTGGTCACGTCAAGGGCGATATCCGCGGCGCTCATGGCTCAGTTCCTGCGCTCGTCGGTCGCCACCGCCCCGTCCTTGAGGGTGATGACGCGCTGGGCGTGGGCGGCCACGTCGGGTTCGTGCGTGACCATGACGATGGTCCGGCCCTCCCGGTGGATGCGGTCGAAGATCTCCAGGATCTCCCCGCTGGCCACCGAGTCGAGATTACCCGTAGGCTCGTCGGCGAGGATGATGGAGGGTTCGTTGACCAGCGCCCTCGCGATGGCGACCCGCTGCTGCTGTCCGCCGGAGAGGGCATTGGGTTTGAAGCTCATGCGATCGCCCAGCCCCACCGACTGGAGCAGGGTCTTGGCCCGCTCCTTGGCGTCCGGCGGATAGGGTTCCGTGTAGAGGAAGGGCAGCAGGACGTTCTGGAGGACGCTCACCCGGGGGAGCAGGTGGAAGAGCTGGAAGACGAAGCCGATGCGCTTGTTCCGGATGGCCGAAAGGCCGTTGTCGTCCAGGGTGGTGAGATCCTGCCCCGCCAGCTTGTAGGAGCCGCCGGTGGGCCGGTCGAGGAGTCCCAGGATGTTCATGAGGGTGCTCTTGCCCGTTCCCGAGGGTCCCATGAGGGCGACGAACTCGCCCTCCTCAACGGTGAAGTTGATGCCGTGGAGCACCGGCGTCTCCACGCCGCCGGTGAGGTAGGTTTTGACGATGCCGCTCAGTTCGATCATGGTGCGTTCCTTCCGCGTTGCGGATGATAGGGGCCATTGGGAGGGAGGGTACCCGCTCTGTCGGGCTCCTCCCCCCACCGGTCACATCTGCGCTTCGGGGCCGCCCTGGCCGCCCGGCACGAAGACCTTGTCGCCCACCGAAAGTCCCGCCTTGATCTGCACGTAGTCCCCGGACTCCCGGCCCAGCGTCACGGGCCTCTGAACGAGCCCCTTGCCGCTTGAGGCCGGGACCATGACGAATGTCTTTCCGGTCTCGCGCTTGACGGCCCGCATGGGGATCGCGAGCACACCGTTGAGGGTGTTGAGGGTGATGGTCACGTTGGCGGTCATGGTGGGCCGCAGCAGCCCCACGAAGGAGTCGCTGATGCCGATGATGACGTCGTAGTTGACCACGTTGTCCTGAATCACGGCCTGCGGGTGGATGGCCTCGACCTTCCCTTTGAAGGTTTTGTTCGGGTAAGCGTCTACGGTGAAGGAGGCCTCCTGGCCGACCTTGACGCCGCCGATGTCCACCTCGTCCACGTAGGCGTCCACTTCCAGGCGCGTGGGGTCGAGGATGGTCACGAAGGTGGGCGCGTTGAAGGTGGCTGCAACGGTGGAGCCCTCCTGGGTGGCGACCGATTCCACGACGCCGTCGATGGGGGCCCTCACGGTCGCGTAGGAGTATTGGATCTTCGCGTAGTCCACCTGGGCCTTCGCCTTGTTGACGTTGGCCACGGCCGAATCTCGGTTCTGGCGGGCCACGTCCACCGCGTCCTGGGAGACATACCCTTTGGGCAGCAGGGCCACGAGCCGGTCGTAGTTCGCCTGGGCGTAGATTTCCGCGGCCCGGGCGGCGGCCAGGGAGGCCTGGGCGCTGGACACGTTGGCCTCCAGGTCCTTCTCCTCCAAGACGCCCAGGACTTCGCCCTTCTTGACCACGTCGCCGATCTGGACGTAGAGCTTCTTGAGCGTGCCGGAGACGCGGGGCCCGACGGGCACCTCGGCCCCGACGCGGGGCGTCACGGTGCCCGTGGCGATGACTTGGGCGGGCAGGTTCATCTCTTTCACGGGGACGAGGCTCCCCGGCGGGGTCGGATTACCTTTCTTGCAGGCGCCCAACAGCGCCAGGCCCAAGATCAGCGAAGGGGCCAGCAGGGATCGGCGAGAGAGGCTCATGGCTTGGTTTCTCCCATGGGATTCGGTCCGGAAGAGGGGGCGGGGATGTCCCCCGCGGTGACGGAGGTGGAGGGCAACTCGGCGCCCTGGAGCAGGTCCACGCCGGTGGTCCGGTCCCAGGCCGCCTGCGCCGTCAGGACGGAGAGGCGGGCCGAAACGAGCTGGTACTTCGCATTCTGGAGCGCCGTGGTGGCATCCACCACGTTGGTCATGGAGCCCAGGCCGTTCTTGTACTGGCCTTCCGCCACGTCGGCGTTTTCCACGGCGCTCTTCACGAGAGATTCGGAGGCCTTCACCGACTCGACGGCGGTCTCGAGCTGAGTCCGCGCGTCGTAGGCGCTCTTCTCGGAGGTGAGCTGGGTGTCGCGCAGGCTCATCTTGGAGCCCTCCCAGCTCTCCTTGGCCTGCACGACCTGCCAGGTGCGCGCAAAGCCCGTGAAGAGAGGGATGTGCAGCGTCAGGCCCACGCTCCAATCCTCCAGGTTCGGCCACTGGCCGTTGTCGAAGCGGCCGTAGGAGCCGTCCGCGGTGACGGTGGGCCGGTAGGCGACCTCGGCCTGTCTCAGGGCGAACCGGAAGGACTCGCTGTTCTCGAACGCCGCCTTGATCTCGGGGAGGGCGGCCATGGCCCGCTCCCTTCCGCTCTGCCAGTCAGGCAGCCCGGGAAGCGGTGCATTGTGGTCCGAGGCCTGGATCTCGAAGGAGGAGTCGGCCGGGAAGCCCATGAGGACGGCCAGGGCGGCCCGCCCGCTCGTGACCGCGCTCCTGGCCTGAATCACGCCGAGGGTGGCGTTGGCGTTGGCGGTGGCGGCCTGCAGGACGTCGGAGCGGGGCACCAGGCCGTGATCGAACTGGGCCTGGGCCATGTCCAGGTGGAACTGGGTCTGCTTGGCCGTGTCCTGCGCCACCTGGAGGTTCCACTGGGCGCCCTCCAGGGCGTAGTAGGCTGTCTCCACGGAGAGCGCCAGATCCTGCACCGTCGCCTTGAACTGGTAGTCGCTTGTGGCGTAGCCCGCCTGGGCCGCGGCGACAGAGGCCTTTCGCTGGCCAGAGTCCCACAGCGTGTACTGGCTGGAGAGGGCGGCGCTGTCGCTCGTCGATGTGGAAGGGGCGCCGGGCAACCTGTATGTGCTGCTCGAAGGCTCCGTGTACGAGCGGCTCAGATCGCCCGTCAAGGCCAGGGTGGGCCAGTAGGCGCTGCGGGCGCTGCCGATGCGGGCCATGGCGGCCCGGCCGGAGTGCAACAGGGCGGCGGCGCTGGGATTCTGGGCCACGGCCAGCCGGACGCACTCCTGCAGGCTCAGGGGATGACCGGGAAGGATCGGAGGCGTGTCGCCCGGCGAGGCGGCAGCCGCGCCGAGCCCCAGCATCAGGGCCGAGACGAGGACCGCCACGCGGCGGACACGGGGAAGGGGATTCGCGGGTCGGATCACTTGTGCTTCTCCTCGTTGGACAGGGGGGGGCGGTGGTCGTGTTCCTGGACGCGCCGCCGGATGTGGTCAAAAAACTGGCGCTGCTGCTCAGGCGTCAGAAGACGCTTCTGCTCCAGCAGATGACGGGTGAGCATCTGAACGATCTGGCCCTGCACCGCCACGATCCGTGCCTGCTGGTCCGCGATCGCCTGGGGAGAGGGCTGATCGGAGGCGAGAAGGTCCAGAAGCTTGGCCCTCTCAGCCGCCAATTGGGATTCCATGGGCAGCAGTTCCAGCCGAAAGGCCTTGTAGTTCGCCTCGACTCGAGCCCGGACATCGGCCGGCAGGGCCATGTCCCTGCCGGGCTGGGGACGGTGCAAGTGGCCGCACCAATGGACCGCGTAGGCCGTCAGGAACCCGGCGTTCAGGCAGAGGGAGGCGGCCAGGAAGATGCCCTTCCAGCTTCGGGGGATCATCGGGTCTCACCAGCGTTCGAAGCGGGGCTAACCATGCTGACGTAGGCGATTTCCACCGATCCGGAGGGCAGCCCGGAGAGGGCCTCCTGGTAGGTGGAGGCCATCCCACCGGAAGGGGGCGCGGGGGAAACCGAGAACCAGTGTCCGCCCATCAGGTAACCGACAGAAAGCGCGCCCAGCACCAGGACCGCGGCCACACCCCAGCGCCAGGCGTTATCCCAGGCGATCCGGCGGGCCGGCAGCGCGGCGAGCACCGAGGGGGCCAGATCCCGGAAGGGCGGCAGGGGCATCCCGTCGGCGAGTCGGGCCAACAGGTCGCGGTGCCTCCCATAGTCCTCCGCACAGCCGGGGCACGAGGAGAGGTGGTCGGAGAGGGCGGGATCGAGCGCCCCATCGATCGGGCCACCGAGCGCGGAGATCCTCTTTCTTGCCGCTCTGCACCGCATGGCTTCCTCCTCAGATTGGCTTAACGAACGGGATCGGAAAATCCTTCGGTGCGCAGCGGCGGTCCCTGCGGGGACAGGATGGCTCCGAGGCCCTCGCGAAGCGCCGACCTGGCGCGCGAAAGAAGGGACTCCGCGGCCTTGGGCGAGGTCTCCAGAATGTCGGCCACCTCTCGGACGCTCAGCCCTTCCATGTGGAAGAGAACGACGGCCATGCGCTGGGCCGGGGGGAGCCGGGAGAGGGCAGAGGAGAGGGCCCGGCGCCGCTCCGCTGCGTCGAGTTCCGCTTCGGGGTTCTGCGAGCCCGCTGGTTCCAGATCGTCCATGAGGACCAGGGGACGGGCTTTCCGCCGCCGGTCCAGGCAGAGGTGGGCGGTCAAGGTCCGCAGGAAGGCGGGCAGGGGCTTGTCCGGACGGTAGCGGGGCGCGGCGCCCCAGAGGCGCAGGAAGACCTCCTGGGCCACATCCTCCGCCTCGCTTCGATCGCCCAGGAACCGGTAGGCGATGGCCAGGACGGCGTGCTGATGGCGCCGGATCAGGGCCGCGAAGGCTTCGCGGCCGCCCCGGCCCGTATCGGCCATGAGCAGGGCATCGTCGTAGTCCGCCAGTTCATCCGGGGCCATGAGTCCTCGTCCCTCTGTCCCAGCCTCGCGCACGGAGCGCGGCTGTCTGCCGCGACCCTGGTGGTGCGATGCGTCGCGTCCGGGTGGTGCGCCAGCAAGAAAGCATCATTGTAAGCGTCTTTGCCGAGGAAGTCCTCCGCTTCGCGATCGGGCGATCCCTCTCGCCACGTGGGGCCTGGCTTCTGGTGAGGGCCGTCGTCCTACGGAAGCCCTGCGGAGGGAAGAGCGCCGCGCCCGGCCTTTGCGCTGGACCTGCCCCCTCGGAGCGCGGTGGAATCTCGGCCCGGGGCATAACAGAGCGGCCGGCTTCGTCAGCCGGCCGCCGGAGTCCATCGTCTGGGTGGTACCCCTCTCTATGGCGCCTGGAGCCTGGACAGCCGGTCCTTCGCGATGAGCGCTTCGTCGGTGTCGGGCGCGGCCTGGATCAGCGCCTTGAGGGTGGCGATGCCCTGGGCCGTCTCGTTCAGGGAAAGGTACGTCAGGCCTAATTTGAGGCGCGCCGCCAGCACCTTGGGACTGGTGGGGTAGCGCTCGATCACCGTCTCGAAGGCTTGTTGGGCCTCGGCATATCTCTTCTGGTTGTAGGCGCACTGCCCCATCCAGAACTGGCAGTTGCCCGCCTTGGGATCATTGGGGAAGGCCTCCATGAACTGCTGGAATTCCGAGGAAGCCAGGTCGTATTTGCCCTGCAGATAGTCGCTGTAGGCTTGGTTGTACAGTTCGGGGCTGGCCCCCTGGAGAGATCCGGCAGGGGGGGCCGACTGGGCGGCGGGCGGCTGCGGTGCCGCAGGTTTCTCCGGAGGCGCGTTGGCGGCTTGCGGTTGCCGGCCCTCCGGCTCAACGGCGGGCGCGGGTGCCGTCGCGGTAGAGGGGAGCGCCGGAGCGCGCTCCTCCGCCCCGGACTTCAACTGTCCGAGCTGGGTCGACAAGACCTCGACCTGAGCCTTGAGATCCTCTACATCCGCCCGGAGATCGGCCGTCTGGGCGGAGCGCGCGATGGCGTCCAGCCGGCCGTTCATCTCTTGGAGGCTCTTCTGAATGGCCGCCACCTGCCCCTGGATCTGCTGGACCTGCTGGTTCAAGGTCGCCACCTGCTGGTCCAGCCGGTCCATGTCGTCCCGGGTCCCCGCCAGAACAGATAGAGGCACCACGAAAACCAGGGCACAGACAAGAATGGAGGTTCGACGCATGGGTCTTACTTCATGTCCTGAAGCACGAAGTCGTCGCGGCGGTTCTCCTGCCAGCACGCCTCGTCATGCTCGGTGCACAGGGGGTGCGACTTTCCGTAGGAGACCGTCTGGATGTGACTGGCCGCCACGCCGAGGCCGATCAGATACTCCTTGGCAACATTGGCCCGGCGCTCGCCGAGGGCGAGGTTGTAGGCCTCCGTATTCCGCTCGTCGCAGTTCCCCTCGACGATGACCTGGAACTGGGGATGCGCCAGCAGCCAGGCCGCATTCTGCTTGAGGATCTCGCGGTCTTGTGGGCGGATGGCCCACTTGTCCGTGTCGAAATGAATGCGCTTGAGAACGCCCTGCTTGTTGAATGCGTCCGCGCTGCTCTCCACGGCGAGGGTGGGCGTGGAGGGCTCGGGGGTCCAGCCAGTGGAAGGTCCGGTGGATGGGTTTTCCGCGGCGGATGGCGTGGAGGCCGGAGGGGCCTTCTTGGCGCAGGCCGCCAGAAAAACCAACAGGAGAACCGTGATCAACACCGACGTAAGCCTCATGACCCGGCGCACTCTCATTTCAACCTCCATTCATGATTCATTATAGATATCCCCATTGGGCCTTAGCAAGCATCCGTATCGGCTGGCGCGCCTCTTGGGCGGAGGAGCCTACACCCCCAATGCGCGGGTGAAGATGACGCGGTGATCGCCCGGCGCGTAGAAATCCTGTATCTCGGCGGCCACCTTGTATCCGTGGCGCAGGTAGAACCGCCTCGCCGGCTCGTACTGGGGCAGCGAGGAGGTCTCGATGATGCAGAGCCTGCCGCCGCGGCGGCGCATGTCCTCCTCCGCGCGAAGAAGGAGGGCGTGCCCCGCCCCCTTTCCGTGGCAGGCCGGATCGGCGGCGATCCAGTAGAGGTCGAAGGTCCCGAGCGTGCACGGCGTGGCCCCCCAGCAGGCGTACCCCGCCACCTTGCCCTCCCCCTCGGCGACCAGGAAGCTGTAGTCGGCTTGTTCCGGTTTGGACAGGGCGTGGTCGATCAGTTCGAGGGCCACTTCGATCTCCTCCGTCCGGAAAACGCCCGCCCGTTCCAGCATCTGCGTCAATTCCGATCTGTCCTCCCGCTTGAGCTCTCTCATTCGAAGGTCCATGACTCCCCCTTCTCGGCAGAGCCGAGGATGGTTGAAACGAGGTGGGCGTAATCCCAGCCCGCCGCTCGGGCCTGCTTAGCCAGCCCCGCGGAGGGGGCGAGGTCGGGATTGGGATTCACCTCCAGGACGCACAGCGAACCCTCGCCGTCCTCGCGCAGGTCCACGCGAGCATAACCCCGGCAGCCCAGGGCGCGGTAGGAGAGCAGGGCGAGCTGCTGCGCTCGGTTCGAGAGCGCGGGCTCCACCGGGGCCGGGCAGAGGGTCGGGGTCTGCTGGTAGACGGGGCTCTCGGGCGCCCACTTGGCCTCGAAGGTCAAGACCGGCGGGTATCCCGGAGGGAGGGCGGAGTAGTCCACCAGGGAGGGCGGCAGCGGGCGGGGGCCGTCCGCCGTCTCCACCACCGAGCAGTTCAGCTCCCGCCCGGCCAGGAAGCTCTCCACGAGGACGCCCTGTGGGAACCGGCCCAGGAGGTCGTCCAGCCTCTGGATGAGGGAGGCGCGGTCTTGCACGACGCTCGATGGCCCGATGCCGTGGCTCGCGTCATTGGCGGCCGGCTTCAGGAAGGCCGGGAAGGGGAAGGGGAGGGACTCGGGCACCTCCTCGATCCGCCGAACGTGAAGGCCCGCGGCCGTGGGAATCCCTTCGGCCGCCAGCAGGCGCTTGGCCAATGGCTTATGAAGTCCCAGGTGCATGGCCATCGGAGGGCATCCGGTGGCCCTCAGCGCCAAGGTCTTGATCAGGAGACCCACCTGGACCTCGCTGGAGGGATCGCCGGGGAAGCCTTCGAAGAGGTTGAAGGCCAGAGACCCTTTCGGCAGTTGCTCCAAGGCAATGGCGGCAGCAGACAAAGGGGCCGTGAGGGGAAGCCGGGAAACGCTCCGGCCCTGGCGGCTCAGAACCTGCTCCACCGCCTCCACGGTTTCCATGACCCCCTCCTCGGCGGCGCTTTCGGGCAGGGAGGGATCGCTCGTGTTGTGGATGAGGGTCACCTTCTTCGCCATGCCTCCGCCTTGAATGCCGTCCGCTCGGCCCTCGCGCCCCTTCACGCCAGTCCGCAGCGCGCGAAGGCCGCCGCCAGTATGCGCGACATCAGCGCCGGATAGGGAATGCCCATGCCGCGCGAGAGGATGGGGAGATCACCGTAAGCCGGAGAGAGTCCGGGCAGGGGATTGATTTCCAGGAAGACGGGCACGCCCTCGTGGATCCGGAAGTCCACCCTGGCCACGTCCCGGCAGCCGATTGCGGAAAAGGCCTTGACCGCGTCGGCGTAGAGTCGCGCGAGCAGGTCCGGTGGTAGCGGCGGAGGAACATCGTAAGCGACTTGGTTCTCCCAGTCGCGCTTCACTTCGATGGAATAGACGAAGTCAGGGTCCGTGCCGCTCATGGGCCGTATCCTCATGGCGCCGATGGCCTCGGGCGGGGTGTTCCCGATGATGCCGACGGTGTACTCGTCGCCGGCCACGAAGCCTTCCACCATCACCGGCTGGCCGTAGGAGCGCAGCATCTCCCCGACCGTCTCCTTCAGTTGCCCGGCCCGCTCCAGGCGGGAACTGCCGCGGATCCCCTTGGAGGAGCCCTCGAAGGCTGGCTTGGCAAAGAGTGGAAAGGGAGGGTCGCTCCGGAGCAGGCGGGCGAGATCCGATTCGCTCTCCACGACCCAGTCGGGCGCCACCGCCACTCCGGCGACGGCCACGAGGCGCTTGGTGAGCGGCTTGTCCAGGCTGATGGCGAGAGTGAGCGGGTCGGAGAAGCTGTAGGGGATGCCGAGCATCTCCAGCACCGAAGGCACCTGACCCTCGCGGCTCCTGAAGGTGCCGCGCCCCTCGGCGATGTTGAAGACGAAGTCCACGGGTTCGTGGAGCACCCGCTCCAGGAACTCCCGCCCACCGCCCAGGCGCACCACCTCATGGCCGCATTCCGCGATGGCCGCTTCGATGGCCCCTACGGTTGAAGGTGGATCGTACTCCTCGAAGAGATCATCGGGGAGCCCGGAGGGAACCGGGCTCCCCGCGGGCTTCATGTCAAACGTCAGACCGATTCGCATCGGGGGTGGACCTGATCTGGGCGAGGTGGGGACGGGTGCCTCGGCTGGAGCGGCCCTGGGCGGGCTGGGCCGCCGGGCGCCTTGGCTTGCTTCGGACCGCAGGAGCAGGATTCCTGTAGGGGAAGATCTTGCCTTCGTAGTTGCGGAGCACGAGGGTGTCCTCGGTGGCGTACATGATGTAGTTGGAGGTGATGGGGACTTTGCCTCCGCCCTCGGTATCCACCACGAAGGTGGGGATGGCGAGGCCCGAGGTCCACCCGCGCATTTTCTCGATGATCTCCACGCCCGTCCAGACGGAGGTCCGCAGGTGCTCGGCGCCGTGGATTGGGTCGCACTGGAAGAGGTAGTAGGGGCGGACTCCCATTTTCAGGAGTCCGTGGCAGAGCCTGAGCATGGTCTGGGCGCTGTCGTTCACTCCCCGCATGAGCACGGACTGGTTGTTCACCGGGATGCCGGCGGAGAGGACCTTGCGGCAGGCGGCGGCGGCCTCAGGGGTCAGTTCGTTGGGGTGGTTGAAGTGGGTGTTCATCCAGACGGGCAGGTGCTTCCCGAGGATGCCGACCAGCTCATCCGTGATGCGCTGAGGAAGGACCACGGGGAATCGCGTGCCGATCCGGATGATCTCGACGTGAGGAATCTTGCGGAGCTCCGTGAGGCAGTAGTCCAGCACCGGCAGCGGAAGGGAGAGGGGGTCGCCCCCCGAGAAGATGACGTCGCGGATCTGCGGGGTGCGCCGGATGTAGTCGATCATGGCGTCGAGCTGCTGGCGGTTCTTCGGCAGCTCGCCGTCCTCCCACTCCCGGCGACGGGTGCAGTGGCGGCAGTACATGGGGCACATGTTGGTGGCGATGAAGAGGCACCGGTCGGGATACCTGTGCACCAGCCCCTCCACCGGCATGTCGGCATCCTCGCCCAGGGGGTCGTCGATGCCCACGCTCCGGTAGGTGTATTCCAGGATCGAAGGGACGGCCTGCTTGCGAACGGGGTCCTCGGGATCGCTCGGATCGATGAGGCTCAGGTAGTAAGGAGGGATGCCCACGTGCAGGCTGGGCGCGAGGAGCTTGAGCTGCTGGTACTCGCTCTTGGGGTAGGGAAGGAGGCGGTGGAGGGTCTCGAGGTCCTTGACGCGGTTTCGGTACTGCCACCGCCAATCGTTCCACTGCTCATCGGTGGCCTCGGGGAAATAGGACGACCTTCCTGAAGGGGGTGATGATGGTGCTGGACTATCCAGCATGGCGGCCTCCCTGCGGCCCCAGCTCCATGCCGGGCGCCTCGCCGACTTGGTCTCCAGAAACGACAATGCCTCGCTGGAAATGAGCGAGGCCAAAGGATCCGACATATTGAAATGCCCTCTTCTTCTTGAGGGCGGCGGGACTTGGTGGCTGTTCTTGCTCCATCCTGTTCACCGGGAACCGATCCCGGCCCCTCCTGCTTCTCTGGTTCCAAAGCACCGCGGACCGCCCGCCTGCTTTGAACTTGTGGCAAATATAGACCTTTTGAAGCCGAAGTCAAGAGCCTTCGGAAGGGGGCTGGAGACGAAGCGGAGAACTCGTGCCCTGGTCGGGAACCGCCGCCCGCGCTAGGCTGTGAGAAGGAGGCGGCATGGTCGCAAGAGGCGGGGCGGCGGGCACGGCCGGAGCTGATGGATTGGCGCGTCGGATGGCCTCGCGCTGCCTTTGCTACTTCCCGGCGATTCTGGCCGCCCTGTCGGTGGCCATGGTTCTCGCCTCACCTCTCAGGGGGCTCGAACTGGGAGACGAGGGCGTCGTGGCGCTCGGCGGCTGGCGGATCCTGGCGGGACAGGTGCCCTACCGGGACTTCTTTGAAGTCGTTCTGCCCCTCCCGCTCCTGTCGTTGGCCGGCGCCTATCGCCTGCTCGGGGTGACGGTGGCGGCCGGGCGCGCGGTGGCGGTTCTGTATTCGGCCGCCCTGGCGGCCCTGCTCCTCGCTTACTCCCGGCGCCTGCTCACCCGCCCTCTCTTTCAGGCAGCCGCCGTTGCCCCCCTGGTATCCTGCGGCGTCGCGGCCTGGCTGTTACCCAGTCACCACTGGCTGGCGGACGTCTTCGCCTTGGGGGCCCTGTTGGCCTTCGATCTTGCGGCGGACCGCGGGCGGGTGGCCTGGGCCGCCACGGGCGGAGCCCTGGTGGCCCTGTGCGTCATGACCCTTCAGGATCAGGGAGGCGTCTTGCTCGTGGGCCTGGCGCTCTGGTGCCTCCTGGCCGCGCCCAGGGAATCCCGCGCCCGTCTGACGGTGGCCGCGGCCTCCGGCGCCGGGGCCGTCTTCGTGGCACTCGCTTGGTGGCTCCTGCCCCGCGTGTCCGCCGCCACGCTCCTTTACGACTGGGCCCTCTTCCCAGTTTCCCGTTATCATCGTTTCGCCAACAACGTAGCGGGCTTCGCGCGGACGGCGAGTGAGACGGCCGCCCTTTGGAGGACGGGGATCTTCTGGCGGGAGCCCGTGGCCTTTGGCCTGTGGAATGCCAAGGTGCTCCTCGTGGCCGCGGAGGCCGTGGCGGCGTGGATCGTTCTCGTCGTGGGCCTGGCCCGCCGGCGCGACGTCGGCTGGCGCTTCTATCTCATGGCCTCCGGCGCGTGCGCCTTCCTCCTTCCCACCTTCAGGTGCTTGGCCCTGGTGAACCTGGAATGGGCCCTCCCGATGGCTGGGCTGGCGGCCGCGTGGGGCCTGGAACGGTGGGCCGGCCGCGGGGACCGTCAGCGCCGCGCGGCCGGGCTGATTGCCGCAGCCGTGATCCTCGTCTTCGCGGGGGCGGGCCTGGCCCGCCTGCCGGGACTCTTGAGCGAAGGAGGCCCCATGGTGATAACGCCGGCGGGTGCGGTGGGGCCTCTCCCGCGCTCGGAGGCGACGGATCTGCAGGGGATCGTGGACGCGGTGGCGGCCCGGCTGCGCCCCGGGGAGCCCCTCTTCGCGACGGGTTTCATGGGCATGCTGAACGTCCTCACGGGGCACCCCTCGCCCGCCCCGTTCGACGTCTTCCTTCCCCCCGACTACACGACGCCGTCACAGGTCTCAGAGGCCATCTCCGCCTTGGATCGGAGCCGGGCCGAGTGGATCGCCCAGCCCGCCGGCTTCGGCGGGGGGGAGGCGTGGCGGAGCTACCTGACGCGGTGCTTCGAGCCGATCTACCAAAACGCGCGGTACGAGTTATGGAAGCGAAAGGAGGGTCGGCCGATCGGGTGACGGGCCGTCAGTTTTCCAGAAGGAGAATGGCCACCCCCAGAAAGGCCACCAGGGTTCCCCAAAAGGCGCGCCTGGAAATGCGTTCCTTGAAGAAGATCCATACCAGGGGGAGGAGGAGGACGGGTACGGGGGCCATGAGCGCCGATGCCACCCCCACCTTGGCGTGGCTCACAGCGTACAGGGAGAGCCAGACTCCCACGAAGGGCCCCGTGGCGGCACCGCAGGCCGTATAGAGCAGGGCCCGGCGGTCCCTCAGCTTGTCGAAGCTCTCCCGCACGCCGCCGAGGGCTACGGTCACGATGAGGATGCCGACGGTCGCCACGACCATGCGGATGAGGGTCCCCGAAAGAGAGCTCACGCCCTCCCTCAGGCCCTCTTTGGCCGCCACCAATCCCGCGGCTTGGCAGAGCGCCCCGCCGAGTGCGTAGGCCGTGCCTCGGCCGAGCCTCCCGTTTCTGACCGGGCCGGCCGTGGGGCTTCTTTCGAGCACCACCCACGAGATGCCGGCCAGGGTCACGAGGATGCCCAGGAACTCCAGCCAGGTGAGGGACTCTCCCAGGAAGGCGATGCCCATGAGCGCCGAGAAGATGGGCCAGGAGGACATGACGAGCGTGGCCTTTCGCGGGCCAAGCTCGATGTAGGATTGGAAGAGGAAGCTGTCCCCGAGGGTCAGGCCGATGAGCCCCGACAGGCCCAGCCACAGCCAGCTCTCCAGGGGAGCGGAGAGGGGGAGGAGCGTTCCGTAGAAGAGAAGGTGCGTCGCCCCCAGCAGGAGCACCGCGAAGACCAGCCGGGTCCTGTTCACCGCCAACGCCCCCACTCGGTTGCTGGCCAGCGTGAAGTAGAGGGCGGTGAAGGCCCACACTACGGCCGTGAGCAGAGCGGCCAGTTCGCCGAGCCTGGATGCGATCACGAGAGGGCCTCCTCCGCCCCTGCGGAGGCCGGGCGGCATCCCACCTTACTCCAGCGCCAGCCTCAGCGGCAAGGGACTTCAGGGAATTCGGAGCCGAACTGTCGGGAAGGAGAATGACCACCGAGGCACTACGGCAACAAGACCGGTAGGAGGGAAATGGTGAAGTCCGAGCATCAGCAGAGTCCGGCGGATGGTCGCACCTTCTTCGCCACCCTCCACCCTCCACCGTACCGGAAGTACACTGTAGATCCGGCGAGAGGAGGCCGTCATGGGGACGATGGCGAGGGCGCTGACGATTGCGGGGTCGGACTGCAGCGGCGGCGCGGGCATACAGGCGGACCTGAAGACCTTTCACCGCTTCGGAGTCTTCGGCATGTCGGCGGTCACGGCCGTGGTGGCCGAGAACACGGTGGGCGTTCAGGGGTGGGCGGCCGTGACGCCCGACATGGTGGCCCGGCAGATCGACAGCTGCCTGGGCGACGTCGGGGCGGACGCCGTCAAGACGGGCATGCTGGTGGATGCGGCCGTGATCACGGCCGTCTCGGCTCGCCTGCGCGCGTACGGGGCCGGGAACCTCGTGGTCGACCCGGTGATGAGGGCCAAGAGCGGAGACCCGCTCATCGCACCCGAGGCGGTGGAGGTCCTGGTGCGGGAACTCTTCCCCCTCGCCCGACTCGTGACGCCCAATGTCCCCGAGGCGGAAGCGCTCGTCGGAAGGCCCCTCCGGACGGAGGCTGACCTGAGGGCAGCGGCCGAGACCATCCGGGGCTTCGGCCCGGATGTGGTGGTGATGAAGGGGGGGCACAGCCCAGCCAACCCCGCGGGGCTCTGTGTGGACTTCGTCTGGGACGGGAAGGAGTGGTGGCCCCTGGAGGGAGCCCGGGGCTCCGATCGCCACACCCACGGCACCGGCTGCACCTTCTCGGCCGCCCTGACGGCCATGCTCGCGCGCGGAGCGCCGCTGCGGGAGGCCCTGAGCGAGGCCAAAGCCTTCATCACGGAGGCGATCCGCACCGCACCGGGACTCGGGGGCGGCCACGGCCCCGTGAACCACTGGGCGGCCGCGAAACCCGCCGACCGCTAGGTTCCACTTCCGCCCTTAGGGATTGCTCTCGCCCGCGGCCAGGTGCAGCCGGAAGAAGGCGAGGATCCGCTTGAAGAGATCGGTCCTCTCGGCCGGCCCCCGGATGGAGTGGTCCATGCCCGGATAGTAGGCCATGTCGAAGGGCTTGGCCGCGGCGTAGAGGGCGCTCACCATCTGGGCGCTGTTGCCGAAGTGGACGTTGTCGTCCACGAGCCCCTGGGCGATCAGAAGCGGCACGTGCAGGTCCGCCGCGTCGTGGACGGGCGAGCTCTGGCTGTACCCGGCCTCGTCGTCCTTGGGCAGCTTGAGGTAGCGCTCCGTGTAGCAGGTGTCGTAGTTGAGCCAGTTGGTGACCGGGGCCACCGAGACGCCGCAGTTGAAGGCGTCCGAGTGGGTGAGGGAGTACAAGGTCATGAAGCCGCCGTAGCTCCAGCCCCAGATGCCGATCCGCTGGGGATCCACGTACGGCAGCTTTTTTAGAGCCGCGGCGCCGGTGAGCTGGTCCTCCAGCTCGGTCTTGCCCATCCTGTCCAGGAGCACACCCTCGAAGGCGGTCCCGCGCCGGCTGGAGCCGCGGTTGTCGAGCATGAAGTAGACGAAGCCGGCCTGGGCGAAGAGCTGGTCGATGGTGGCCCAGCGGGGTTCGAAGCGGTCCTGGACGATCTGGAAATCGGGGCCCCCGTAGACCTCCACGACGGCCGGGTAGCGCCGGCCGGGGACGTAGCCCCTGGGCTTGATGACCTCGGCGTGGAGGACGGTCCCATCGGCCGCGCGCAGGCTCATGAACTCGGGCTTCACGAACCCGTAGGTCTGGAGGAAGCCCGTCTGGCCGGCCGCAACGAGATGCTGCCGCCCGGTGGCAGTATTCGTGAGGGTAAGGTCCGCCGGAACCCCCGCCCGGGAGTAATCGTCCAGGTACTCCTTGGCCGAAGGCGAGAAGGTCGCCTCGTGCCACCCCTCTCCCTTGGAGAGGGTTCGGAGGTCCCTGCCCTCCAGGCTCACCGAGCAGATCTGGCGCCCGGTGGCCTCATCCTTGTTGGCGGAGAAGAAGACCCTCTTCTCCGAGGGGTCCACCGCGAGGATGTCGTCCACCACCCAAGGTCCGCTGGTGAGCCGGCGGACAAGCCCCCGCTGGAGGTCATATAGATAGATGTGGGCGAAGCCGTCGCGCTCGCTCAGCCAGAGGAAGCGCTGGCCGTCCTTGAGGAAGCGCGGCCCCTCAAGGACGTTCACCCAGGTTGGGGAGCTCTCCTGGAGGAGCTCCTTCGGCTGGCCGGCGCCCGGTGAAGCGGCGTAGAGGGTCAGCTTCTGCTGGGCGCGGTCCAGCAATTCGTAGGTGATCGTTTTCCCGCCCGGCACCCAGGCGACCCTCGGCAGGTACCCCTGACCCGACTCGGCGCCCGGGACCAGAGCGGCCTGGCCTCCACCGGCCGGCACCACCCACAGGCTCACGGAGGGATTGGTCTGGCCGGGCCTGGGGTAGAACTGGTGCCGGACGCCCGGCTGGAGCTCGCGCTGGTCGATGATCGGATAGGTGGGCACGCCCGTCTCGTCGAAGCGGAGGTAGGCGATGCGGGAGCCGTCGGGAGACCACCAGAAGGCCGTCGTCATGTCCAGCTCCTCGCCGTAGAGCCAGTCCGGAACCCCGCAGGTCACGAGGGGGGCCTTTCCCTCGGCCACCCTCTTCTTGGCGCCGGTGGCGCGGTCCACAACCCACAGGTTTCCTCCCTCGGCATAGGCCAGCCGGCTGTCGTCGGGGGACCAAGCGGGGTTCTCCGCCCCTTCCCCCGCCTGAGTCAGGCGCGTCAGGGCGTGCGCCGGCAGGTCCCAGACGAAGTCGCCCTCGTTGCTCTCGAGGAGCAGGTAGCGGCCCGTGTGAGAGAGCCGGTAGCCCGTGAACTTGGCCTCGCCGAGCTTGTCCTTGGAGAGCACGCTCTGCTGGCCGAGGGCCGCGCGGAACTGCTCCTGGGTGAGCACGGGAGAGGTCTTCCCCGACTGCAGGTCGTAGCTCAGAAGGTCCGCCGCCTCGCCGTAGGCGTGGGGGGCGATGTAGCAGAAGCGGCCGCCGCCGGGCATCCACTGGAGCTCGCTCGGCAGGGGGGAGGACGCCCCGATGGCCAGGGCCTCCTCCACGCTCAGGTCGGCCGGCGGAGGGACGGCCATGGGAGCCGTCCCGAAGAGCAGGGATGCCAACAGAAACAACGGCAGGCAACGGCGCAGGCGGGTCATGGTGCCTCCTTCACATGGGCTTGGGCCGCAAAAAGGGCCCGCGGGGCATTGTATGCCCGGAGGCCCAAATCCCGCCATTGGAAATGGAAATGACTCCGAAAGGCAGGACGGAAGATTGTTCCCTTGAGCGACGGTCTTCACCCGCCAAGGGATTTGGATGGCTTCCGACCCCGGACTTGATCCGGGGGAG
>JBAWEQ010000130.1:0-96305 GCA_049591295.1 Acidobacteriota bacterium
GGGGAGCGGGGGGCGGGAAGGCCCCCCGCCCGAAGGGCATCCCGCGTGAGGGCAGGGAGGAGCAGCGAGCGCGGCGAAGCCGGGGGAGCGCGGAGGAGGGGCGGCTGAGCCCCTCCTCGGGGAGCGAGAGCGACTGGAGCGTGGTTGGAGCCCCGTCGGCCCCGCCAAAGCGATGCGAACGATGCCCCGGGTGGAGACACCCGGGGCTTTGTCGTTGGGGAGGGCGAGGAGCCGCGACGGGCGGGGGGGAGCGAGAGCGACTGGAGCGTGGTTCGAGCCCCGTCGGCCCCGCCAAAGCGATGCGAACGATGCCCCGGGTGGAGACGCCCGGGGCTTTGTCGTTGGGGAGGGCGAGGAGCCGCGGCCGTCGGGGGGGCAAGGCTTTCTGTTGTCAGAGCAGGGACAATAACTCCGGAGGGTGGTGTAACAGCAGGTGGGCGCCCGCCGCCCGGAGTTCGGCCTCCGATCGAAATCCCCAGAGGGCCCCCACGGGAATCATCCCCGCGGCGAGGGCAGCCAGGACGTCCGTGGGACCGTCACCCAGGAAGAGAACCGCCTCGTGGGACACCTCCAGCCGCGCGGCGATGGCGACGGCTCCGGCGGGATCCGGTTTGCGGGGGACCTGCTCCCCTGCGCCGAGAACCGCAGAGAAGCTCCAGCGTGGGAGGAGGCGGGCCACGCATGCACGGGTGAACTCGTCGGGCTTGTTGGACAGCACGGCGATGGGTACAGATCGCGCGCCGAGAGCGTCCAGCAGGTCGGGGATCCCGGGGTAGGGGCGCGTCGAGCGGTCCCACCGCAGCGCGTACTCCTCCCGCATGTCGCGGACGCACTCCCCGAGAAGGCTTCCGCTGCGGCTTCCCTCGGGGAGTGCGCGCTGAACCAGACGCTCCATCCCGTCGCCGACGAAGATCCTGTAGGCATCCTCTGGGTGCACGGGAAGTCCCCTCGTCCGCAGGACCGCGTTCATGGAGTCGGCCAGATCCTTCAGGGAATCGAGGAGGGTGCCGTCCAGGTCGAAGAGAACCGCCTGGATGCGACCGAAAGGGCCCATGAGCGATACCTTTCTTCCGTGCCGGCCGGCGCGCAAGCCCCGTGGCTAAGGCCTTGGCACGGCGAATGGCATTTTACCCTTCACCGCGAGACCCCGCAAAGGCCTGGACCGATGCGAACCTGCCGGGCATGGTTGGCCGCCTCTCCTGTGCACCCTCGCCACCAAGTCCCTATATTCACGGCAACGTGTCCCCGCGCCTTCGGAGGTCCCCCATGGGGTGGGACTCCGACGCGACGGAAGAATCTTTCCAGGGAGGTGATCCATGGACCCCGATGCATCGAGCCGCGTCAGCCCCGCTGAACCCTCCCTGAAGAGCAAGGGATTCACGTTGAAGGGGGCTCTGGCTTACGTCGATGCCAGGTTCGGTGAAAAGGCGAGGGAGCGCCTCGTAGCGGCCCTGGACGAGGAGTCCAAGACGATCCTCTCCGGTTCGGTCCTGCCCTCCTCCTGGTACCCCCTTCGGGTCCAGGTGGAGCTGTACCGGACCATCGACCAGTTCTTCGGAAGCGGGAACCTGGCCCTCTGCCGGGAGATCGGACGCTACACCGCGGAGCATGAGATATCCACCATCCACAGGGTGACCCTGAAGGTAGCCGGTCTCTCCCTGTGGCTTCGCAGCGCGGGCATGATGTGGAGGCAGTACTACAGCGCGGGAGCGCTGCGGAGCGAGGGAATGGGCGAGAGGGGAGGCCAACTGGTTCTCACGGAGTTCAACCCTCTTCACAGGGCCTTCTGCGAGGACCTCTCCGGCTGGTTCGAACGGATTGCCGAGCTCAATGGCAAGGAACGGGTCACCGTGACCCACCCGGACTGCATCCTGGACGGCCGGGCCGCCTGTCTCTTTCAGGCTAGCTGGCGGGGATAGCCCGCAGGGCGTTCGATGGGGTCGGCCCGCCTGGCCGTGTCCTGGGATGCGAGCTTAACGGGTGCGCCTTGTGCCACCCCGGAAGATGCCGGCATTGGGGGAGATCAATGGGTCGGCACCTCCTCCGTCAGTAGCCCCTGAACCCACAGGAGATTGACCCTGGCCACGAGGTAGTCGCGCCGGGCGCGGGCCAGGTTGCCGCGGGCCTGCATGAGGCTGAGCTGGGCGTCGTCCACGTCCAGCTTGGTCTTGACTCCATACTCGAAGCCCTTCTCCGCCATGCCCAGGAGCCGCTCGGCCTGCTCCGCCGTTCCCGCGAGGGCCTTCACGACCTCTGCGGACTCGGTCAGTGCGTCAGAGGCCACGCGCACCTCCAGCGAGACCGAATCGCGTACCTTCTGCGTCTGGATTTCCAGGCTCGTCCGGTCGCTCACCGCCTGCATCACGCGGCCCTTCGTGCGCAGGCCGTCGAAGAAGGGGAATCGGATGTAGAGGCCCGCGTTCCAGAGGTCGCCCTGGGTCGTCACGTTTTGGATCCAGTATTGCCGGCGGCCGTACCCCGCCTGGAGATCGAGGCGGGGCTTGTCTCCTGCCTTGGCGATCGTGACGAGGTGGCGGGCGATGGCGGCCTGGTGCTCCAGGTCCCTCAGGTCCGGACGATGGGCGAAGGCCGCGGCCACGGCCTCGCCGTAGGCAGGAGGGGAGATCGGCTCAGCGCCCAGGGAACCGTCCACGTCGATCTCGGTGGCCGGATCCGCGAGGAGGAAGCGCAGCTTCTCGCGGGCCGTGCGCACGTCGTTGGCCGACCGGATGACCGCCGGGCGGGCGTTCTCGACGGCCACCCGTGCGGCCAGGACGTCGTAGTCGGTGGCCGTCCCGAGGGCGAACCGCTTCTGCGCCTCGTCCAGGTGCCGCTCCTTCTGGGCGAAGTTCTCCCCGGCGATGGCGAGGATCTCCTTGGCGAGCAGGACGTCGTAGAACGACGCCGTCACGTCACGGCGGGCGTCCTGGCGGGCCTTCTCCAATCGGTCTGCGGCGTCGGCGATGCCCTCCTTGGCGGCCCGGATGGCGGCGCCCACTTGGCCCCAGGTGTAGAGGGCCTGGGAAAGGGAGATTTCCGCTCCGGCGAGGTCTTGGGTGGCGGGGAAGAAGGCCCTCAGGTCCTTGGGGTAGAGGCCGAGCAGGCTCTCATCCGTGTTCCGGGCGCCATAAGCCGTCAGAGAGAGCTGGGGCAGGGCCGCCGCACGCTCCTCCACATACTTCCCGCGCACCCACTTCTGGTACTCCTCGGCCCGCTGGACGTCTCGGTTCTGCTCCATGGCGATGGCCACGGCCTGGTCGAGGGTGAGCGTTTTCACGGCGTCCTGGGCGAGGAAGGGAGCGGCCACCACCATGAGCATGACTGCCGCCGAAGTGCGAATCATGCTCCAGCTCTCCTGCTCCCCAGCTCTCCAGCACCGCTTCTTCGTGGCAGATTCGCCGATCATGGCTGTGGCTCCTTCTCCACGGCGGGCGCCCCCGCCCACTTCCGATGCACCCAAGCGCCCAGGTCCTCGAGGATGGTATAGACCACGGGGACCACGAGCAGGGTCAGGATCGTCGAGGTGACCAGCCCGCCGATGACGGCGCGGGCCATGGGAGCGCGCATCTCGGCGCCCTGGCCGATGCCCAGCGCGAGGGGAAGCATGCCCGCGATCATGGCCAGGGTGGTCATCATGATCGGGCGCAGCCGCGTCCGGCCGGCCGTCACGAGGGCCTCGCGTCGCGAGATGCCCTTGCGGCGCAGGATCTTTGTGTAATCCACCAGGAGGATGGCGTTCTTGGTCACCAGGCCCATCAGGAGGATGAGCCCGATGAGCGACATCATGTTCACCGTGTCGCCGGTGAGCAGCAGCATCCCTGCCATGCCCACGATGGAGAGCGGTAGGGAGAGCATGATGGCCAGCGGGTCGATGAAGGACTCGAACTGGGCGGCGAGGATGAGGTAGACGAGGATGATGGCCAGGACGAGGGCCTCGAGGAGGTAGCCGAAGCTCTCCATCATGACCTCCGTGTCGCCCGCCATCCGCACGCGGTAGCCCGGCTCCCAGTGCATTCGGGAGGCCGCCTTCATGACGGCGCTGCTGGCCGTGCCCAGGGGCAGGTGGTCCAGGTCGGCGCTGAGCACCACCTGGCGGCTCAGGTCCTGGCGGCTGATCTCGGAGGGGGAGACGGCGCGCTCCACCCGGACCAGATCGGCGATGGGGACGAGGGCGACGCCGTCGGCCGAGGGCACGGCGATGCGCAGGTCGCCCACCTGGCCCACGTCGGTGCGGAGAGCCTCGGGAAGGCGCACCCGCACGTTCACCGCCTCGCCCTCCTCGTCCTCGTAGGTGGAGACCACCTGGCCTCCCACCAGGGCGCCGATGGTGTGCACGAGGGCCGCCGTGCCCAGGCCGAGGGCCGCGGCCCGCTCCCGGTCCACGACCAGTCGGTACTCCGGCAGGTCCTGCTCGAGGGTGGCGTCCAGGTCCACGATGCCGGGCACCTTGTAGATCTCCCGCTTGAGTTCCGCCGCGTAGCGTTTGAGCTTGGGGATCTCGTCCCCCTGGATGAGCACCTGGAGCGGCTTTTGGAAGCTGTCCGGGTCCTCCAGGACCGAGACCTGGATGCCGGGGATCTGCTCCATGCGCGTCCGAACATCCTTCATGAGAGTCGCCTGGCTGCGGCTGCGCTCCGATCTGTCCTTGAGCTTCACGTAGACCTGGGCGTCGCGCACGGTGTCCGTGTCGGCGGGTGCGACGGCCGCGTAGGTGTGCTCGATCTCGGAGTAGCCGGAGAGGACCCTCAGCGCGGCCACGAGGCGGTCCTCGGTTTCGAGGATCGAGGCGTCGGGGGCCGTCTTGAGGCGGATCAGGAACTCGCCGTGGTCGTAGCCCGGGAAGAACTCCCCCTGAAGGGTTCCCAGGACCACGAGGCCCGCGAGGAACGCGACCACGGCCACGGCGAAGACGGTCTTGCGATGGTCCAGGGCCCAGCCGATGACGGCTTTGTACCGATCGGCGGTTCTCTCGAACCAGCCGTTGAACCGGTCCAGCACGCGCGCCACAGCGTGCCGGCGGCCCTTCCGCGCGATGTCCGGGTCGACCCAGCGCGAGGAGAGCATGGGGTCCAGCGTGAAGGAGACGAAGAGGGAGACCAGGACGGCGAAGGCCACGGTGATGCCGAAATGGTAGAAGATCCGCCCGATGATGCCCTTCATGAAGGCGACGGGCAGGAAGACGGCGATGATGGAGAGACTCGTGGCCATGACGGCCAGGCCGATCTCCGCCGTGCCCTCCCGGGCCGCCGTGAAGTGGTCCTCGCCGCGCTCCAGGTGGCGCACGATGTTCTCCCGTACCACGATGGCGTCGTCGATGAGAAACCCGATGGCGAGCGAGAGCGCCATGAGCGTGATCACGTTCAGGGTCATGCCGAAGAAGTACATGGCGATGAAGGTGGAGACGACGCTGATGGGGAGCGTGAGGCCCGTGATCACCGTGGAGCGCCAGGAGTTGAGGAAGCAGAAGACGATGAGGATGGTGAGCAGGCCCCCTAGGACCAGCGTCGTCTGCACGTCGTTGACGGACTCGCGGATGAACCCGGAGCTGTCGCGGATGAGGTCTATCTTCGTGCCGGCGGGTAGCTCGGGCTGGAGGCGTGCGATCTCCCGCTTGACGGCGTCCGCCAGCGCCACCGTGTTGGCCTTCGACTGCTTGAGCACGTCGATGGCCACCGCGGGCACGCCGTTGACGAGGGCGAGCGAGCGCCGCTCCTCGATGCCGTCCGTGACCCGCGCCACCTCGCCCACGGTGACCGGATGCCCGCCGCGCTGGGCGATCACCATGGAGGCATAGGCGGGCACGGCGTCCGGCTTGCCCTCGATCCGAAGGGGGGTCTCAGTCCCCTCGCGGTTCAGGCGTCCCAGGGGAGTGTTCACGTTCTCCGCGGCCAGGCCGGAGACCACCTCGTCCACTCCCATGCCCAGGGCCTGGATGCGGTCGGGGTCCACGTCCACGCGGACCTCGCGCTTGGAATCGCCCACGAGCTTCACCTTGCCCACCCCGGGCAGGTTCTCGATGCGGCGCCGGATCTTGCGGTCGGCGAGCGTGGTGAGATCCCTCGGGCTCAGGGTCTGGGAGCGCACGGCGAGCGAGACCACGGGCATGCCCGCGATGTCCAGCTTCTGGATCACGGGCTCCTTCATGGCCGCCGGCAGGTCGTTCCGGATGGCGTTGATCTTGGCCCGCGCCTCCTGCGAGGCCTCGTTGATCTTGACGTTCAGCTCGAACTCCACCATGACCGACGAGAGGCCCTCGCGCGAGGTTGAGTAGACGTGCTTGACGCCCGGGATGGGGTTTACCGCCTCCTCGATCTTCTTCGTCACCTCCCGCTCGACGGTCTCCGGGGCCGCGCCTGGGAACTCGGTGAGGATGGAGAGGATGGGCAGCTCGATATCCGGGAAGAGCTCCACCGCTAGACGGCGATAGGAGAAGAGGCCCAGCGTGAGCAGGGTGAGCATGAGCACGGTCGCGAAGACCGGCCGCTTGATGGAGAGGTTGGAGAGGAACATCTCAGCTCCCCCTCTCCGACCGGACCAGGATCCTGTCCCCATCCTGGAGGTCGAAGGCCCCGCGGGTCACGACCTCCTCACCGGGCGCCAGCCCCTCGGCCACTTCCACCTGGCCGCCGGAGACGGCACCCGTGCGGATCTCTCGTCGCCTCGCCACGCCGCCCGCGGCCACGAAAACCGTGGCCCGTCGCGCCTGCAGGTCCCAGGCCAAGAGGGCCTCGCGCGGCACCTGGAGCACCCCCGTGCGGTTGCCGCACAGGATCGATCCCTTCGCGAAGAGGCCCGCCCTGAGCTCCCCGGTGGTGTTGGGCACGTCGGACTGGACGGCCACCGTGCGGCTGACCGGATCGGCGGCCGGGTTGATGTGCGAAACCGTTCCCTCGAAGGTCCTTGCGGGCACGGCCTCGGTGGTGAAGGAGAGGGGCTGGCCGACCCTGACGAGGTGGATGGTGGATGCCGGGACGAGGACCGTGAGGTCGAATCTGCGCGTGTCCACGATGCGGAACATGGGCCCGCCGCCCATGCTCTCCACGCGGTCGCCCGCGCTCACGCCGCGGAAGGACACCATTCCGTCCATGGGTGAGCGCACGATCAGCTTGTCCAGCTTGGTGGCCGCCAGATCCTTAAGAGCCCTGGCTGTCTCGCGCTGAGTCTGGGCGTCCTCCAGGCCCTGGCCGGTCATGAGGCCAGCCTCCTTCAATTTGAGCGCCCGCCCGTATTCGCGCTCGGCCCTCGCCGCCTCGGCCTGGACCTGTAGGAGCTGGGCTCTACTCTCGCGCTGGTCCAGGCGCGCGAGCACCTGGCCCTTGCGCACCGGAACCCACTCCGTGACCAACACCTCGGTCACGGTGCCCGTGACCTCTGATTTGACGGCCGCCTGGGCCCTGGGCTCCAGAGTGCCCACCACCTCAACGGACTGCAGAAAATCACCCGCGGCGGCGCGTTCGGTCTCCACGGCCACGGGTGGCCTGGATTGGGAGCCCCCTCGCTCGGCGAACTGCGAACAGGCCGCCACGACCCACAGGGCGGCCAGCGCCGCCCCAGCAAGAAGCATTGATCTCATTGGAAAAGTCCCCCTCCCTATCTCCCTTTTGCCGCACGCCGCGGAGCTTTCCCCCCCTCCGAGGCGATCCCGTCGAAAACCACGCCGACCACGCGTTGCAGGTCCTTTTGCGTGAGTGCCAGATCGGGGTGGCACAGCTCCAGCTCCGTGGCGACGTTGAGGGCGCCGATCAGCGCCCACATCGCATCCTCCGTCTTCGCGATCTTGAACTCTCCGGCGTTCCGGCCCTCGACGAGTCGTTTCTTGACCCATTCCTGGAAGGCGAAGTGGACGCGGTCCGCGTCCACACGCGGCGCCCCCTGGGGGGGGCCGTAGTAAATGGAGTTCATCACCCGGACCAGGGGGATGCTCCGTTTGAAAAGGTGGAACACCTCGCCGAAGAGTCTCTCGATGCGGTCCCGCGCCGAACCTTCAGAATGGGAGGCCCGATCGAGGAGCTCGTCGAACTGATCCATGGCCTGCCGCATCAGGGCGTTGAAGATCCCCTCCTTGCTTCCGTAGTAGTAGTAGAGGACGGGTTTGGTGACCCCCGCGGCCTCCACGATCTCCCTGACGCTGGAGGCGGCGTATCCCTTTCGATCGAAGCAGTCGATGGCCGACGCCAGCAGGCGATCTCGGGCTCCTGGATCGGGCGGCGCCTTTTCTGGCGGTTTGTTCACGAATCGATCCCCTTCGGCCGACGGCCTTAAACCGTACCTACCTACCGGTAAGTATATCCACCTCGGGAGCGGAGTCAAGGGGCGTGTGTCGGTGCGGTCAACCCCGGCAACAGCCGCGGGAGGAGGGGCTCACCATCGCCGATTCCGATGGTCCGGACGAGCCGGGGCTGGGGTAGAATATGAGCTTCGGCGGAGGCGGTCATGGAGCACCGAATGGGGGAGTGGGCCATGGAATTTCCGGCGGCGATCACCGTGACCGACGCCGATGGGGTCATCGTGGAGATGAACGCCTACTCGCTGGAGTCTTTCGCGCGAGATGGGGGGGCGGCGCTGCTCGGCACCCAGGTCCTGGATTGTCACCCCGAGCCTGCGCGCACCAAGACCGCCCGGCTTTACGAAGTGCGGCAGCCCAACCACTACACCATTCGGAAGAACGGGCGCCGCAAGATCATCCATCAACTGCCGTGGTACCGGAAGGGTGAGTTTGCCGGATTCGTCGAAATCTCCATCCCCATTCCCGATGAGCTTCCCCATTTCGACCGGGACTCAGAGGACAAGCGGGCGGCGGCTGCCGACGGGGAATAGCCGCACGAGGCGCGGGCGTCGTCCAAGCGGCGGCCCGCGCGGCGATGCGGGGCTAGGGCCGCGGCAGTTCAAGGCCGCGAGAGACGGGAGCGGAGGCGTCATGGCGCGATACGACGCGGTCATCCTGGGGGCTGGCGCGGCGGGTCTGGCCGCGGCCAGGGGGCTGGGCAGGCTCGGTGCGCGGGTCGCCCTCGTCGAGAAGGAGGCCCTGGGCGGGGACTGCATCACGTGGGGATGCGTGCCCAGCAAGAGCTTTCTGCACGTCGCTCGCATGCTCAACGAGGTGCGATCGGTCGGACGAGTGGGGATCGGCGTGGGTCCGGTACGGTTCGACTTCGCCGCCGCGCGGCGCTATGTGGCGCAGGTCCAGGACACGCTGACCCACCAGGACACGCAGGAATTTCTCCGCAGCCAGGGCGTCGAGGTGCTCTTCGGACAGCCCCGGTTCCTGAGTCCGAACCGGATCGGGGTGGAGGGGCGGGAGTTGCCCGCACGCCACGTGGTGATCGCCACGGGGGCTCACGCCGTGGCCCCGCCCATCGAGGGGCTGGCGGAAACCGGATTCCTGGACAGCCGTTCGGCCCTTCAGATCGAAACCCTTCCGCGGTCGCTGCTCATCCTGGGAGGGGGACCCATCGGGACGGAGTTCGCCCAGATGTTTCAACGGATGGGAGTGTCCGTGACGGTGGTGGAATCCAACGCCTGCCTCTTGCCCCGCGAAGAGCCGGAGGCCGGCCGGTTCCTTCTGGACATCCTGGTGAAGGAGGGCGCCCGTTTTCTTGGAGAGCGCAGGGCCGTTCGTGCGGAAAGGACGAAGTCCGGAAAGGCCCTCGTCCTCCAGGGAAAAGACGGTCGGGAGGAGAGCGTCGAAGCGGAGGAGATCCTGGTGGCCACGGGCCGCGCCCCCAACGTGGAGGGCCTGGAGCTGGAGAGGGCCGAGGTCGCCTTCGACCGGCACGGGATCACCGTGGACAACACCATGCAGACGACGCGGAGAGGGGTGTGGGCCATCGGCGACTGCAACGGCCTCTACCAATTCACCCACATGGCCGAGCACGAGGCCGGAGTCTGCGTCAAAAACATCATCCGCAGCCGCCTTCTGCCCTTCCTGCTGGAGCGCATGCACTTCCGGGCCGTGGCGTGGGTGACCTTCACGGATCCCGAGGTGGCCCACTGCGGACTGACGGAGGCCGAGGCCAAGGAGCGGGGCATCAAGCATCTCGTCCTCCGCTACAATTTCGACCACCTGGACCGCGCCGTCATCGAAAACGAGCCGGGCGGCGTGGCCAAGGTAATCACGGACGGCCGGGGCCGGTTGCTGGGGGCCCACATGGTGGGGGCTCACGCGGGGGATCTGCTCCAGGAGCTCGTGCTGGGGGTGAGGATGGGGCTCAAGGTCATGGACATCTCGCAGACCGTGCACCCCTATCCCGCCTTCGTGCAGATGGCGAGGCGCGCCGCCAACGTCTATTACATCCAGACCATCTATGAAAATCCGCGCCGGGTCGCCCTGCTTCGCTGGTTGGGCGGCTTCGGGAGGGCCTGAATTCTCGATCGGCCGCCTAAGCCGATCATCCCTGATCCTCCAAGCCTCAGGAGCGCCCTAATCTACCGCAGCTTTAAAGAGCGGCGCGGACCTTTGCGGCTGGAAGGGCCTGTCGATATGCCCGCGGAAGGGCCTGGAATACCTCCAGAGAACCCAGAAGAGAGGGTAGTCATTTTGCCCATCGTTGGCCTTGGAAGGGAAGCTTTGGCGCAGGGAGCGCACCCGGGCGGCCGGGGAAAATCTGTTGGTGGTGGTAGCTTGATAAATGTTGAAGTCGAAGGATGTTCGTGGGGAAATAACTGGAAAGTGTACTTCAGGATATGGCCCTCACGGCCGCCAACATCGCACGGTTGTTCTTCGAGCCGCACCCCGGCTGAAAGCCATTCCGGTTCTCGACGCTCTGCACCCGACGGGATCCAGGGAATGGTCCTCGCCATGGTCCGGCGCGCTGAGGAGGGGAGGCCGCGATCCCCACAAGGCTACGCTTTGCCACTTGAGATTTCTGGGGCGGGCGACGGCGGCACCATGACAGGGGGACAGAGATGAATCCGCCGACTCTGCAGAATCTCAAGCGAGAAGGCGAGTCGGTGAGGCGAAGGGTGGTGGCCACCATCCCCCAACATAAAACGGGAGGAGCTGGCGCCCCTCCCGTCTCGTGACTTCACTCTATGCGGAGCAGCGTCACTCCTGCAGCAGCTGCACCTGATCGGCCTGGGGGCCCTTGCCGCCCTCCTTGACCTCGAAGGTGACTCGGTCCCCTTCGGTCAGCTTCCGGAATCCGTCGCCGATGATCCCGCTGTAGTGAACAAAGACGTCCTTGCCCTCGTCCATGGTGATGAAGCCGTAGCCCTTCTTCTCGTCGAACCACTTCACCGTACCCTTGGCCATGATCACTCCTTACAGAACGCTCCCTTCGGCGAACCGGTCACCGGAGACGAAAAAATAGCACCGCCGTTTTTCGGGAGTCAAGGAGTCCCGGAGGTGGCCTGAAACGGCTCGGGTCCGCGGCCTGGGGCGCGTTGACAGGGCATCACTGCCGGGCTACACTGCCGGCGCTTGGGGCATGGTCACGGGGTTGCTCGCTCACGGCCAGAGAGTTTCTACGCGGGTATCGGTTCCAGCGGGAAGGCTCCGGTTTCCTTGAGTCCCGCGTCCATCGCCCCGCTTTTCGAGGAGTGCCGATGAAGCGCAAGACTCTGTTCGATGCGGCGGGAATCCAGCGTTCCCTCGGGCGCCTCGCGCTGGAGATCACGGAGCGGCTTCAGGGGTGCGAAGGGGTGGTGCTGATCGGGATCCACCGGCGGGGTGTCCCGCTGGCCCAGCGCATCGCCCGGCTGCTCGAGAAGGCCGAAAAGGCGAGGGTCCCCGTGGGAAGCCTGGACATCAACCTCTATCGGGATGATTTCTCGACGGTGGGAGCGGCGCCCGTTCTCAGGGGAACCCAGGTGGACTTCGACATCAGTGGAAAAACGGTGGTCCTAGTGGACGATGTGCTCTTCACGGGAAGGACCGTGCGGGCGGCGCTGGATGCTCTCGTGGACCTCGGCCGGCCGGCGCGGGTCCAGCTCGCCGTGCTGGTGGATCGCGGACACCGGGAATTGCCCATCCAGGCCGACTACGTCGGTCTCTCTCTGAACACGCGCAGGGAGGACCACGTGGAGCTGCTCCTGAAGGAGACGGATGGGGAAGACGCCCTCATCCTGGAAAGCACGGCATCAGCCGCGCGAGCGGGTTCGGAGGGAAAACGTCCATGAGCTTCTCGCACAAGCATCTGATGGGTATCGAGGAGCTCTCGGCCGAGGACATCGCCCTCATCCTCGACACGGCGGAGAAGATGTCGGAGGTGTCGAGGAGGCCCCTGAAGAAGGTCCCCGCCCTGCGGGGTAAACTGGTGGTCAACCTCTTCTTCGAGAACTCCACGCGCACCCGCTCCTCCTTCGAGATCGCGGAGAAACGCCTCTCGGCGGACACCTTGAATTTCTCGGCCAGCACCTCCTCCCTCCAGAAGGGCGAGACGCTGGTGGATACGGTCCTCAACCTGGAGCGCATGCAGCCCGATTGCTACGTGATCCGCCACGCGAGCCCCGGCACCTGCCAGCTCATCCACCCGTTCACCAAGGCGGCCCTGGTCAACGCGGGCGACGGCACCCACGAGCACCCCACGCAGGCCCTGCTGGACGCCATGACGATCCGGCAGAAGAAGGGCGATTTCAAGGGGCTGGAGGTCCTCATCTGCGGCGACATCAGCCATTCCCGGGTGGTGCGTTCCAACATCTTCCTCCTGAGCAAGATGGGGGCCAAGGTGACGGTCTGCGGGCCGGCGACCTTCATGCCGCCGCACCTGGAGAGCCTGGGGGTTACGGCCACGACGGACTTCGAACGCGCGCTCGGAGGCAAGGACGTGGTCATGATGCTCCGAATCCAGATGGAGCGGCAGACCAAGGGGCTCTTCCCCTCCCTGCTCGAGTACTACAAGACTTTCGGGCTTACCGAGGAGCGCCTGAGGCTGGCCGACAAACAGGTGATCGTCATGCACCCTGGCCCCATCAACCGGGGCGTCGAAATGGCCTCCGAGGTGGCGGACGGTCCCTACTCGGTGATCCTGGACCAGGTGGAGAACGGAGTGGCCGTGCGCATGGCCGTCCTCTACCTTCTTCTGGGCGGGAGCGAAGATGAAGCGGCTCATTAAGAACGGACGCGTGGTCGACCCGCAGTCGGGCACCGACGACACGCTGGACATCCTGCTCGACGGGGGCCGGATCGCGCGCGTGGAGAAGAGGATCCCGGAAAAGGGAGCGGAGGTCTTCGACGCCACGGGCATGGTGGTGGCCCCGGGATTCATCGATATGCACGTCCACCTCCGGGAGCCCGGATTCGAGCGCAAGGAGACCATCGCGAGCGGCCTCGCGGCCGCTCTGGTGGGAGGCTTCACGGGCGTCTGTTGCATGCCCAACACGCGTCCCGTGAACGACAACGCCTCGGTGACGCAGTACATCCTCGACAGGGCCCGATCGTGCAGCCCGGTCCGTGTCTATCCCATCGGGGCGGTCACCAAGGGCTCCAAGGGCGAGGAGTTGGCTCCGTACGCCGAGATGAGGGAGGCGGGCGTTCGGGCCGTGTCCGACGACGGCCATCCCGTGGCCAGCTCCGCCGTCATGCGCCGCGCCCTGGAATACGCGGGCTCCCTGGGCATGCTGGTCATCGACCACTGCGAGGACCTGGAGCTGGTGGGCGACGGCGTCATGAACGAGGGCCCCGTTTCCGTTCGCCTTGGGCTCCACGGCATCCCCGCCGAGGCCGAATCCATCCCGGCACGAAGGGACATCACCCTCGCGCGCCTGACGGGCCAGCGGGTCCACATCGCCCACGTCTCCACCAGGCTCGTCGTGGAGGCCATCCGCGCAGCCAAGAAGAAGCGGGTGCCGGTGACGGCGGAGGCCACCCCCCACCACTTCTCCCTCACCGAGGCGGCGGTGCTCGGCTTCGACACGAACGCCAAGATGAACCCGCCCCTCCGCGAGCAGGATGACGTGGACGCCGTCATCGAGGGGCTGGCCGACGGGACCATCGACGCCATCGTCACGGACCACGCCCCGCACGCCTATGAAGAGAAGATGGTGGAGTTCGACCGCGCTCCCAACGGCATTATCGGTCTCCAGACTGCTGTGCCTCTGGCCCTGGACCGGCTGGTGCGCACCGATCGCATCTCCCTCAAGCGCATGGTGGATGCCTTTTCCTCGGCGCCCGCCCGGCTCCTCGGGCTGGACGGCAAGGGCAGGATCCAGGAGGGGGCCGACGCCGACCTCACGATCTTCTCCCTCCGCAAGGAGACCTGTCTCGCCCCGGGCGACATCAAGTCGCTGAGCAAGAACAGCCCCTTCCTGGGCATGAAGCTGAAGGGGGCCGTGCTGGCCGTGATCATCGCGGGGGAGATCTACTCGGCGGCGAAAAAGGGCTGAGGCGGGAGGCCGGGAACATCCCCGGCCATGGCCATGAAAAGCGATACCGTTTTCGTCTGTCAGGCCTGCGGAACGCAGAGCCCCAAGTGGCTGGGGCGCTGCCCCGGCTGCGGCGAGTGGAACAGCCTGGTGGAGGAGACCAGCGCGGAGCCGGTTCGCTCCGCCAGGGGCAAGCCCCCGGCGCAGGCCATTCGCCTCGCGGAGGTCCACCCAGAGGAGGGCCGGAGGCTCGGCACGGGTTCGCCGGACCTGGATCGGGTGGTCGGCGGCGGGCTCTTCCCGGGCGGCGTGGTGCTCCTGGCCGGCGATCCCGGCGTGGGCAAGTCCACCCTCCTCCTCCAGATCTTCGGCGAACTGGCGAAAGAGCGGGCCGTCCTGTACGCCAGCGGTGAGGAATCGCTGGCCCAGGTGGCCGGGCGGGCTCACCGCCTCGGTATTTCCGGCGAGCGGCTCCACCTGATGGCGGAGACCTCCGTCGAGGCCGTCCTCGCCGAGGTGGAGCGGCTGGCACCGGCGGTCCTGGCGGTGGATTCCATCCAGACCAGCTCGGTCGGGAGCCTGTCGGGGGGGGCCGGCTCCCTGGCCCAGGTCCGGGAGAGCTCGGCGCGGTTCATCGACGCGGCCAAGCGGCGCGCCATGCCCGCCCTCCTCGTCGGGCACATCACCAAGGAGGGCATGATCGCCGGACCCAAGGCCCTGGAGCACATGGTGGACACGGTGCTCTACCTGGAGGGGGAGCGATACAGGCACCTGCGCGCGCTCCGGGCCCACAAGAACCGCTACGGGGCCACCTCCGAGATGGCGCTCATGGAGATGACCACGGAGGGGCTGAAGGCCGTGGAGAACCCCTCGGAGGCGCTGCTGGCGGACCGCCCCGTGGACGTTCCGGGCTCCGTCATCGGCGTCTCCCTCCAGGGCACGCGGCCGCTGCTCTTCGAGATCCAGGCGCTCACCTCACCATCCGCCTTCGGCCTGGCCAAGAGGATGAGCCTGGGGCTGGATCGCAACCGGGTCCAGCTCCTCTCGGCGGTCCTCGAACGCTCCATGCGCATCACCCTGGGAGACCGGGACCTCTTCGTCAACGTGGTGGGAGGCGTAGAGGTGGAGGAGCCTGCGCTGGACCTGCCGCTCTGCCTCGCGGTCGCTTCGGCCTACCGCGGCGTGGCCCTACCTTCAGACCTGGCGGCCTTCGGTGAGGTGGGGCTGGCGGGGGAGGTGAGGGGCGTCGGGTCTCCCCAGCCCCGGATCGCCGAAGCGGCCGCGCTCGGCTTTCGGCGCTGCGTCTTGCCGGCCTCCGACGCCAGGCGCCTGGAGCCCGCATCCGGTCCAATGGCCCTTACTCCGGTGGCCACCCTGTCGGAGGCCATCGAACATCTCTTTCCGTAGTTTCTTGAGCCAGTACGGCCATTTGTGGGCGGAGGAAGCGTCGGAGGGGGACGACCGGTCCCCCTCCGGTGCCCTGCGCGGCGGTTACTTGGCGGCCGTGGCCGGAGCCTGGTGGGCGGGTTCCATGGGGGGCGGTGCCTCCCCCACGGAGGGATGGCCGGGCGGCAGTCCGGCTCCGGAGTTCGTCTCTCCGGCGTGGCCCTCGCCTCCCTTGGGGCGAGAGGCGGTGACGGTCCAGGTCCCGTTTTGGCGGGTGAGGTCGTAGACGTAGACCATGGGGGGCATCTGGCCCTCCTTGAGGCCGTAGGACACCGTGCAGGTGGCCTTGTCTCCATCGGCCTTGATGTCGCCGACGGTCACCGTCATCTTGTCGGTATTCACGTGGCGGACGGTCTGAATGTAAGTCATGACGGCTTTCTGCATCTCCGCTTCGAGGGGCGATGCGGCGGGCTGTGCCGCCGTCGGCGCCTGCTCCTGGCCGGAGGGTGCGGCCTGTGGCGCGGGCTTGTTTTCCGCGGCGCTCCCGGCGGGAGCAGGCGCCTTCTGGCAGGCCGCCGCGATGACAAGAACCAGGGGAAGGGTAAGGGTCACGGTTCGAACCACACTGCTCTTCATCGGCAAGCTCTCCATGGGGAAAAAGACTCTCGTCTGGAACACCTGCAACCTTTGAGCGGCCCAGGCACGCCGGCGGCCAAAGCCACGGGGTTGGGCACGGCAACGTCCGCGCACTCGTCTCCCTACGCAGTGTAGCGCAAAGCCATTCCTGGCTCCAAGGTGACCTGCCGCCAGGAATCGAGATGAGGGTGAAACCTTGGCGGCCCCTCTCCCGTTAAATGAAATTGAGGTGATGGTGGAGGTGCTCGCATGAGACGGATAGCGGTTGGGATAGCGGCGCTCTCGGTCATGTCGGTGCTGGCGGGGTGCGCCCAGCAGATCCTGGGTTCCTCCGCGGAGGAGCGCGTGGAGAGGACCGTCCCCATGCCGGCCGGGGGAACCTTTGCCCTCGACAACATCAACGGCTCCATCACCCTCACCGTGGGGAAATCCGGCGAAGTGCACATCGTGGCCATCAAACGTGTCCAGGCCTTCAGCGAGGAGAAAGCGAAGGAGGGACTGGCCAAGCTGGAGGTGGAGGTCACGGGCACCGGCAAGGGGGTCAGCGTGGAGACGCACTATCCCAAGAGCGCCGGCTTCCTGGCGGGGGTCGGCTTCAGCGGGGCGGTGACCTTTGACGTGGCCATTCCGGAGGGAACCGCGGCCAAGCTCACCACGGTCAACGGCACCATCACGGCGGATGTCCCGGCCTCGGCCATCAGTTGCGAGACCACCAACGGCAAGGTCAACGCGCTCTCCTGCGGCCGCATCGATGCCGCCGTCGTGAACGGGACCGTCCACTTCAAGGCCCAGAACGCCGGAGAGGTGACGACCACCAACGGGAGCATCGAGGGCCAGATCCTGTCGCACTCCCCCGAAAAGGCCCACCTGGAGACGGTGAACGGGAGCATCGCTCTCGCCCTCTCCCCCGATGCGGCCCTGCACCTTTCCGCCGAGAACGTCAACGGTGGCGTTTCGACCGAGATCCAAGGACTCAGCGAATCCAAGCACGAGCTCTTCGGCGATCTTAACGGCGGCGGCCAGACGGTGAGCGTGGAGACCGTGAACGGCTCCATCCACATCCGACCGACCCGCTGAACCCTGCTCGCCTTCACTCCCACTCCTTCGAAGCCGGCCCCGGCCTCAGCGCCGGGGCCGGCCAGCACGGGCCCCTGGAAGAAGGCGGCGCCCGCACCCGTTGATCCAAAGGGGTGCGGACGCTACCCCGTGGGTCTTGGCAGGGCCGCATCTTCGTGATAGAAAGAAGGTTTCGGAGGATGCGCGAGCCCATGGACCTCATCCGAATCAAGGGCGCCCGGGAACACAACCTGAAGAACCTGGACGTCACCCTCCCCAAGAACAAGCTCGTGGTCATCACGGGCCTTTCGGGATCCGGCAAATCCTCGCTGGCCTTCGACACGCTCTACGCCGAGGGCCAACGCCGGTACGTGGAGTCCCTCTCCGCCTATGCGCGGCAGTTCCTCGATCTCATGGAGAAGCCCGACGTGGACTCCATCGAGGGACTCTCGCCGGCCATCTCCATCGAGCAGAGATCCACTTCCCACAATCCCCGCTCGACGGTCGGGACCGTGACGGAAATCTACGACTATCTCCGCGTGCTTTTCGCCAGGGTGGGCAAGCCCTTCTGCCCCCAGTGCGGCCGGCCCATCGAGAGCCAGACCGTGCAGCAGATGGTGGACCAGATCCTCTCCCTTCCGGAGGGCGAGCGGATCTATGTCCTCGCGCCGGTGGTCAGGGGGCGCAAGGGCGAGTACAGGAAGCTGTTGGCCGGGCTTCTCAAGGAGGGGTTCGTCCGCGCCCGGGTGGACGGAAAGGTGCTGGACCTTCAGGAGGACCTGGATCTGGCGCGTTACCGCGCCCATACCATCGAGATTCTCGTGGACCGCCTGGTGGTCAAGCCCGGTGTGCAGAGCCGCCTGACCGAATCGGTGGAGCTGGCCCTGCAGAAGGGGGAGGGACTGGTGGTGGTCCACAGGCTGTCCGACGAGAGCGACATGCTCTTCTCGGAGCGGCTCTCCTGTCCCACCTGCGGCACCTCTCTTCCCGAGCTGGAACCGCGTCTCTTCTCTTTCAACAGCCCGCACGGGGCCTGCATCGAGTGTTCGGGGCTGGGCGTCAAGATGGAGCTGGATCCGGCCAAGATCGTGCCCAACCCCAACCTCTCCCTCGCTCAAGGGGCGGTCGTGCCCTGGCCCGTGGAGGGCGGCTTCTGGTATCGCGAGATGATCGAAGGCGTGGGCAGGGACATGGGCTTCTCCCTGAAGAGCCCCTGGTGCAAACTCCCGGAAGAGGCCCGGCAGGTCATCCTGCACGGCAGCAACGGCCGCAAGATCGCCTACGACGTGCAGCGGGACCGGAACCGCTACCAGTTCGAGCACGCCTTTGAGGGGGTCATCCCCAACCTCATGCGGAGGTACCGGGAGACCAAGTCCGATGCCTCCCGGGAGGAGATCGAGGCCTACATGTCCACCTCTCCCTGCCCCGCGTGCGGTGGGAAGCGGCTGAAACCGGAAGCCCTCTCGGTCAAAGTGGGGGGGCACACCATCGCGGCGCTCACCGATCTGTCCGTGCGGGAGGCGCGGCGGGCCCTGTCCGAGCTGGAGCTGTCGCACCGGGACCAGGAGATCGCCAGGATGGTGCTGAAGGAGATCCGCAGCCGGCTCTCCTTCCTGGACAACGTGGGACTCGGTTACCTGACGCTCTCGCGGACGGCCACCACCCTCTCGGGTGGAGAAAGCCAGCGGATCCGCCTCGCCACGCAGGTGGGCAGCCAGTTGACGGGAGTGCTCTACGTTCTGGACGAGCCTTCCATCGGCCTCCACCAAAGGGACAACAGGCGCCTGCTGGACACGCTCATGGCCATGCGCGACTTGGGCAACACAGTCGTGGTGGTGGAGCACGACGAGGAGACGATCCGCACGGCGGACCACGTGGTGGATTTGGGCCCTGGCGCCGGCATCCACGGGGGAGAGGTGGTGGCTGAGGGTGGGATCGAAGATCTCTGCAGCGCGCCGAGGTCCGTGACGGGCGCCTACATCGCCGGCCGGAGGAGCATCCCCGTGCCCGCCGCGAGGAGGCGGCCCACCGGGTGGCTGAAGGTGCTCGGAGCCCGCGAGCACAACCTGAAAGGGCTGGACGTGCGCATTCCCCTCGGCGTGTTCACGGTGGTGGCCGGGGTGTCCGGCTCGGGCAAGTCCACCCTCGTACACGACATCCTCTACAAGGGGCTGATGCAGCGGATCTACCACAGCATAGACATGCCCGGCATCCACCGCTCCATCGAAGGATGGGAGAGGGTGGACAAGGTCATCGAGATCGACCAGTCGCCCATCGGACGCACGCCGAGATCCAACCCCGCCACCTACACAGGGCTCTTCACGCCCATTCGCGACCTCTTCGCGCAGGTGCCCGAGGGTCGCGCCAGGGGGTACCGGCCCGGCCGTTTCTCCTTCAACGTCAAGGGGGGGCGGTGCGAGGCCTGCCAAGGGGACGGGGTCCTCAAGATCGAGATGCACTTTCTGCCAGACGTCTACGTCACCTGCGATACCTGCAAGGGCATGCGCTACAACCGGGAGACGCTGGAGGTGCGGTACAAGGGAAGGAGCATCGCCGAGGTGCTGGACATGACCGTGAGCGAGGCCCTCGAGTTCTTCGACAAGATCCCGCTTGTCCGGAAGAAGCTCCAAACCCTGGCCGACGTGGGTCTGGGGTACCTTCACCTGGGCCAGCAGGCCACGACCCTCTCGGGGGGCGAGGCCCAGCGGATCAAGCTGGCGCGCGAGCTCAGCCGGCGGGCCACCGGAAACACGCTCTACGTGCTGGACGAACCCACGACGGGCCTCCACTTCGAGGACGTGCGACATCTGCTCAACGTTCTGCAGCGGCTGGTGGAGGCAGGGAACACGGTGGTCGTGATCGAGCATAATCTGGACGTGATCAAGAGCGCCGACGCGGTGCTCGAACTGGGCCCCGAAGGCGGGGAAGAGGGCGGGCGCCTGGTCGCCTGCGGAACGCCGGAAGAGGTGGCGAACGTGCAATCGTCGCCCACCGGGGAGTTCCTGAAGCGAATTCTATTTGGGGGATCCGATGAAAAACTGGCCCGAGCCGTACCGGATTAAGATGGTGGAGGCGATCCGCCTGCCTCGACGGGAGGAGCGCGAGCGCATCCTGAGGGAGGCCGGCTACAACCTCTTTATGGTGCGGGCCGAGGATGTCTTCGTCGACCTCCTGACCGATTCGGGGACCGGGGCCATGAGCGACAAGCAGTGGTCGGCCCTCATGCGCGGCGACGAGTCTTACGCACAGGCCCGTTCGTGGTTCCGCTTCTACGAGGCGGTGCGGGGATTCACCGGGATGGAGTACGTGCTCCCCACGCACCAGGGCCGGGCCGCCGAGAACCTGCTCTTCTCACAGATCGCCCGGCCCGGCATCAGCATCCCCAACAACAGCCACTTCGACACGACGAGGGCCAACATCGAGTTCTTCGGAGCCGAGGCGGTTGATTTGGTGATTCCGGAGGGCAGGGACATCCACCTCGACCACCCCTTCAAGGGGAACATGGACCTGAACCGCCTTGAAGCCCTCCTGAAGGAGAAGGGGAGTAAGTCCGTTCCCCTGTGCATGATCACCATCACCAACAACACGGGGGGCGGCCAGCCCGTCTCCCTGGCCAACATCAGGGCCACGGGGGATCTCTGCCGGCGGTACGGCGTCCCCCTGTTCCTGGACTGCTGCCGCTTCGCCGAGAACGCCTACTTCATCAAGCAGCGGGAGCCCGAATGCGCGCACATGAGTATCCGCGAGATCGTGGCGGCCATGTTCGCCTGCGCCGACGGGGCCACCATGAGCGCCAAGAAGGACGGCCTCGGGAACATCGGTGGCTTCCTCGCGCTTAGGGACGGAGATCTGGCCGCGCGGCTCAAGTCGATGCTGATTCTCAAGGAGGGGTTCCCCACTTACGGAGGCCTCGCCGGAAGGGATCTGGAGGCCCTCGCCCAAGGATTCGCGGAGGTCCAGGAAGAGGACTACCTGGAGGCCCGGATCGGGCAGATTGCGAGGTTCGGCGAGGCGCTCAAGGCCCAGGGCGTACCCATCCTGGAGCCCACGGGGGGGCACGCCGTCTACCTGGATGCCCGTGGGATCCTGCCGCACGTTCCCGCCCATGCATTCCCCGCCCAGAGCCTCACGGCAGCGCTTTACTTGGAGGGCGGTGTACGCGGCGTGGAGATCGGCTCGCTCATGTTCGGGAAGACGGGGAAGGATGGCCGGTTCCTCCCCGCCGCCCTGGAGCTGGTGCGGCTCGCCGTGCCCAGGAGGGTCTACACCGACAACCACCTGGGGTATGTAGCCGACGTGGCCGGGGAGATCGTCCGAAACGCGTCCAGTTGCAGGGGCTTCCGCATCGTGGAGGAGGCCCCCTTCCTCCGGCATTTCACGGCGAGGCTCGAACCGCTGGCCTGAGGCCTTGAGAAGCTGGGCCTCTTTGCGTATCGTAGTCCTCGTGAAGGATGCGTGGCCGCCATGATCACTGGATTCAACCAGGATGTCGTGCACAAGGGCAAGGTCTATCACGTCCAGACCGAGGACCGCGGGCTGGACAATCCGGTAATCGAGACCCTCATCTACGCGGGAGGAGAGATCCTCGCATCGAAAAAGACATCCTACAAAGAGCTGGTGGAGCAGGGGTATGAGGAGGCCAAGCTGGCCGCGCTGCTCGAGCAACAGCACCGCCGCATCGTGGTGGATATCAAGCTGGGCAAGTATTCCAAGGAGCCCGTGGAGACCTTCGGACAAGGACTCATCTCCTCGAAGAGCCTGGATGAGGTCATCCTCGAGTATCTGACGAGCGAGAGCGAGGGGGAAAAACTGGTGGCGGAAATCCTGGACCAGTCCCCCTACGTGGCCGGCGAACGGGGTTGGGTGCATCTCAAGGTCCAGACCGACATCACGCGGACTCCCTTGCCCGGGGCGTCGGTATCGGTCCGCCTGGCGGCGAGCGACGGGCACAGCGCGGAGCTCTTCCGCGGAAGCACGGGTCCCGATGGGCTGTGCAACGCCTCCTTTCTCCTCCCCCCCGTGGAGGGCAACGCGGTGGTCGTGATCCAGGTAACCCACGCGCAGGGCAGCTTCCAGACCAAAACCCTCATCACCAAGAGAAGCCCGCGATGACCCTCACACTGAACGGTTCCCCGGTGGCCCTCGAAGAGGGTCTCACGGTGGCGGCCCTTCTTCAGCAGCTGAAGCTTCCCCCGGAGCGCGTTGCCATCGAGCGAAACGGCTCCATCCTCCCCAAGGCCGCCTACGAGGAGACCCGCCTGGCCGAAGGCGACAGGCTGGAGATCGTGCAATTCGTGGGCGGCGGCTAGGCCGAGGCGCCGAAGCGACGCTCGGCGCCGCAACACGTGCGTCGCGACGTAAAACTGCCGTCACGGGCTGAGGGTGTGGCGGCTGGTGGGCGGTACCGGGTTTGAACCAGTGACATCCTGCTTGTAAGGCAGGCGCTCTCCCGCTGAGCTAACCGCCCAGGGCGGCAGTGTAGCCTCGGCTCGAGGCCGCGTCAAACGGGCGCCCCGTTTCTCTCTGGGTGAAAAGAAAAGGTGGCCCAGAACTTCTTGACCCCCCGTGGGAAATCTGCTAGGCTGAACCCTCTGATTGGCCCGACCGTTCATGGGGGGGATTGACCGTGCTCGAAGAGCTGATGAAGAGTTACTGGCATATTCCCATCATCATGGGAATGGTCCTGGTGTACGGTATCCTGTTGAACAAGGTCTTCTTTCAGCCGGTCCAGCGGGTGCTGGAAGAGAGGAAAAAGCGCGTCCGTGAGTCGGGCACCCTTTCTGATCAATCCAAGGACGTCCTGACCAAGCGTTTCACGGAGTACGAACAGGCCGTTCTGGAAGCTCACCGCAAAGCCACCCACCTCAAGGAGCAGGCCCGGAACGAGGCTTACGAATACCGCAGCAGCGTTCTGGGCGAAGTGAAGGCCGAGGTGGGAAAGGAGCTCCAGCGGGCCGAGGGAGAACTCACCGAGAACGTCTCCGCGGTGAAGCGGGACCTGGAGGGACAGATCCCTCAGTTCGCCAAGGCCTTGGCCTCCAAGCTTCTCGGCCGGGAGGTGACGGCATGATCAAGAGGCTTTCACTCGCGGTCCTGCTCTGGCTCCCAGCCATGGCTTTGATGGCCCAGGAGGCCTCCGAGGGGCATGGGGGAGAAGGGGGCTGGATGGCCCCCATCTGGCACGTGCCCATGATCGCCTGGCAGATCGTGAACTTCCTGCTGGTGGTGGGGCTGTTCATCTACCTGTTGAGGAGGCCCGCCCCTCAGTTCTTCGAATCCAGGGCTAAGGAGATCCAATCGCTGCTGGAGAAGGCGCTCAAAGAGAAGGAAGAGGCGCTGGCGCGGCTCAAGGAGGTGGAGGACAAGATGGCCCGCCTCGGAGACGAGGTGGCCTCCATCGAGCAGGCCTCCAAGGAATCGGCGGAGGCGGACAAGCGCAGGGTTCTGGAAGAGGCCGAGGCGGCCAGGGTTCGCATCGGAGAGGAAGCGCGCGCCGAGATGGAACGGCGCGTGCTCGAGGCGAAGCGAGACCTCCGGGCCTTCGCCGCCGATATGGCGGTGAAAATGGCCAGGGAGCTGTTGGCCCAGAACCTCACCGATGAGGATGAGCGGCGGCTCCAGGGTGAGTTTTTGGGGCTGCTGGAGGAGGAGAGCCATGAGCAGCATCGGTAAGCGGTACGCGCAGGCCCTCCTTGCCAACCTCGGGGCGGAGCCCGTGGACGCGGTCCTTGCGGACCTCAAGGCCTTCGGGGCCATGCTGGAGCAGGTTCCCCAGCTGGGTCGGGTGATAGAGAATCCGGGCATTCCCGCGGATGTCAAAGGACGGCTGGTGAGGGAGCTGGCCAAGCGGTCGGGGCTGAGGGACGTCTCGATCCGGTTCGTGCTCCTGGCCATCGAACACCGCCGCCTCCGCCAGTGGGAGGAGATGGTGGCCGCCTTTTCGGTCATCAGGGACGAGAAGGCAGGGGTCCAGCGCGCGCAGGTCGTGTCCGCTCGGCCCCTGAACGAGAGAGCGCGAAAGGAGATGTCTGCCCGGCTGGCGTCCATCTTCGGGCGCACGGTGGAACTGGAGGCGAGGGTTTCCAGCGAGCTATTGGGGGGCATTCAGCTTCACGTGGGGTCAACCGTGTACGACGGGTCCGTTGCCGGCGCCCTGAAGTCCGTGCATCAGGATCTCGTGAAGGGGTAGGCGAGCATGATCAAGACGGACGAGATCAGCAGGATTCTGAAGGCCCAGCTCGAAGGATACGAAACGAAGCTGGACGTGGCGGAGGTGGGCTACGTGACCTCCGTGGGCGACGGCATTGCCCGGATCTACGGTCTGGAGAAGGTCATGGCCGGCGAACTGCTCGCCTTCCCGGGCGACATGTTCGGCATGGCCCTCAACCTGGAAGAGGACAGCGTTGGCGCCGTGCTCATGGGCGAGACGGACAAGATCCGTGAGGGCGACGAGGTCCGCCGCACTAAACAGATCATGTCGGTCCCGGTGACCGAAGGGATGATCGGACGGGTCATCGATCCCATCGGGCTGGTGCAGGACGGCCGGGGGCCCATCGAATCCACCGAGCGCTACCCGATCGAGAGGATCGCCCCGGGCATCGTCCAACGCGAGCCCGTCAAGGTGCCTCTGCAGACGGGCCTCAAGCCCATCGACGCCATGATTCCCATCGGCAGAGGCCAGCGCGAGCTGATCATCGGCGATCGGCAGACTGGTAAGACCGCCGTGGCGCTGGACACCATCATCAACCAGAAGGGAAAAGGGGTGATTTGCATCTATGTGGCCATCGGGCAGAAGCGCTCTACGGTCGCCCAGGTGGTGAAGACGCTGGAGGATTACGGGGCCATGGAGCACACCATCGTGGTGTCGGCCTCGGCCTCGGAACCGGCTTCGCTTCAGTACATCGCCCCGTACGCGGGCTGCGCCATCGGCGAGTACTTCATGCACAAGGGCGGTCACGTGCTCTGCGTGTACGACGACCTCTCGAAGCACGCCGCGGCCTACCGCGAGATCTCGTTGCTTCTCCGGCGTCCGCCGGGCCGCGAGGCCTACCCGGGCGACGTGTTCTATCTGCACTCCCGCCTGCTGGAGCGCGCGGCGAAGTTGAGCGAGAAGCAGGGCGGCGGATCGCTGACGGCCCTGCCCATCATCGAGACGCAGGCCGGGGACGTGTCGGCCTACATCCCCACGAACGTCATCTCCATCACGGACGGCCAGATCTACCTGGAGAGCGACCTCTTCTACCAGGGCGTCCGCCCGGCCCTGAACGTGGGGATTTCCGTGAGCCGCGTGGGAGGAAACGCGCAGATCAAGGCCATGAAATCCGTGGCGGGGACCCTGCGCCTCGAGCTGGCGCAGTATCGTGAGCTGGCTGCCTTCGCCCAATTCGGGTCGGACCTGGACAAGGGTACGCAGGCGCAACTCAACCGTGGTGCGCGCCTAGTCGAGATCTTAAAGCAGGACCAGTACCAGCCGCTGGACGTGATCAAGCAGATCGCCATCATCTACGCGGGCACGCACGCCTGGCTCGATGACCTGGCGGTGAGCGAGTGCCGGAGGTTCGAGGCCGGGCTCTACAAGCACCTGGACCTGAACGGCCAGGCGTGGATGGACGCCCTGCGAGAGAAAAAGGTGCTCGACGAGACCCTGACCGCCCAGTTGGACGAGCTTCTGAAGTCCTTCAAGCACCAGTACGTGAAAGAACGGGAAGCGAAGTGAGCCATGCCCAACCTGCGCGACATTAGGCGCCGAATCCGCTCGGTGCAGAACACGCAGCAAATCACCAAGGCCATGAAGATGGTGGCCGCGGCGAAGCTGCGTCGGTCCCAGGAGCGGATGTTTGCGGCGAGGCCTTACGCGAACAAGATGCTCGAAGTCCTGAACTCGCTGGCCAGCCGGGCGCAACAGAGCGTCCACCCGCTGCTCGACGTGCGGCCGGAGGAGCGCGTGTTGGTGGTGGTGGTGACGGCGGACCGGGGCCTGTGCGGCGCGTTCAACACCAATATCCAACGCCATGCCGGCCGGTTTCTGAGGGACCTCGCTCAGGAAGGCAGGGAGATCACGCTGGCCTGCATAGGTAGGAAGGGCCGGGAGTTCTTCCGCCGCCGGGAATTCACCATCACCCAGAGCTGGGTTGGGATCTTCAACAAGATCCGGTATGAGGACGCCAGCGAGATGGCGGAGTATCTGATCGGAGTCTACACGGAGAAGAAGGTCGACGCCATCTATCTGATATACAACGAATTCAAGAGCGTTATCGCACAGCGGATCGTGACTGAGAAGCTGTTGCCCATCCCGCGGCTCACCTTCGAGGAACCCACGGTGATGGAGGACTACCTGTACGAGCCTACCGAGCGGGAGTTGTTCGAGACGCTTCTGCCGAGGCACGTGGCGTTCCAGGTGTATCGTTCCGTTCTCGAGTCGGCCGCGGCGGAGCACGGCGCCCGCATGACGGCCATGGAGAGCGCCACCAACAACGCGCGGGACATGATCGACCGGCTTACGCTGTACGCGAACCGAGTTCGGCAGGCGGCGATCACGAAAGAGATCATCGAGGTCGTGAGCGGGGCCCAGGCCCTCGGGTGATGGGGAGAGGCGGACATGCCAGTTGAAGGAAGAGTCGTTGCGATCATCGGGCCCGTGGTGGACATCCAATTCCCCGCGGAGCACATCCCGGAGATTTACCACGCCGTGCACATCAACGCGGAAGGGTTTGACGCCTCGGTGCCCATCGACGTCACGGCGGAGGTGGCCCAGCACCTGGGCGAGGGACGAGTGCGCTGTGTGGCCATGGAGCCCACCGACGGCATGGTGCGGGGTATGAAAGCCCTGGACCTGGGCGTTCCCATCACGATCCCCGTGGGCAAGGAGACGCTCGGGCGAATTCTCAACGTTCTGGGCAAGCCCGTGGACGATCTGGGCCCGGTGGACACGAAGGAACATTTTCCGATTCATCGGCCGGCCCCTTCTTTTGAAGAGCAGGCCACCTCCGCCGAGATGTTTGAAACGGGCATCAAGGTGGTGGACCTTCTTGAGCCCTACCTGAAGGGCGGCAAGACGGGACTGTTCGGAGGCGCCGGGGTAGGGAAGACGGTGCTCATCATGGAGCTCATCAACAACGTGGCCATGCACCACGGCGGCGTGTCGGTCTTCTCCGGCGTGGGCGAGAGGACGCGCGAAGGCAACGACCTCTGGCTGGAAATGACGGAATCTGGGGTCATCACCCCAGGTGACTGGCAGAAGTCCAAGGCGGCTCTCATCTACGGGCAGATGACCGAGCCGCCCGGGGCCAGGCTCAGGGTGGGGCTCAGCGGTCTGACCGCGGCGGAGTATTTCCGGGACGTGGAAGGGCAGGACGTGCTGCTCTTCATCGACAACATTTTCCGCTTTACGCAAGCGGGTTCGGAGGTCTCCGCACTACTCGGACGCATGCCGTCGGCGGTGGGCTACCAGCCGAACCTGGCTACCGAGATGGGCGAGCTGCAGGAGCGCATCACCTCGACGAAGAAGGGGTCGGTCACCTCAGTGCAGGCCATCTACGTGCCCGCGGACGACCTGACCGATCCGGCGCCGGCCACCGCCTTCGCCCACCTGGATGCTACGTCGGTTCTCTCGCGGCAGCTCACGGAGCTGGGCATCTATCCGGCGGTGGACCCGCTCGCCTCCACGTCGCGCGTCCTCGATCCGAGACTGGTGGGAGAGGAGCACTACGCGGTTGCGAGAGGAGTGCAGGGCGTTCTTCAGAAGTACAAGGATCTTCAGGACATCATCGCCATCCTGGGCATCGATGAGCTGTCCGAAGATGACAAGATCATCGTGGCCCGGGCGCGGAAGATCCAACGGTTCCTCTCTCAGCCCTTCCACGTGGCCGAACAGTTCACGGGCATGAAGGGAAAGTACGTGAAGGTTCAGGAGTCCATTCGGGGATTCCAGGAAATCCTGGAAGGGAAGCACGACGACATGCCGGAGCAGGCCTTCTACATGGTCGGGACCATCGAAGAGGCCATGGAGAAGGCCGAACGATTGGCCAAGCAGGGGTAAGGGGCGATGGCACAATTCACGTTGCCCACGAAGATCACGCTGAACATCGTCACTCCGGAAAGAAACGTCGTCTGCGAGGTGATCGACGAGGTCGTGTTACCGGGCACTTTGGGCTATCTCGGAGCGTTGCCGGGCCACACGCCGCTCTTGACTTCGCTCAAGATTGGTGAAATAAAATATAGGGTTGGAAGCCAGTGGCGGTATCTCTGCGTGTCCTGGGGATTCGTGGAGATTCTGCCGGACCGCGTTACGGTGCTCGCCGACATCGCCGAACCCGCCGAGGAGATCGACGTGGAGAGAGCCCGGGAGGCGAAGGCCTCTGCGGAGAAGCGGCTGAAGAACCCCGATGCAGAATTTCTCCAGGAGCAGATTGCCCTGGAACAGGCCTTGATTCGGTTGCAAGTGGCCGCGAAGGCAGCGCGGACCCCCTCGTGACCCCCCCTGAGAGCGAGAACGGCTCATGAAGAGAACCTACCAGCCCAACAGGCATCGCCGAGCCAAGACGCACGGCTTCCGTGCGCGCATGGCTACCAAGGGCGGACGAGAAGTCCTTGCCCGTAGGCGGGCGAAAGGGAGATGGCGTCTCACGCCTGCGTAACGCCCCGGACCGGATCCTTTCGAAAAGAAGACAGGGTTCGAAAGCGGCACGAATACCTGGAGAGCTATCGGCGGTGTAAGCCCATGCACACCGCGCATTTGGTGTTTTACGCCCGGCCTGGAGAGGGCGGACGACGGCGGTTTGGGTGCACGGTGCCGAAGAAGGTCGGAAAGGCGGTGACGCGAAACCGCCTGAAGCGCCTCTTCAGGGAGGTCTTCCGGAAGACGCGCCAGACGCTGCCGGAGGGGTGCGTGCTGATCGTGAATGCCAAGCGGTCCGCTTCGGACATGAGCCACCAAGACGTCCTGGACGCATTCGAGAAGATAAGCGCGCGGCTGGCTGTGGAGGGATATCCCCCGTGCGAGCCGTGATGCTCCTCCTGATCCGACTCTACCAGTGGACCTTGAGCCCCTGGCTGGGGAGGGCCTGCCGATTTTACCCCTCGTGCTCGGAATACACTTATCGGGCCATATCCGAATACGGCGCGGTCAAGGGCGGGTGGATGGGGATGCGGCGCGTGTTGAGATGCAACCCCTTCTGCGATGGCGGATATGACCCTGTGCCGGCGCCGGCCGGAAAACGGAGCAAGTAGATGGAGCAACTGGGACAGGACGACCCGCACAGCGGAAGGAACATCCTCTGGGCCACGCTGATCATGGCGGTGATCTTTATCGCGTGGGCGTACTTCATGTCCACGCCTCCAGCCAAGGTGCCCGCGGAGGCGAAGCCGGCACAGAAGGCGGCGGTGGCAAGCAAGCCGGAGGGGAAGGAGCCGGTTGAGGCACCGGCTGCGGTGCTGCCGGGCGGCGGGCAGCCCGTAGCGGACAGTACGGCGCGCGACTATACGGTGGCCAACGGGGACCTGGAATTGCAGGTGACGAACCGCGGTGCCCTTCTGGGCCAGGTGTTGCTCCTCAAATACAAGGAAAAGGGAGGCAAGGCCAGTGACCTGGTGTCGCCTCTGTCGGCCGCCACGGGCAGTCTGCCTCTCGCCATTGAAACTGGGGACAAGGCCTACGACGAGCTCGTCAATTCCGCCCTGTTCCACGTGGAACAGACGGAGCGGAAGGGCGGAGGGACGTCCCTCGACATGAGCTGGTCCGACGGCAAGGGAGATGCCGTTGAAAAGAAACTGGACCTCCCGTCGTCGGGGTACGCGGTGGATTTTGCGGTCAAGGCCTTTAAGGCTGGGCGGCCGCTGGATCCCGTTCCGCTGGTCTGGGGCCCGGGGTTTGGCCGACTGCTCGCGAGCGAAGCCAAAAACAGGTACTACCAGCAGGAATACGTGGGTGTGTCGGAAGGCGGGAGCTTCGAAAAGATCGTGCGGGGAAAGGTCAGCGCTGAGAAGGGCACGACGGTCAACGAGCTGGGCGCAAAGGGACCCATCGAGTGGGCCGCGATCACGGACAACTACTTCGGAGCGATCTTCGCTCCTGACTCGCCGATGCCGTGGGCCAAGGTGGAGACCCAATGGCTGACTCCGGAGGAGCAGAAGGTCCATCCGACGGATTCGGACATCAGCCTCGTGGTTGGATTTCCGGGGAGCGGGAAGCTATACCTCATCCCCAAGGAATGGCACCTGCTTTCCGGCATGGGCGACCACTTCTACAAGCTCACCGACTGGGGGATCCTGGGTCCGTTCTGCGCGATTCTGTTGTGGGGCCTCAAGAAACTCTACGCCCTGAGCGGGAACTACGGGATCGCCATCCTCCTGCTGACGCTCGTGATCAAAGTGGCCTTTTACCCTCTCACCCAGCGCTCCATGGTTAAGATGAAGGAGATGGGCGAGGGCATGAAGCGGCTCAAGCCGCAGATAGACCGGATCAAGAGCAAGTACAAGAAGCTGCCCAAGGACATGGGCAATCGCACGAAGATGAACGAAGAGATGATGGCCCTCTACCAGCGCGAGGGCATCAATCCCCTCTCGGGCATGGGGGGATGCCTGCCCATGCTGCTCCAGATGCCCGTCTTCTTCGCGCTCTTCGAGCTTCTGCCGCGGGCCATCGAGCTGAGGGGAGCCCCATTTTTCGGCTGGATCCACGATCTGTCGTCTCCCGATCCGTACTACATCGCGCCCATCATCATGGGTTTGTCCATGGTGGTGTCAACCAGGATGACGGCCACACAAGGGATGGAGGGACCGCAGAAGCTCATGCTGTGGTTCCTGCCGATCATGTTCACGTGGTTCTGCCTCTGGGCACCCGCAGGGCTGACCCTGTACTGGCTCGCCAACAACCTTCTGACCATGGGACAGCAGGCCATCATCAATAGGCAAGTTGCCCAGAGGAAGGAGGCCGTCGCGAAGGCCAGGAAGTCGACACCAAAGGGGCCATCGAAGCCGTCTCATGCCTGACCTGACCGATACGATCGTGGCCGAGGCCACTCCTCCCGGACGGGGTTCTGTTCGGGTGATCCGAATCAGCGGTTCCGCGGCGGCCGCCCTTCTTGGGGCGGCCTTCGTGGCTTCAGGGGTGGAGCCGATGGAGCGGCCGAGGCGCCTGTGCCTCGGGACGCTGCTAAGCGCCGCAGGCGAGCCGTTGGACCGGGTGCTGGCCGTGTGGTTCCCCGCCCCGCACTCACTGACCGGAGAGGATGTGGCCGAGATCCACGTGCATGGCGGCAGGGGAATCGTGCGTGGTGGGCTGGAGAGCCTCGAAAGGCTCGGGGGGCGCGTGGCCCTCCCCGGTGAGTTCTCGTATCGCGCCTACCTGAACGGGAAAGTCTCTCTGATGGAGGCGGAGGCCGTTAACGCGCTCGTGGAGGCAGAGACCGCGGCGCAGGCCGTACGAGTCGGCGGTATGTTGCACGGCCGACTCTCTGAGGACCTGGCCAACCTCCGATCGGAGCTGCTCTCCCTGCGCGCCGATTGGGAGGCGCGGATTGACTTTCCGGAAGAGACGGGAGACGGCGGAGCCGATCGAAATCGCATCGCGGGATTGCTGGAGAGGCTGGCTAGACTGGAAGAAGATGGAAGGGCTGTAAGGTTCATGAGAGAAGGATGGCGGCTTGCCCTGGTGGGAAGGGTCAACACCGGGAAGTCGTCGCTCTTTAATGCCCTCCTCAAGAGGGAACGGGCGCTGGTAACGCCGCACCCGGGTACGACGCGGGACGTCATCGAGGAATCGATCGAAGTGGGAGGATACCCGGTGGTCCTCCAGGATACGGCCGGCGTCCGCGCCGCATGTGATCCGGTGGAGGCCGCCGGAGTCGTGCGAAGTCGCGAGACCGCGGGGCAAGCAGACGGGACTCTCTTCGTCTACGACGCGGCCGCAGGATGGGGTTCCGAGGATGAAATCCTCCTGGCGGGGTTAGAGAGGCCGCCGATCGGCATTCTTGCGAACAAGCGAGACCTTCCGCAGAGTGGAGAGCGCCGGGAGGGAGCCCTCTGGGTCAGTGCAAGAACGGGGGAGGGGCTGAAGGAAGTCGTGCATCTTCTCGAACGCTGGATGGAAGGTTCCCTGCCCCGAAGCATCCCGGCGCTGGTGTGCGAGCGGCAAGTGGAGGCCGTTCGAAGGGCCTCCGATGGTTGCCGCGAGGCCATGGAAGCACTGCGGGCCGGCTACTCCGAAGAGGTGGCCCTGCAGGGGCTGGGGCGCGCCCAGCGCGCCATGGATGAGCTGTTGGGGGGTAGCGGTGGGGAGCAATTGTACGACCTGATCTTTGCCCGATTTTGCATCGGGAAGTAGGCGGGGGAGGTTGGCCCGTGGCTCAAACGCTGGCATTCGAGGCGACGGTGGTGGGTGGGGGGCACGCGGGTGTGGAGGCCGCCTCGGTTCTGGCCAGGAAGGGCCTGGCCACTGCTCTGGTGACCGATTCCGTGGAGTCCATCGGGCGGATGTCCTGCAATCCCTCCATCGGGGGCATTGGCAAGGGACACCTCGTGCGGGAGCTGGATGCGCTAGGCGGGGTCATGGCGAAATCGGCCGACGCCACGGGGATCCATTTCAGGCTCCTCAATGCCAGCAAGGGCCCTGCCGTACAGGGACTCAGGAGCCAGAACGACCGGCTGGCCTACCAGCGGGAGATAAGGCGCACTCTCGAGGGAACGCCGAATCTGACCCTCGTCGAGGGGCGGGCCGTCGAGCTGGGATTCGGGGGCGGCGCCGTGACGGGGGTCGGCCTCGCGGACGGACGTTGGCTGGATTGCAAAGTCGTCGTAGTGTGCGGAGGCACCTTCCTGAACGCCGTGATGCACGTGGGCCAGGAGCGCACCGCGGGAGGACGGCTGGGAGAATTCTCCGCTGAAGCCCTGGGGAGATCCCTCGCACGGATCGGACTCGCCATGCGGCGCTTCAAGACCGGCACGCCGCCGCGGCTGGCGAGGGGCTCCATACGCTGGGAGGCTCTGGACGCGCAGCCGGGGGATGATGAGCCCGAACCCTTCTCGATTCACAGCGATCCCTTTCCCGTTCTGCCGCAGGGGGTATGCCATGTGACCCGCACCACGCCCGAGGTGGCGCGGATCATTCGGGCCAACTTGGACCGCTCTCCCCTCTACTCCGGAATCATCAAGGGTACGGGACCGCGCTATTGTCCATCCATAGAGGACAAGGTAGTCAAATTTCCCCACCACGACAGCCATCTCGTGTTTCTTGAGCCGGACGGGGTAGACTCGGAAGAGATCTACCCGAACGGAATATCCACATCGCTGCCCCAGGACGTTCAGGAGGCCATCGTGCGCGCCATCCCGGGCCTGGAGAAGGCCGTGTTCCTGAGGTACGGATACGCCGTCGAGTACGATTTCATGGACCCGGTTGGGCTGAAGCCGACGCTGGAATCCAAGACGGCGCGCGGCCTCTACCTCGCTGGGCAGGTCAACGGTACCACCGGCTACGAAGAGGCGGCGGCCCAGGGCTTCTGGGCGGGGCTGAACGGGGCCAGGGCCCTGCGCCGCGAACCTCCCTTCTTGCCCGGCCGCGACCAGGCCTACGCCGCGGTTCTCGTGGACGATCTGGTGACGAGGGGCGTGCTCGAGCCCTACCGGATGTTTACGTCGAGAGCCGAATGCAGGCTCCTGCTCGATCGCCACAGCGCCTATCGTAGGCTGAGCGCGCTCACGGAGGGCGACCGCCTTCGCCGCCCTGAGGAGGAGGAGCGCATTCGAGCGCGTGAACGCAAGGTGGGATCGCTCTTGGAGCACGTGTCGCGAAACAGCGTGATGATGGACGGCGAGGCCGTCAGCCTGAAGCGCCTGCTGGCGAGACCGGAAACGAGCTACCGCGACCTGTCTCCCTTTCTAACGGAGGCTGAACCGCCTCCCAGGTCGATTGGACTGTACCTGGAGTCGGAGGTCAAGGGAGAGGGGTACCGCGAGCGGGAGCAGGCGTTGGCCAGAAAGACGCTGGCCGCATTCTCCATGCGGATTCCGGAGGACTTCCGATACGAGGGGGTGCCAGGGCTGAGCGCGGAGATGGTCGACCGCCTCAGGGCGGTGGCGCCGCGGACGCTGGCGCAGGCGGCCCGGATCCCCGGAGTCACGCCGGCGGCCTTAACGATCGTACGCCTGACGGTGGAGGCGGCGCGAAGGGAGAGACGTGACCGATCGGCTGGATGAGTACTTAAGTCTCCTGCTGAAGTGGAACAGGGCAGCGGGGCTTACCGCCTTCGATGGCCGGGAGGAGGCGCTGGCCAAGGGTGTGCTTCCCTCTCTGGCAGCCGAACCGTGGCTTCGAGTGGGGTGGAGGGTGATCGATGCGGGGAGCGGAGGAGGCTTTCCTGCCATCCCGCTGGCGTTGAAGCGCCCCGATCTCCGCTGGACGCTGGTGGAGCCCAACGCGGCCAAGGCGGCCTTTCTGCGGGAGGCGGCACGGCATCTGGCGCTGGAGACCGAGGTGGTTGAGGCCACCTTGGAGGCGCTGCTGGCTGGAAAGCAGCGGCAGTGGGACGCCGCAACGATACGGGGCCTGCGGTTACGGAAAGGCCCCCTCAGGCGGCTCGTGCGGGCCTTGACGCCGGGCGGACGCATCCTGGTGTGGAGCGCAGGAGACAGGGCGGCCGAGTACCGGCTGTGGCTTGAAGAGATCGGCCTGGCCGTCAAGCCCGTCCCCACAGGCCAGCATGGGCTCGTGCTTCTATCCGGCGATGTTCCACGTGGAACATCCGAAGCGCCGCCCATACCGTGACGGTCCGTCTTGAGCCGCCCCAGGGCCGCGCGATTCTCCACAAGGCGTTGAGCCTGCCCCCCCGATGTGGTACAAACGGGTGGGAGGATACCCCGTGGGCCAGATCATCGCTGTAGCCAACCAAAAGGGCGGAGTCGGCAAGACCACCACCGTCATCAATCTGGGCGCTTCGCTGGCCGCCGCCGAGAAGCGGGTGCTGCTGGTGGATTTCGACCCGCAGGCCAACTGCACCTCGGGCCTTGGGTTTTCCAGGGACGGGAGCGAGGCCAACGCGTACACGGTGCTCTCGGGCCACCACCGGCTAGCCGAAGCCATCGTAGCCTGCGGGCTCCCGAACCTTTGGCTCCTGCCTGGGGCGATCGCCCTGGCCGGTGCAGAGGTCGAACTGGCGTCCATGAAGGATCGCGAGTTCGTGCTGCGGAGGCTCGTCGAACCTCTTCGCAGCGAATACGACTACCTTCTCGTGGATTGCCCTCCTTCCCTCGGCCTGCTCACCCTGAACGCCCTGGTGGCAGCCGACCAAGTGCTGATTCCCATTCAGGCCGAGTACTACGCCCTGGAGGGGGTGACCCAGCTTCTCCAGACCATCGAACGGGTCCAGAATTCCCTGAACCCGACCCTGGGAGTGCGTGGCGTTCTCCTGACCATGGTGGATGAGCGCACCAACCTGGGACGGCAGGTATCCAGCGAGGTTCAGCGCCACTTCGGCCGCAAGGTCTACCAGAGCTACATCCCCCGGAATGTCCGCCTCGCCGAGTCCCCCTCCTTCGGCAAGCCGGTCATTCTGTACGACATTGCCTCGCGAGGGGCGCAGAGCTACCTTCGGGTGGCCAAGGAGTTTCTCGCCCATGAATCCTAAGAATGCCCTGGGGCGGGGCCTAGACGCCCTCATCGGACCCTCCGGGCCGGAGCCACGTCGGGTGCTGGAGGTGGAGGTCCATCGTCTCCGCCCCAACCCTCGGCAGCCCAGGGTCCACTTCGAGGAGGGGGCGCTGGAAGAGCTGGCGCGCTCCATCGAGGCGAACGGGCTCCTCCAGCCCATTCTTGTGCGCCCGGCGGGCGGCGAGTATGAAATCATCGCGGGGGAGCGGCGCTGGAGGGCCGCGCAGAAGGCGGGCCTGCAGCGCGTCCCCGTGCTCGTCAAAGAGGCCGTCGATGAAGAGATGGTGGAGCTGGCCCTCGTGGAAAACCTCCAGAGGGCCGATCTCAACCCGGTGGAGGAGGCCAGGGCCTACAAACTGCTGATTGAGGAGCTGGGGCTCAAGCAGGAGGAGGTGGCTCGAAAGGTGGGCAAGGAAAGGGCCACCGTGGCCAACGCCCTGCGACTCCTGAATCTGGGCGAGACCGCCCTGCGCGCGCTCGAGGAGGGTGTGATCTCCGTGGGGCACGCCAAGGCCGTCCTGGCCCAGAGACGCCGGGAAGACCAGGAGGCACTCCTTTCGCTCATCTTGAGCAAGGGGCTCTCCGTGAGGGAGGCGGAGGCCTATCGGAAGGGAGCAAAGGAGTCGGCCAAGAAACGCCCGAAACCGGACGCGGATACGCTGGAGGCTGCCGCCAAGCTCACCCGGCTTCTCGGCTTCTCGGTGGAAATCCGCCGGCGGGGCAAGGGCGGAGAGGTGGCGGTCAAGTTCAGGGACGAGGGGGAACTCCAGACCCTCTTCGACTGGTTCCACGCCGATCTCAGGAGGACAGGATGATCTCAAAGAGGCCTGCGGATGTGGTCCAGGTCGGTGGCATGCTGGGCGAGGGCGTCACCGTCGAAGGCGTCATGTCCTTCACCCAGACCTTCCGGGTGGACGGAGAGTTCAAAGGGAAAATCCTTCGTTCGGACCGGCTCGTGATCGGCGAGAAAGGGAAAGTCTCCGGAGAGGTGGAGGTCAACGCGCTGGTAGTCTACGGGCGCGTGGACGGCACCATCCGGGTTAAGGGTGCGGTTGAGGTCCATCCGAAGGCCTGCATTATGGGCGAACTGGAGATGACCACGCCCGCGCTCACGGTCCTGGAGGGCGGTGTCATTGAGGGGACCTTGAAGATGGCCGGCAAGACCGAGGCCCCGGCAGCACCGGTGAAGCAGATCGGCGGCAGCAAGGCCTGAGTCCGTCGGCCGACGCGGAACGAGATAGGATCTGGGAACCGTTGTGGGTCCCGAAAAGTGAGTGACGCCTTGGACCGATACTCGGAGAGACGCAACCGCTTCGCTGCCACCCTGGCTCGGGATTCGGGCGGGCGGCCTTCCGCTGCACTCCTTCTCGCCGGGGAAGAAAGCGGGCTGAAGAAATTCGAGCCCGATCCCAACTTCTTCTACCTTACGGGTGTGGAGGTCTCACGGGCGGCTCTGCTCATGACCGCGAGCCTGGCCAAGCCCGCCGATATCCTCCTGCTCCCCGCCTCCGATCCAGCCAAGGAGCGCTGGACGGGCAGGGCTCTGACCGCGGGTGGACTCACGCCCGCCGCCCAGCCCGATCCGGAGCGGCTGGAGTCTAGCCGGCTAACCGGCCATCCCAACATTGCGGCCTATCACGAGTTGGACGAGGCCCTGTTGCGTCCCCTCAGAGATGCTGAGTTCCTCTACGTGGACTGTCCCGAGGATGCCCTTCTGGCCCCCCTGGGGGTTTCTCAGCTTCTGGCCCAGCGCCTGCGGAGGCACTACCCGCACCTCCAGGTCCGGCACGCCGGCCGGCTGGTGGCCCAGCTTCGAAGGGTCAAGGACGATCACGAGCTGGCCCTCATGCGGCAGGCCATGGACATCACGGCGAAGGCGCACGCGGCGATCATGGGCCACCTGCGGCCGGGCCAGTTCGAGTACGAGATCCAGGCCCTCGTGGAGTATGTCTTCACCGCCTCCGGAGCCCAGTCCCCAGCGTTTCCCAGCATTATCGGGTCAGGCCCCTATTCCTGTACGCTCCACTACGAGCGCAACCGGCGCCAAATGGATTCGGGTGAATTGGTGGTTTGCGACATTGGGTGCCGGAAGGACTACTACTGCGCCGACGTGACGCGGACCTATCCGGTTTCGGGTCGGTTCACGCCCAGGCAGCGGGAGGTTTACGAGGTGGTTCTCGGGGCCCACAGGGCCGCCGTAGCGGCCGCCAAACCCGGAGCATACGTGCGGGAAGTGCATGCGGCCGCCCTGGATCACATCGCCCGCGCCGGATACGCTCCGTACTTCTTCCACGGAACCAGCCACTATCTGGGGATCGAGGCGCACGATCCCGGCAGCTATGAACTGCCCCTCGAACCGGGCGTGGTGATCACGATCGAACCCGGAATCTATATCGCCGGTGAGGATCTGGGCGTAAGGATCGAAAACGATCTCCTGATCACCGAGACCGGTTCCGCCATCATGACCGACATTCCCACGGAAGTATCTGATATTGAAAGGCTTCTGCTGGCACCCAGGCGGAACTTCCTTCTCTAGCTCCAGCCCCCTTGTTACTCCACGGTCACGCTCTTCGCCAGGTTCCTGGGCTGGTCCACATCGCAGCCCCTCGTGACGGCGATGTGGTAGGCCAGAAGTTGGAGAGGAACAACGGTCAGCACGGGCATCAGGAGAGCGGGTGCGGAGGGGAGCAGGAAGACCTCGTCCGCCACTTCACGGATCTTCTGGTCCGCCTCGTTGCATAGCGCGATCACCTTGCCGTCCCTGGCCTTGACCTCCTCGAGGTTGGAAACCAGCTTCTCGTACACCTCGTCCCGCGGGGCCACGGCCACCACCGGCAGGTTCTCGTCGATCAGCGCGATGGGGCCGTGCTTCATCTCTCCGGAGGGGTACCCCTCCGCGTGGATGTACGAGATCTCCTTGAGCTTGAGCGCCCCCTCCAGCGCAATGGGGTACTGGATCCCCCGGCCCAGGTAGAGGAAGTCCCTGAACCGGTGGTATCGGCGGGCCGCCTCTTCGATCTGCGGCTCCAACGCCAATACCTGCTCCACAAGGCCGGACAGGTGAGCAAGCGCCCGCAGGTGATCCGCGGCTGCCCCCTCCGGGAGGGTGCCGCGGGCCTGTCCCAGATAGAGGGCCAAGAGGTTCAAAGCAACGAGCTGGGTGGTGAAGGCCTTGGTGGAGGCGACGCTGATCTCTGGTCCAGCGTGGGTGTAAAGGGTACCCTCGGCCTCCCGGGTGATCATGCTGCCCACCACGTTGCAGATGGCCGCGGTGTGGGCGCCCTTGCCCTTGGCCTCCCTCAAAGCCGCCAGGGTATCGGCCGTTTCCCCCGACTGCGTGATAAAGACGCAGAGGGTGTGCTCGTCCACCATGGGATCCCGATACCTGAACTCGGAGCTGTAATCCACCTCCGCGTGGAGGCGCGCCAGCCGCTCGATCATGTACCGTCCGCAGAGCGAGGCGTGCCAGGAGGTCCCGCAAGCCACCAGGACCACCCGGTTCAGGGTCCGAACGACCTCGGCGGGAAGGTTGAGTTCGTCGATGAACACCTGGCTTCGGTCGAGAGAGTACCGGCCGACCAGCGTGTCCTGTATGGCCCTCGGCTGCTCGAAGATCTCCTTCTGCATGAAATGCTTGAAGCCGGACTTCTCGGCCTGGATGGGATCCCACGTGATCCGGCTGGCGGTCTTGGTCTTCATGTTCCCCTGGAAGTCGCTGAACTGAACGCTGTCGCGGGAGACGACGGCGATCTCCCCGTCGTCCAAAAAGATCATGTCCCGAGTGTGGTGGAGAATGGCGGGGATGTCGCTGGCGATGAAGTTTTCGCCACGCCCGAGGCCTACCACGAGAGGCGGGCCCATGCGGGCCACGACAATCTTTCCGGGATCTCGCGTGTCCAGGGCGGCCAGGGCGAAAATTCCGGTGAGACGGCGGCAGACCGACCGTATGGCGGTTTCAAGGTCGCCTTCCTCCTCTTCCAGCATGTGGGCCACGATCTCCGTGTCCGTCTCCGTCCGGAATCGGTGGCCCCTCCCCTTCAGCTCCTCCTTGAGGGAGAGGTAGTTCTCGATGATGCCGTTGTGGACGACGACGACCTGGCCGTGGCAATCGGTGTGCGGGTGAGCATTCTCCTCCGTCGGGCGACCGTGGGTAGCCCAGCGGGTGTGCCCGAGCCCGTACTCCCCGGTGATCGGCTTCAGGCGCAGCTTTTCTTCCAGGTTGACGATCTTGCCCGCGGCACGTTCGGTGTACAGCACGCCGTCCTTGACCACGGCGATGCCCGCCGAGTCATAACCCCGGTATTCCAGGCGCTTGAGCCCCTCCATGAGGATGGGCACGGGATCTTTAGCCCCGATGTATCCGACGATTCCGCACATGCGCGCCTCCGGTGCCGATTATATACCCGGCCCCTCGAAACGAGCCGCTACGCGTGGTCAGGCTTCCGGTCTCTGGAGCGGGCGCGCTTCCTTTCGGCCCACCCCTCGACGATCTTCTGGGGACTCCTGGAAATGGCGAGGGCCGAGGCGGGCACATCTTTGGTCACGGTGGTGCCTGCGCCGATGTAGGCGTCGTCACCCACTTTCACCGGAGCGACGAACTGGGTGTCGCTTCCCACGAAAACCCGTTCCCCCAGGACCGTGGGATGCTTGTTCACCCCGTCGTAATTGCAGGTGATGGTTCCCGCGCCGATGTTGGAGCCCCCGCCCACGGTGGCATCGCCCAAGTAGCTGAGGTGGTTGGCCTTGACGCGGTCCCCGAGGGAGGCCTTCTTGGTCTCGACGAAGTTCCCGAGGTGGACGCCTTCGCCTGCCACGGTACCCTCCCGCGTCCTGCAGAAGGGGCCGATGATGCAATCCGGCCCGCACCGCGTGCCTTCGAGAACGCAGTGTTCGCGCACGAGGGTCCCCTCGCCGATGTGGCAGGACCGAAGCACCGAATAGGGCCTCACTTCGACGTTCCGTTCGAGGTGGGTTTCACCGCACAGGTGAACGCCCGAATGGAGCAGGACGCCGGGTTCGAGGCGAACCCCCGGCTCGATCCAGACGCTGGAGGGATCCAGGATCGTCACTCCCGCGGCCATCCAGCCCCGCGTCAGGCTCTGTCTCAACCGCCCGATGGCCAGGGCAAGCTCCTCCTGTGAGTTGATTCCCCTGTAGAGGCCTGGGTCGGAGGCCGGAAAGGCGGCCGCCGGCCGACCGCTTCGTCCCAGCTCCGCCACCACGTCGGTCAGGTAATACTCCCCTTGGACGTTATTGGTCCGCAGGTCGTCCAGGAGCCCCAAGATGTCCGGGCTCCGGAAAAAATAGACGCCGGCGTTGACCTCCCGGATGGATCGCTGGGGCTGGGTCGCGTCCCTCTCTTCGACGATGCCCTCAACCGTCCCCACGGCGCTGCGAAGGATTCGTCCGTAGCCGGTGGGATTGGCCATCTCCAGGGTTACCAGCGCGAGCGGGTGCCCCTCTGCGGAGAAGATGTTCCAGAACGCGTCCAATTCAGGGACGGGCAGAAGGGGAGCGTCCCCCGGCACCAGGAGTACCTCGCAGGGGCCGATCTCCGACAGCGCGGGTCTGCACATCATGAGGGCGTGGCCGGTTCCCCGTTGGGGTTCTTGGAGAATGGGGACGGTCTCGAAGGGGACGAGCAGCGGGGCGATCTGGTCGGCCTGGTGTCCCACGACGACCAGGAGGGGGCCGTCGTGGATCTTGCGAAGGGACTCCAGCAGGTGTTCGAGAATCGTTCTCCCCATGAAGGGGTGCAGGACCTTTGCTCTGGGTGACTTCATGCGCGTGCCCTGCCCGGCGGCCAGCACGATGATGACGCGCTTCATGACTCCTCCTTGATCCGGCTTGGTTTCTGCATCTCCTGGGGCAGTGGCCGATTCCTTCAAGATCTCTCCTCCGGTCCGTGAACCGGGGAGGACGACCAGGACAGGCGGCCCTGGCAGATGACAGCACGCAGGGGCATCTCCCCGTACGGGTAGAAAAGGTGAAGGTAGGACGGGACGTCCCATACGGTCAGGTCCGCCCGCCTGCCCACCGCGAGTGATCCACACTCCTCATGAATCCGGAGCGCGTAGGCCGCATTCAGCGTCACGGCCCAGAGGGCCTCCTCCGGCATCAGCCCCATGCCGAAGACGGCGAGGGCGGCCACATTCAGGAGATTGGTCGTGTAGGAAGAGCCTGGATTACAGTCGGTGGAGAGGGCGACGGGGCAGCCGGCCTCGACGAAGTCCCTGCCCGGCGCGTAGCCCTTTCGCAAGTAAAAGGAGGTCCCTGGCAGGAGCGTGGCACACACACCGGCCCGCGCCATGGCGGCAATGCCCTCCGCCGAGGCCGCCATCAGGTGGTCCGCACTGACGGCCCCCACCTCCGCCGCGAGCGCCGCACCGCCGGTGTCCTCGATCTCGTCAGCGTGGAGTCGGGGCAGAAGTCCCGCCGAACGTCCGGCCATGAGGATCCTGCGGCTCTGCTCCACCGTGAAGGCCCCCTCCTCGCAAAAGACGTCGCAGAATTTTGCCAGCCCGGCGGCGGCGATGGCCGGGATCATCTCCTCCACGATGAGATCCACGTAACGGTCCGCCTCTTCCTTGAACTCGGGAGGAACGAAATGGGCGCCGAGGAAGGTGGGGACCACTCGCTGAGGGCCCCTCTGATCGAGCCGGCGCAGGACGCGCAACTGCCTCTCCTCGGTGCCTGGTTCCAGCCCGTAACCGCTCTTGGCTTCGAAGGTCGTCACCCCATGGCGGAGGAAGCCGCGTGCGGTGTTGCAGGCGGCGGCGAACAGGGCCTCCTCGCCCGCCTCGCGCACGCTCCGCATGGTGCTGAGGATGCCCCCTCCCGCCCGTCCAATCTCCATATAGCTCTTGCCTTCCAGCCGCAGCCGGACTTCCGCCGAGCGGTCTCCCAGGAAGGGTACGTGGGTGTGCGGATCGATCAGGCCCGGGAGGACCGTTCTATTGGTGGCATCCAGGCGCATCGAGGCACGCACGTCGGCCACCTCGGCCCAGGGACCCACGAAGGCGATTCGCCCCTCGCGCACACCCACGGCGGCCCCCGAGCGCGTAGGCAGATCCCGCAAGGCCGGACCCACCCTGGGGGCGGGCCCTTCGCAGGGCACTAGGCAGCCGATGGGGCCGACGAGCAGGTCGAAAGAGTCCATCAGCCCTGGTCCCGGCCGAAAGAGGCGACGTTCTCCTTAGCCTTGTTCTCCTCGATGGCGTCCAGGATCGCCTGGGTGCGTTGGAGGAGGTCGCGAAGCGCGCTCATGTGGTGTTCGCGTTCCATCTTCAGGTCCAGGATGCTGCGATCCACTTGGTGGGCTCTCAACTGCGCCTGCTGAAGGACGGCCTCGCTTCGCACCTGAGCCTCCTGTACGATGCTCTGGGCCTCGCGGGCGGCCTGGGCCTTGACCTCGTCAGCGAGCTTCTGCGCCGTGTAGAGCGCCTCGCGAAGCAGGTCTTCACGGTGCCTAAACTCGTCTAACGCTGCCTTCTGGTGCTCCAGCTCCTGGCCCTGTTGGTGGTTCTCGAGCGTCAGCGCCTGGTACGACTCGGCCACGGTCTGAAGGAAAAGGTGCACCTCCTCTGGGTCGAAGCCTCGGAGCCTTCGGTGAAATTCGACCGACTGGATATCAATGGGAGAGAGGGGCTTTCGCATCGTCATGGAGCCCTCCTAGGGCCAAAGAGGGCAGTGCCGATCCGGACCATCGTCGCACCTTCCTCTACGGCCATTACAAAATCGTGGCTCATCCCCATGGAGAGCTGACCGAAGTCGCCCGCCTCCGGAATGGCCCGACGTACCTCGTCGAACAGCTCCCGCAAGCGCCGAAAGAACGGCCGGCTCGCTTCCGGATTCTTACCATAGGGCGGAACCCCCATGATGCCGGTCAGCTTGAGGCCCGGCAGGGCTTGCACCGCTTCCGCCAGATGGAGGAGATCTCCGGCCGCCACGCCGCCCTTCTGGGACTCCTCTCCCAGGTTGACCTCAATCATCACGTCGCGTTCAAGGCCCTCCTCGCGGGCGATGCGGGAGAGGCGCTCGGCCAGCGAAAGGCTGTCCAGGCTGTCGATGGCCCGAAACGCCAGCAGCGCCTTGCGGACCTTGTTGGCCTGAAGCCGCCCGATGAAATGCACCTCCAGGTTTCTTCGTACCTCCAGGGGGAGAGCCTCCAGGTGTTCGACACCCTCCTGCACGCGATTCTCGCCGATGAGCACTACGCCCTCTGAGGCAAGGGCCTGGATCTCCGAGGGAGTGCGCGTCTTCACGGCAGCCATCAGACGCACCGACTCGGCAGGCCGCCCGGCCCGTTCGGCGGCCGCACCGATGGCACCCCGGACAGCGGCGACACGCTCGGCGAGGGCCACGCATTCTCCTCCCTGGCTCGAGGGTAGGTGGTCGGCCCCCGCAAAGTCAAGGCCGGGCATCGTCAGGCCTGGCTTTGCCCCATGGCGCCTCGAGAGTCCCACGCACCCCGTGCCGCAGGGCCTCCCTCGACCGCAATGCTTGCTGGGAGCCTTAGCCCCAGCGCCCACAGGCGTTCACTGGTGCCACTGCTGATAGCCGATTGAGGGTCCCTCCGGGGAGCCTGTTCGGCCAGGGAACTGTTGCCCTCCCTTCCCGAGGGTTTGACAGCCGCCGGCGACGGTTCCCATACTAGGACTCGGGAGGAGCCCCATGCCCGTGGGTACGACGCTGCGCTACGACGAGGTTCCGCTGGAAGATTTCCTGCTCGCGTTGCGGCAGCATGAACACGACGTGCGGGTGGGCCACCTGCCCCCCCAACAGCAGCTCAAGGAAGTGCGTCTCGAGACGCGGTGGACGCCGCCCGGCGCAACGGAGGCATCGCCCCTGACAGTTTACCTGTTGCAGGAGAGGGACGCATTGAGCGAACAGGTGGAGGTCTTTTTCCTGCTGCGCGCCCCAAGTGCATTCGCCTTGCCCATGCGCGATATGGCCCTGAAGTTCAGGGCTTTTCTCCAGAGGAGGCAGGTCTCCTCCCTGTTCAGGATCGACCCCCGGTTTGGTTTGGTCTACGGAAGTGCCCTCGATCCGCTGGATGAGACCATCCGCTGGGACAAGCCCTGGTCTTTCGTGACCCTCTATCTCACGGAGGACCCCTCCTCTCCCTCTCTGGCCGTGATGGACTACGTCTCACAGGGCGCCAGGAAGCGCTATCAGGAGCTCTTCCTGCAGGTCAACCAGGTGGCGCCTTCGTCGCCCGGATTCTTGAAGAACGCCTGGAAGCGCCTTAGGGGTAGCGGGCAGGAAGAGGCCGGCGTGCACCGCCTGAGCTACCGCCTGCTGGCCCTGCTCTCCTCGTTCCTCCAGAACGAACCCTGCATCAATGCCACTATCTCCATGATATTTAAAGAGTTGTCTCCTGGGGCGGGTCGGCCAGGCCTCCTGGATCCCCGCTTCGCCACCTTCTATCCGTCCGGTCACGACCGGTTTTTCGCCTCACTGGGAGAACTCGCCTGATGCGCGCGTTACTCATCGGGGCCTCGGCGGCGCTCGCTCTTCTTTGTGTCTCTGCCCCGCTCAGGGCCATGGAGCTCGTGGTATTCCAATCGGACCGCTCATTGGTGGTGGAGAGCTACACGCAGGAGGGGGAGCAGGTGCTGCTGACCCTGCCAGGGGGTGGTCAGCTCGGGGTTCCCCTTCGCACGGTGCGAAACCACTACCCGGGGTACGTGCCGCCCCCCGGGCTCACGGATCCGGCCAAAGAGCTGCCCAAGAACCTGCCCTACAGGGAAATCATCGGCAAGTACTGCCAGAAGTACAGCATGGACTGCAAGCTGGTGGCCGCTCTCATCAAGGTCGAGTCCAATTTCAACGCTTCGGCCGTCTCCCCGAAAGGGGCCCAGGGGCTCATGCAGCTCATGCCCGAAACCCAGCGGGAAGAGGGGGTCACAAACCCCTTCGACCCGGAGCAGAACATCCGGGGAGGTGTCCACTACCTCCGCCATCTGCTGGACGCCTTCCAGGGGGACCTCGAACTGACGCTGGCGGCTTACAACGCCGGCATCGGCCGGGTCCAGGCCAATCAGGCCGTCCCGCCCATTCCCGAAACCCAACTGTACGTTTCGAGGATTCTGGCGCTCTACCCCACGCTCTGACGCGCGCCGGGAAGCTAGGCTTTCTCGTAGAGGTGCGCCATGAGATAGGCCACGGCCTCGGGCGCGCACCGCGGGCAGTAGCCGAACCGCTTCGCGAGTCGCTCCAGCAGGTTCTTGGCCGCCTCTTGACGGGCAGGGGGCAGCCCCGCGAACGCGGGGGTTCCATAGGAGGTGAGGGCCTGACCGATCTCTTGCACCTGGTGCTTGACCCTGGCGTGGAACCCCTTTGAGAGCAGCTCAATCTGCGGAGCGAAGAGGATGGACAGGTCCAGCGCCTCGCCTGGATTCTCCAGCGTCCAAGCGGCCACCTGCCCCATGAGATCCTCCCGAAAGCGCGGAGCCGAGCCCCCTATCGCCAGGTACTCCTCCACCTGCTCCATAAGCGCCTCGTTGGGCTCCTCCCACTGACCCGTAGGTGCGGACCGCACCTTCTCGCCGCGCAGAAAGGCCCGCACGTGCCGGAAGTAGCGGTCGAACAGGGCCGTGTACTGGCCCTCGGGGACGAGCTCCATGGCCGCCAGCACCTCCTGGTCCAGCGTCCGAAGGTACTCCTCCTGCACCGCGGCCACCGCCGCCTCTGCGTCGTGGTAGCCCTCGTCCGCCTTGAGCTGGAGGAAGAGATAGAGACTCTTGTCCTTGACGAATTCGGCGATCTCTTCGAACAGGAGCGCCGGCGTCAGACAGCCGTCCGGTCTCCGGTAGACGGCCCCGTACAGGATTTCCCGCATCTCCCGGGGGGAGGCCCCAAATCGCCCCTCGTAAATGGGGGTGTCGCGGAACTCGTCCCTCAGATCGGGCAGGATCTCTCGCAGGAGCCGCAGCTGCTTCGCCGGATAGCGACCCACCTGCGTGGGAAGAACGCCATCGTACAGCAGGCTCTTCTCATAAGGGGTCAGGCCCCGGATGAGGGCGCGGCTCTCTTCCGGGTAGTGATCGGGCTCAGGGCGGTTGAGGCGCGAGAGGACGGCCCAAAGAGCGGCCAGCTCCGCGACGTGGGGAGCCACGTGCTTGGTGCGGCCGATCCGGGTGAGGATGGGGCCGTAGATGGCGGTCTCCTTCTTGCGCTCCAGGAGGTAGGGGACGGTCACGAGGATCATCCGCCCCTTGAAGGAGGCGAAGTCGGCGGACTGCTTGAAGGCGTCCAGGTGGCGTTCGTTGGACGTGGCGAAGAGAATCTCGTTGAGGTAGACGTTGGCGGTGGAGAGGGCCAGTTCGGAGCGCTCGGTGGCCGCAAGAAGATACTTGTTCAGTTCGGGGGCCCTCGTGAGGAAATCGGAGAACTCCACGAGGCCGTTATTGGCGTCGATCAGATCTCCCGAGAGCTGGATCAGGTTCAGGTGCTGGAGCGTGGTCGGAAGGGTGGAAAGGGAGGAGTCCAGCGTCAGCTGCCTGCTGGAGGCGTCGGGCGTGTCCTGGGGAGAGATGACCACAGCCCCCCTCCGATACCGGCGCGAGAGGTAGCGTCGCCGCACCTGGACGTGTCGGAGCACCGCCAGAACGTCGCCCGAATATTCCACCATCAAGGCATCGAAGATCTGCTTGCACCGTGGGCAAAGGTTCCCATCCTCCAGGAACTGGCTGGCTACGAACTTGGTCTGGTGGGCCTTGTCCAGGAGAGAACCGAGCAGCGCGAGCCGATCCCCCGGGGGCAGCAAGAGGATGGGGGAATCGCCCAGGTCGCACGGTATCCTGGCCTCCAATCGATCGGAGGGCCAGTGGGCGAAGGAGTCGGCCGCCGCCTCACCGCCAGGCCGAGCTGCCTCGTCCCCGCCCATGAACCCCAGAGTGCGGGCCTCGTCCTCCCTTGGGAAGACCCAGTTGAAAGAGAAGATGGCCCCCTCCGGCCTCCGGCTGTACTCCTCGCAGCCCCTCATGAGCAGTTCCACGATCAGGCTTTTGGCTGACCCGCTGGGGCCATGCAGATGGAACATGCGGTCGGACCGCCCCTCCAGCACCAGGTTCTTCATGGCTTCATAAATCGCGAGGACGGGAAGTTCCTGCCCCATCAGGGGCTGGTCGGCCGCACATCCGAACGGGGCGTCGAAGAGTTTGAAGCGGGTGACCTCTTCTCCAATCCAGCGGGATTTCTCGGTGCCGAAGTCCTCCATCATGTCCACGACGTATTGCAGGGCGTTGCGCGTCAGCGCGTAGGGATGGGCCGCGAGATCGCCCAGGTACTCCTGGAAGGATTTGATCTGGTGGCTCTCCGCGAAGGACGTCCTGCTCCGGTTTGACCAGGATTCCAACCAGCCGTCCCAATCCGCCATGGGAGCCTCCTCATCCACTAGCGTAGTCTCCGGGCGAGGGCCGCGCAAGAAATCGCCCGGCGCTTTGTTCTGCGGCCCTGCCGGGATACAATCCACCAGGAGGTGGCGGTGGGTGGAGGTGCGGATCCCTGCGACTCGGTGCACCTCAACACGGAACCGGGGTTTCGTGGCGGAGAGGTGCAAAACCTCGGACTCGTGCGCCATCTGGAGGGGGCCGGGCTCCCCTGCATCCTGGTGGCCCACGTGCGGGGACCGCTCCTCTCCAGGGCGAGGGCGCAGGGAGTGCGGAGTGTTGCGTGGCACCCCCGCGGAGAACTCGACCCCTTTGCCGTCTGGCAGCTCAGGCGGCTCCTGCGCGAGGCCAAGCCCCGAATCCTGCACGCCCATACCGCTCACGCGCTGACCCTGGCGCTCTTGGCGGCCAGAGGGCTACCGGGGCTGAGCTTGGTGGCGAGCCGGCGGGTCTCCTTCCCCCTGCGCACGCCCCTTTCCCGTTGGAAATACCACAGGCCGCAGGCGGTGGTCGCCGTGAGCGGCGAAGTCAGGGATGAACTGCTCCGTGGCGGGCTCTCCGAAGAGAAGGTGCGCATCATTCACAGCGGCGTGGATCTCGCCCGCTTCCGCGCGTTGCCCTTGAAGGAGGAGGTCCGCCAAAGGCTTGCACTTCCGGTGGAGGCCAAGGTCGTGGGCGTCGTGGGGGCTCTCGTGCCCCACAAAGGGCACCGGGTGCTGCTGGAGGCCCTCGGCGCTTGGCCCTCAGGCGAGGAGAAGCCGGTGCTGGTGCTGGTGGGCGAGGGACCCCTGCAGAGAGAACTGTCCTCTACGGCCGAACGGTTGGGGGTTGCCGTCACATTCCTGGGCTACGTGGAGGAGCCCGCGCCGCTCTACGCCGCACTCGACGCGTTGGTGCTTCCTTCCCTCTCCGGCGAAGGCTCGCCCGGCGTGATCAAGGAGGCGGCGGCCGCCGGTATCCCAGTGGTGGCCACCGACGTGGGCGGGACGGCCGAAATCCTGAGGCCAGACAGGGAGGCGCTCCTGGTTCCCCCCGGAGAACCGGTGTCCATGAGAGATGCCCTCGTCAGGGTGTTTCGAGAGCCCGGCTTGGGGGCGTCCCTCAGGGAGTCGGCCCGCAGGCGGGTCCAGGACTTCAGCATGGAGGCCATGGGCCGGGCCCACGCGCGGCTCTACGAGGAGCTGGCCGCGGCACGGCCATGAGCCCCAAGGCCTCGCACCGTTCGGGGGCCCTTCAGCGAAGGCGGCTTCGGTTCCAGCGGCAGTTGGGAAACTCGTGCCGCAGGAAGCGAAAGAGCTCTCGCCGGTCGAGCGGCACGGTGAAGCAGTGCTGGACTCCCGAGTTCTGGGCCTCTTCGAGCACCTCCACGGAGGCGTCTTTGGTCATTCCGGCGAGTTTGACGTGAGAGGTGTCGGGCCGCTCCCGGAGCCGGCGGCAGATGGAGAGACCGTCCCAGGCGCGCGCATCCAGGTCCACCAGCAGGAGGTGCGGGTCGAACGAGGTGATCAGAAGACCGCCCTCGAAGGCCGAGACGGTAAGCGTGACCTGGAGGTCTTCGGACCAGTGTTCGATCTCCCGGAGTTCCTTCAGGAGCTTCTTTTCGGCGAGGACGAGGACCCGCCTCCTGCCCGATTGGAAATCCTCCGGCAGAGGCATGTGATTGGCGAGCAGGAAGGCGTCCAGATCCTGGCGGCGGATTCGCCGGTGCCCACCCGGGGTGGTGTAGCCCGGAAGCCGGCCGGTATTGATCCAGTGGCGGATGGTGTAGGGGCTGACCTGGCAGTACCGCCCCGCCTGCCACGTGCTCAGTACGCTCGTGCGAGACGTGGCGGGCACCCGGGCCTCCTTCACCCCACCTCGCGGTGCAGGCCGGGCTCATTCGTCAGGATGCGGCCCTGCAACACGCCGCCGTCCTCCACCCGGAGGTGGCCGGCGCGGACGTCTCCGAGGATCTTGCCCGTGGGGCCGACTAGGGCATGGCCCGACACCCAGACGTTCCCTTCCAACACCCCGTGGACGGTCACGTCCCGGGCGGTCACTTCACCCTGGACGTGCCCCGCCTGGGCCACCGTCACCGAGAGTTTGGACCGAACGTTGCCCTCCACGGTGCCTTCGACCACCAGGTCGTCGTCGGTGACAATTCGGCCGGTGAAGCGGGTCGAGGCGTCGATGAGCGTCTCCATGCAGGCGAACCTCCCTCATGAGTATACCCGCTCGGCCTTGGCCGACAAAGAGTAACTGGGACGCCCCAATCCCGCGATTGAACTGAAACACAGGCCCCAAAGGGTGGTTGACACGTCGTTTTACGCAAACGGCCTTTCACTTGATAAGGGATTGGGGGCCTTCGACCCCGGGCTGGATCCGGGGGTAGAAGACCTCCAAGGGCGGGGGTCCCTCCGTCAGGCTTTGCCTGCACAGGGGGAGGGAATGGCCCTCCCTCGGCATAGAACATGCCCTTTCTTTCGATGAAGCACAACCGCCACCGGAGGGACAGCATCCCCATCGCGGAATTTCGGGGGACGACGGGACCGTGAGCGGCCGTTTCCCGGGCGACCGGAGTTGGGTATACTTCCCCCATGAAGTGGATGGCCGCGTTGCTGCTCTTGATCCTCTGGCTTCCCCTCCCAGGCCAGGAACCCCCAGCCAAACAGCCCGCTCCGGCGCCGGCCGGGGAAGGTAGCCAGGAGCGTCTCTCGACGGCGCTGGAATGGGACCGCGACTTCGACCTCCTGCTCGAGGTCGAGAATCAGCCGACTCGCGCGCAGATCCTCATCGCCTCCCGCATCGAGGGCCTGGAAAAGCAGGAGGAGAGCCTTTCCAAACAACTGGCCGATCTGAAGGCGCGCTCGGCGGCGCTGGAGGGCACCTACACCACCGAGGCCCTCCTCAAGGAGATGCTTCGCCAGGGGGTCTCCGACCTCCAGTCGGTGCAGAGAAACCTGAAAAACGACACCGATCGGACGCAGGCTCGCCTCTTTGAGGTCCAGGCCGAGCTCGCCAGGCTTCGCCGAGAGGCGAGGAGATAATCCGTGCGGATCCTCCTGGCGGAAGATCGGGCCAGTCTCAGAATGGTCCTGGCCGAGACCCTGACCCGCGCCGGCTATCAGGTCGTGGAGGCGGCCGAGGGAAGGGTTGCCATGGCCCTCGTGCAGGAGGGCGGGTTCGACCTCGCCCTCTTCGACCTCAAGATGCCGGTCCACAGCGGAACCCAACTGCTGCTGGCCAGCCGCGAGCGATGGCCGCTCGTTCCGGTGGTGCTCCTCACGGCCTACGGCTCCGTGGAGGTGGCCGTGTCCGCCATGAAGTCCGGGGCCTTCGACTTCCTCAGCAAACCCATAGACACGGACCACCTGCTCATCGTGGTGGAGAGGGCCCTTGATGCGAGCCGGCAGGAGCGCCGGCAGGAGACCCTGGAGACCGAGCTGGGACGCTCCCCGATCTTTCAGGGAATCGTGGGCGGGAGCGACGCGCTCCGGAAAGTGCAGGAGGAGGCGGCCAAAATCGCCCGCACGGATACGACCTGTCTGATCCTGGGCGAGACGGGGGTGGGGAAGGAGCTCTTCGCCCGGGCGATCCACGATGGGGGGCCCCGCCGCGATGAGCCCTTCGTCGCCGTGAACTGCGCCGCCATCCCCGCCACCCTCCTGGAAAATGAGCTCTTCGGGCACGAGAAGGGTGCCTACACGGGCGCCCATGAATCCAGGATGGGACGATTCGAGCTGGCGCACCGCGGCACGATCTTCCTGGACGAGATCGGGGAGATGGGTCCTGAACTGCAAGCCAAGCTGCTGCGCGTCCTCGAAGAAAAGCGCTTCACGAGGGTGGGCGGGACCCATCCCGTGATCGTGGACGTGCGTGTCTTGTGCGCCACCAACCGGGACCTGGCGGAGCTGATCCGGGCCAAGCTCTTCCGGGAAGACCTCTACTACCGGCTGAGCGCGTTTCCCATCCGCATCCCCCCCCTCAGGGAACGCGGGGAGGACATACCGCCGCTGGCCGCCCACTTCGTGAATCACTTCCGGCAGGAACTCGCTAGGCCCTCCCTGCACCTGGTGCCCGAAGCAGAGGGCTGGCTGGTTTCGCAGCCCTGGCCGGGCAACGTGCGGGAGCTCATGAACCGGATCGAGCGGGCCGCCATCCTTGCGGAGGCCGACGGAGCCATCACGCCGGCCATTCTGGCCGGCGGCGGTGGCGGGACGTCCCCCTCGGTCAGGGTTCCCGAATTCTCATCCCTGCAAGATCCCGAGGAGTGGCTGCGGGAGGAGGAGCGATGGCGGGCGGTCGAGATTTTGCGCCGGTGTGGCGGCGACAGGCGCCGGGCGGCCAGAATCTTGGGGCTCACACCCGTCCGAATGAACGAACTGCTGGCCCCTCAAGGCCAGGTGGAGCCGTGAACATCTTGGGTCTATCTCACGTATACTGACACTCTTCCGTAGGAGCAAACGATGGATGGTTCCGTAGGCGCAGGGCAGGTTCCGACCAAGCACACCCGCTGGGGGCTCTGGATCTTCCTTGCCATCCTGGGGGTCATCGTGTTGGGCGGCTTCCTCCTCGTAGTGGGTTTCGCCTCGCTCGTGAGCACCAACCAGGTGGCCGTCAAGCCGGACTCCACCCTGGTGCTTTCTCTGAGCAATCCCTTTCAGGAGTCTCCGCCCGATCCGATCGCCACTCAGCTCTTTCACGCCAAGATCTACAACGTCTTCGACACGGTAAGGGCTCTCGACCGCGCGGCCAAGGACGAGCGCATCAAGAGCCTGCTCATCGAACCGGGGATGGGGGGTGGAACGGGCCTGGGAAAGCTGGAACAGATCCGGTCGGCCGTGGAACGCTTCAAGAGGAGCGGCAAGCCGGTGTGGGCCTACTACGAGGCTGCCACGACCGGCGGATACTACGTGGCCTCCTGCGCGGACAAGGTTTACGCGCCACCCTCGGGCGATCTCATCCTGATGGGACCCGCCATGGCGCTTCCCTTCTTCGGGGGCACCCTGAAGAAGTTCGGGATCGTGCCGCAGCTCTACCACATCGGCGCCTACAAGTCCTACTCGGACACCTTCACCCGAACCGACGCATCCGATGCCGAGAAGGAGGCCACCAACGCCATTCTCGACAGCTTCTACGGCCAGCTTGTGGACGGAATCGCCCAAGGGCGCAAGCTCAGTCCGGACCAGGTCAAGGCGGCCATCGACATGGGTTTCCTCTGGGGCGATCAGATGAAGCAGCAGCGCCTGGTGGACGACCTTCTCTACCAGGATCAGGTGGAGCAGGGACTCAAGAAGATCAACGGCAACCGGGAGCGGTGGAACCGAATCGACATGGCCGACTACCAGAACGACCACCGGATCAACCTCAGCGAGGGGGCGAAGAAGACCGTGGCCTATGTGGTGGCCAGCGGGGACATCGTCTCCGGGGAGAGGGGATCAAGCAACATCGGCTCCGAGACGCTCATCCGGTGGCTGAGGAAGATCGGAGAGGATAGCGGGATCTCGGCGGTGGTCTTGAGGGTGGACAGCCCCGGCGGAGATGCCCTGGCTTCAGACGTGATCTGGCGGCAGGTGCAGGTGCTCCGAAAATCCAAGCCAGTCGTTGTCTCCATGTCCGACCTGGCCGCTTCCGGGGGGTACTACATCTCCATGGGCTCCGACGGCATCGTTGCCGAGCCCGGCACCATCACGGGCTCCATCGGCGTGGTAACGGGGAAGTTCGTGATCAAGGGCCTCCTGGACTTCGTGGATTTCAACATGGAGATCATGAAGCGGGGCAAGAACTCCGACCTCTTCAGCTCCTACACGCCCTACACCCCCGAGCAGGAGCAGCTCATCCAGGGCCAGATGCAGAGCTTTTACAAGACGTTCGTCCAGAAGGCCGCGGAGGGCAGAAAGAAGTCCTACGAGGACATCGACAAGGTGGGGCAGGGCAGGATCTGGTCCGGCGAGGATGCCCTCAAGCTCGGGCTGGTGGACAAGCTCGGCGGGATCGAGGAGGCCATCGCGCTGGCCAAGGAAAAGGCGGGCATTCCTCCGAAGGAGCCCGTCCGTATCGTCATGTACCCGAAACCGAAGACGATCCTTCAGGCTTTTCTCGAGGAGAAGACGGATTCGCTGGTCCGCGCCCGCGAGCGCAGCGAGGTGCCGCCCGAACTCTGGCAGCTCTATCAAGAATATGAGCAAGTGCGGCCCCTGGTGTCCGAACCCTTCTCGCTGTATACGCCCATCCGGGTGACGATGTAGGGAGTCCTTGGATGCTCCGGAGGGCCGCTTGATGGAGGGCCCCGTCTGCCACTCCTGAAGTGCGGACCGATCAGAAGCGAGGGCGAAGCCGTGTGTCCCCCATGAGGGGGGCCTTCCCTCCCCCCGCGAAGCCCACTGGAGGAGGTTCGCGCCTCAACCGGAATAAGTTGGGCACCTGCGGACTTTATGTGGCAGACGCAGAGGAGAACCTTGCCCAGCCGAGCGGGGAAGCAATCCCCCACCACTCGACTTGATAGGCCTCGAGAAATCAGGGGGTTGACTCCTCCCGCGGGATGGGTTAGTCTGCGCGCGACGCGGGGGGAGTGAACCACCCGCATGGAGGTCCTTGTCGATTGAAAACCCACAACTTTCTGGTGGTAGCCATGCTGGGGGCGTGCGCTCTCCTGGTCAACGTGTGGAGCAAGCCCCTCTCCTCTCCCAGCCCCGTCGCGGTGGTTCAGGCCAGGGACGGGTTGCGGCCGCTCAAAAACGAAGTGCGGCGCCTGCTCAACGAGGCACTCCGCTACAACGGACAGCGATGGTCCCAGGCCAACTTTGATCAGGCCTCTGCCGCGATCGTGCGGGTGGTAGTCACCTACCAGTACTCCCCGATGCTCGTCCTGAGCCTCATTCAGATGGAGAGTTCCTTCCGGCTCGATGCGCTCTCCAGCCAGGGCGCGGTGGGGTTGACGCAGATTATCCCTTCCACCGCAGACGCCGTAGCCAGAGCGCTCAACAAAACGCCTCCCACCGCCGAGGAACTGAAAGATCCCAGTCTCAACATCGAACTCGGGTTTGCTTACCTAGCTCAACTTCAAGAGAGCCTGGGGTCTCAGGAGGCGGCTTTGGCGGCCTACAACGCAGGTCCGGCCGTGGTCCAGCACAGGGTGGGCCTGCCGCTTCCCATGGCCGAATATAGACGGGAGATCTCACGGGGTGAGGCGACGGTCTTCCACTGGATGAAATAACCCAACCCGCGATCCGTCCCGGCCTTCAGGGATGATCTAGGGAACCTCCCTGCCCTACAGTCTTGGGGTACGGTGTGAAGGAGGTCCGCATGCCCGAAGGTTTTGATACGCGTGTCCGCGAAGTGATCGCCAGGATCCGCCCGGCCCTGCAGATGGACGGCGGGGACATCGAAATCGTGGAAATCCAGGAGCCCAACCTGACGGTCCGGCTGGTGGGAGCCTGCCATGGCTGCCCCAGCGCGGTCTACACCCTCTACCAGGGCGTGTACGGTGAACTGAAGCGGAGCGTCCCCGAGTTCGGCGAACTCTTCGCCGTCTGAGCTTTCGTGGCCCCCCCCCTGCCGCCGCCCGTTCGGAAGGCCCTGCTGGCCTTGGCCCGCAGGGCCATCGGCGTGTACCTGTCGGAGGGTCGAAGGCTGGTGGTTGGAGTGGACTGCCCCTCCATGGCGTCCGAGCCCAGAGGCGCCTTCGTCACGCTGAAGCGCCGGGGCGGGGCCCTGCGCGGGTGCATCGGGACTATCCTTCCCTCTGGTCCCCTGGATGTGACCGTAGCCCGGATGGCGGTAAGCGCCGCCGTTGAAGATCCCCGGTTTCCCCCCGTCTCTTCGTCGGAGCTCCAGGCGCTGAGCATCGAAATATCGGCGCTCACGGTGCCCGAGCCCATGCGCGCCGTGGAGGCCATCGAAGTCGGCCGCCACGGGCTCATCGTGAGCCGGGGAGGCCGAAAGGGACTTCTGCTTCCCCAGGTTCCGGTGGAGTGGGGTTGGGACAAGCAGACGTTCTTGGAGCAGACCTGCCTGAAGGCTGGACTCCCACGGGGTGGGTGGAGGGAGCCCGGCACCCGCATTGAGTGGTTCGAGGCGGAGGTGTGGGGGGAGGAGACTCCCGAATAGGGAGATGCTGCTGCCTCACCATGACCGTACGCGTGCTAGACTCGGCATAGAAGGAGGCGCCATGTCCAAACGATTGTTCGCCATCCTCGCGTTGGTCAGCTTGGCCGGGCTCGGTGTGTGGGCGAAGCGTCCAAACGCCCTGCTGGCCCTGGGTCTTCAGCAGCCGGAGTATCTCAGCGTGCAGGTTGCCAACCCCATCACCGTCATGGTCACCTCCCCGGCTGATTGTTCCGAGGAACTGACCCTTTCCGTGCGCTCCGAAGACGGCCTGATCTCCCAGCCGGTCTGGAGGGAGCAGGTACGCCTCCAGGCGGGGGTTAATGCGGTTCGGGCCTCGATCGCTCCAGCAAAATTGTCCGCCTTCTCCATTGGCGAGGATGTGCTTCTCACTGCTCAGATCAGGCAGGCCAGCGCGGAAACGGAAGTCACCCTGGCCGCGAAAGCGAAGGCTCCGAGGGCCAGCAAGTGGTCCATCGCCTTTGCCTCGAAGCCCGCGCTCCTTTACACCACTTCGGACGCTACCCTGAGTTTCGTGGTGGCGAATCACAAGAGCAAAACGAAACAGGCCAAGGTCGTCCTGAAATTCATCACCATGAGGGGCAGGGTGAAGGCGAAGATGAAGGTGGCCACGGTGTTCCAGCCGGGCACGAACCCCCTGGACATCCAGGTTCCCACCGCAACCGCCCTCCTCGCCAAGTCCCAGGGAGCGACCAAGCTGAGGGCGGTCCTGCAGGTGCGGGGCCAATCCCGCGCCAACGACATCGCTTACCTAGACTATGATCTCGGCGCCTCGGCGGTGGGCAGCCCGCTGAGCGGCGTGGCGCCCCTTTCGGTCTCTTTTACAGGGGCGGTTTCGGGAGGCTATCCCCCCTACAGCTACGACTGGAAATTCGGCGATTCCACACCCCATTCCTCGGACCTCAGCCCCTCCCATACCTATTCGACGCCGGGCTCCTTCGCCGCGCAGCTCACCGTGACGGACGTCCTGGGCGGAGTGGTGGAGGCGGCCCCTCTGACCGTGGCCGTTGCCCCTCCCCTCAGCCTGGCCTGCGGTGCGAGTCCCTCCGGCGGCGCCGCTCCCCTGCCAGTGACCTTCTCGGCGGCGGCCACGGGCGGTTCCGGCTCCTACGCTTACACCTGGAGCTTCGGCGACGGGGCCTCCTCCTCTCAGCAGAATCCGTCCCACACCTATACGGCCGCCGGAAGCTATGGGGCGAGTGTGACCGTCACGAGCGGGGCCCAGTCCGCCTCCTGCTCCAAAACCATCACCGTTAGTGCCCCCGCCCTGGCCGTGACGTGCAGCGCCACCCCGACGAGTGGAGCAGCCCCCCTGGCCGTGAGTTTTGCGTGCCAGCCCTCCGGTGGTGGCAGCGGCTCCTACGTCTTCGACTGGAACTTCGGCGACGGCAGCGCCGACGACACCTCCCAGAACCCCAGCCACACCTATTCCGCCAACGGGACTTTCACGGCGGTAGTGACGGTCACGGCCGGAAGCCAGTCCGCTTCCTGCCAGAAAACTATTACCGTGGGGGGCTCTACACCAGTGGCCGTGACTTGCAGCGCTGCGCCTTCCAGTGGACCGGCCCCGCTGGCGGTCTCCTTTACCTGCCAGCCTTCGGGGGGTACTGGCTCCTACACCTACGACTGGGACTTCGGCGATGGGAGTCCGCACCTCACTGCGCAGAATCCCAGCCACACCTACTCGGCGGGCGGAGCGTACACGGCCAGTGTGGCCGTTGTCTCAGGCAGCCAGAGCGGGTCCTGTCAGACCTCCATCACGGTGAGTGGCTCTCCTCTCACCATCGACGGTCTCGCTACAGCGGATCTGGGTAATGGTACCTATTCGATAGACTGGTTGTTGAACGATACCGATTCGGCCGCCGCGACCATCACGTGGAACGCCGCCGTCACGGCCGGCGGCGGAAGCGTCAACCCCACGAGCGGCACCAGCAATCCCGGCGATGCCCCCAACACCATCTACAGCCCAAATGGGGCCACGACGGGTACGATCACGATCACCGCCTCCGACGACCAGGGCAACACGGCCGCCCCGCAGGCGGTCACCGTGCCATAGGCCAGGCCGGCGCAAGGGCAGACAAGCTAGGGCCCAAGTAAAGTTGTTCACCCCCGACCAGAGCCGTGATCGAAGTATACGGAACGCATGGAACGGGGTATTCTGCCTCTAAACCTTGATATTTCAGCTCGCAAAAGCGTTTCCCCTCTCGCTGGTTAGCCGCCCTGCTAACTGAGTACACGCCGAAGGCCTCCCGCTGGAAGCGTGCAACCCACTGAAAAGGCTAGTTGTTTTGCGATCCGCCTGGGATGGCACCCCTCTTGCTCTAGGTGGGCCAGGGAGCAGAGGGAGGGCCACCTCATCGTGGGCAATCGGGTAGCCAAGCTCGTATTTCTGATCTCGATGAGCTGCGCCTTCTGTGCTCTGGGCCTGGGATTGCACGCCTCCCCATCCTCCTGGCCCTCGCCCTCCCGGTCGAAAGCGGATCCCAGCCGGTTGCAGGCCCAGGAGGGCCGGGACCCCCTCGAGGCGCTCTCGCTGCCGCATGCCGATAACGGGCAGATGGGTCCCGACGAGGATGACGATTCCTCCCGGGACAACGATGGCCCCCTACTCCAACTGATCCCCTCTCCACTTGCGCCTCTCCTGCTCCAAGTCCGCTCCCTCGAGCGGCTGGCCCTGCCCGCCGCTCCATGGGTCCCAGGTCGGAGCACGCTCCTCCGAAGGCGAATCTTCAAGAAGCCCTGACAGGATCGCCGTGCCGGCAGACTTCGAGGCCGGCAACCCCGCTAATCCATCGCATTTCTCGTCCCATTGGCGTAGAGGTGTACCGGGTATTGCGACGCAGTACCCAAGAGAGACCGGAGGTCGGTGTGATGCAAAGGCGAAAACTCTTCCTGTTCGCACTCGGGTTGGTGCTGACTCTCGCGCTGGTTCCTGGGCTCTTTGCTCAAGGGGCCAGCCCAGCGTCCTGCGGCACCATAGGCCCCATCAACAACAACGACACGATCATCCTCAGGGGCAACGTGAACCCCCTCGCCCAACCCCAGGCGGACTACGGCTTCGCCGACCCGGCGCGGCCGATGGACCGGATCATTCTCACGCTGAAGATGAGCCCCAGCCGGCAGGCCGTTCTGGACCGCCTGCTGGCTGAGCAACAGGACCCGACCTCCCCGCGCTTTCATCATTGGATGAGCCCCGAGGAATTCGGCAGGCGCTTTGGGCCGAGCAGGGAAGATTTGGCCACCGTCACGCGCTGGCTGAAATCGCAAGGATTCACCATCGACGAAGTGGCCAAGGGACGCCTGTGGGTCAACTTCAGCGGGAGCGTGGCCGAGGTGGAGAGCGCCTTCCACACCGAAATTCACCGCTACTACGTGGCGGGGATGATGCACCACGCCAACGCCACCGATCCCTCGATTCCGAAGGCCCTGTCGGGGGTGGTGGCGGGCATCGTCTCTCTCGACGACTTCCCGCGCCAGCCGATGAACGCCGGCTTCCAGAAACTCTCCCCCCAGGATGCCGCCGCCGTTTACGCCAAGTACGGCAAGATCCTGCCCCAGTGGAGCGGCACCGCCAACGGCACCGCCGGGGTCTACGCCAGCCCCATCGACTGGGCCACCATCTATGACGCGAACGCCTCCTACAGCGCCAACGGTACCGGCACGGGCGTGACCATCGGCATCGTCGGCCGGACGAACCCCGGCACCACGAACTGGTCTACCTTCCGCAGCGTCCTGGGGCTGCCCGTGAACACCCCCACGATCATCGTCAACGGCACCAACCCCGGCGATCTCGGTGCGGGCGAGGACGGCGAGGCCGACCTGGACGCCGAATGGTCCGGCGGCGTGGCCCCGGGGGCGACGGTCAAGTTCGTGGCCTCCGCCTCGACATCGAGCACGGACGGTGTCGATCTCTCGGCCCAATACATCGTGAACAACAACCTGGCGGACGTGATGAGCACGAGCTTCGGCTCCTGCGAGTCGGCCATGGGGTCGGCCGAGAATACCTTCTACAATAACCTCTGGTCCCAGGCCGCCACGCAGGGCATCACCGCCTGCATCTCCACGGGCGACAGCGGTCCCGCCGGCTGCGCCGCTGGCAGCGCCACCACCGGCTCGGGCCAGTCGGGCGTGAACGGCCTGGCCTCCACGCCCTACGACATCGCCGTGGGTGCCACGCAACTCAGTAACTCCAGCAGCTATTGGAACGCCTCGGGTGCGGCCACCGGCTACATTCCCGAGACGCCATGGAACGAGAGCGGCACGGTCAGCGGCGGCTCCGGCCTATGGTCCACGAGCAGCGGCGCCTCCAGCACCTATGCCAAGCCCTCCTGGCAGTCGGCGCCCGGCGTGCCGAGCGCCAGCCACCGTTACCTGCCCGACGTGTGCCTGGACGGCTCCGACATGTTCTTCGGGAACTACGGCATGCTGGTCTACACCCAGGGCGCGATGGCCACCACGGGCGGCACCTCGGCGGCCTCGCCCTCCTTCGCCGGCCTCATGGCCCTCGTGGTCCAGAAGTACGGCCGGCAGGGAAACGCGAACACCAAGCTCTACCAGCTCGGCACGGCCCAGTACAACGGGACGGGACCGGCCGTTTTCCACGACATCACCTCGGGCAACAACAACGTTCCGGGCTTGACGGGCTTCACCGCCGCCACCGGGTGGGACGAGGTTACGGGCCTGGGCACGGTGGACGTGGATGCTATGGTCAACAACTGGAACGGGACCACCGCGACCTACAGCATCTCGGGAACGGTGAGCGGTGCGGCGACCTCCGGGGTGACGATGACCCTCAGCGGAGCGGCCAGCGCCACGACGACCACGGCCAGCGGCGGGACCTACAGCTTCGCGGGGCTCGCCAATGGCACCTACACGGTGACGCCGAGCAAATCCGGCTACACCTTCTCCCCCGCCAGCGCCTCCGAGACCATCAGCGGCGCCAACATCACGGGCGTGAACTTCACGGCCACGGCCGTGCCGACCTACAGCGTCTCCGGGACCATCACCCTGAATGGCGCCGGTCTCTCCGGCGTCACCGTCTCCTTGGGCACCGCATCGGCCACCACCAGCAGCGCCGGCGCCTTCACGTTGACGGGCTTCCCGAGCGGCACTTACACGGTGACACCGAGCCTGACCGGCTACACCTTCTCCCCTGCCAGCCAGTCGGTCACCGTCGGAAGCGCCAACGTGACGGGCGTAAACTTCACCGCCTCCGTGGTCACGGGTCCCACGACCCTCTTCAGCGACGGGTTCGAGAGCCAGTTCACGGGGTGGTCTACGGCGCAGGCTTCGGGGACGGCGGGCGCCTGGACGGCCGTCACCTCCGGCCCCTATCCTTCGGCCTCTCCCCACGGCGGCTCCTACCTGGCCGACTTCAACTCTTACACCTCCGCCAGCGGCAGCGAGACGCGCCTCTACAGGACGGCGGGCTTCGCCATTCCCTCTTCCGCCAGCACGGTCACCTTGACCTTCTGGATGTACCACGACACGGGGTATTCCAGCTCCAACGACCAGGTCCAGGCCCAGGTGTCCACCAACGGCAGCACGTGGACCAACGTGGGCTCCGCGGTGTCTCGCTACAACGGCAGCACGGGCTGGGCGCAGGTCAGCATCGACCTGAGCACTTACAAGGGCCAGTCGAGCGTACAGCTCGGCTTCCTGGGCATCAGCGCTTACGGCAACGACTGCTACATCGACGATGTGGCGGTGGTGATGCAGGGCGGCTCGGCCACCTACGGCATCTCGGGAACGGTCTCTGGAGCCGTGACCAGCGGCGTGACCGTGACCCTGAGCGGCGCGGCGAGCGCGACCACCACCACGGGCACGGGTGGCGCTTACACCTTCAGCGGCCTTGCCAACGGCGCCTACACCGTGACGCCGAGCAAGTCCGGCTATACCTTCTCACCGGCCAGCGCCTCAGAGACCGTGAACGGCGCTAATATCACCGGCGTGAACTTCACCGCCACGGCCAACCCTCCCGCCACGTACAGCATCTCCGGGACCATCACGCTGAGCGGCTCCGGCCTCTCGGGTGTGACGGTGACCGCGGGTTCGGCCTCCGCTACCACGAGCTCTGCGGGTGCCTACACCCTTTCCGGGTTGGCTAACGGCACCTACACGGTAACGCCGAGCAAGTCCGGCTATACCTTCTCACCGGCCAACGCCTCCGAGACCGTGAACGGCGCCAACATCACGGGCGTCAATTTCACGGGCACGGCCAATCCACCCTCCACCTACACCCTCTCGGGAACGATCACGCTGAGCGGCGCGGGCCTCTCGGGCGTGACGGTGACGGCCGGTACCGCGTCCAGCACGACCTCCAGCACGGGGGCCTACACCCTCTCCGGCCTCGCCAACGGCACCTACACCGTGACCCCGAGCCTGAGCGGCTACACCTTCTCCCCCGCCACCGCCTCGGAAACGATCAACGGCGCCAACCTGACGGGCGTCAATTTCACGGCCACGGCAAGCTCCGGCGGAACGGTCACGCTGCTGAGCGACGGCTTCGAGAGCGGCGGCTGGTCCTCGGCGCAAGTCTCCGGAACGGCCGGCGCTTGGACGGCAGCCACCTCCGGGACCTATCCCAGCGTCTCCCCCCACGGCGGCTCACACCTCGGAGATTTCAACTCCTACACCTCCGCCAGCGGCAGCGAGACTCGCTACTACCGCGCGGCGGGATTTGCCGTTCCGTCCAACACGACCTCGATGACGCTGACCTTCTGGATGTACCACGACACGGGCTACTCCTCGGACAACGACCGCGTGCAGGCGCAGGTTTCCACGAACGGCAGCACGTGGACGAACGTCGGCTCGGCCGTCTCCCGTTATAACGGCACTACCGGCTGGGCGCAGATCAGTATCAGCTTGGGCACCTCCTACAACGCCGCGGCCAATCTGCAGGTGGGCATCCTCGGCATCAGCGCCTACGGGAACGACTGCTACGTGGACGATGTCGCCGTGGTGGCGCAGACCGGGACGCCGCCGCCCACCTATACGCTCTCGGGAACCATCACGCTCAGCGGCGCGGGTCTCTCGGGTGTAACGGTCACCGCGGGGACGGCCTCGGCGACGACCACTTCCACCGGCACCTACACGATTTCCGGCTTGGTGAATGGCACGTACACGGTGACGCCGAGCAAGTCCGGCTATGCCTTCACCCCGGCCAGCGCCTCCGAGACAGTGAACGGCGTCAATATCACGGGCGTCAACTTCACCGCCGCGGTGGCCAGCGGTCCCGCAACCCTCTTCAGCGATGGCTTCGAAGGAACGGGCTGGTCCACGGCCCAGGTCTCCGGCACCGCGGGCGCCTGGACCATGGTGAGCTCTGGCACCTACCCCAGCGCCTCCCCACACGGCGGCTCCAAGATGGCCGACTTCAACTCCTGGACCTCCGCCAGCGGCAGCGAGACGCGCCTCTACCGGGCCTCCGGGTTCGCCGTGGCGACCAACTACACCACAGTGACCCTTACCTTCTGGATGTATCACGACACTCAGTACTCCAGCTACAACGATCAGGTGCAGGTGCAGGTGTCCACCAACGGCACCACATGGACCAACGTGGGCTCGCCGGTCTCGCGCTACACCGGCTCCACCGGCTGGGCCCAGTCCACAGTGGACCTGAGCGCCTACAAGGGCCAGACCGTCTACCTGGCCTTCGAGGGCATCAGCGGTTACGGCAACGACGAGTACCTCGACGACGTAGGCGTCACCGCACAATAACCGAGCGATCGGCTCATCCTCTGAGGGGGGTACCTTCGGGTGCCCCCCTTTTCTTCGTTCGGCGGGGGAATGCCGCACCCCTTGCGGAACGATCCCCGGGGCGAGTAGCATACAAGACCCGGAGAGATGGCCGAGAGGTCGAAGGCGCCTGACTCGAAATCAGGTTTACCGGTAACGGTAACGGGGGTTCAAATCCCTCTCTCTCCGCCAGAAACTAAAGGACTTACGCGAGGGCGGCCAGGGTGCCGCCTTTGGTCGTTTGGGGCGGGCCACACCTGGGCCGCGCCTTGAAGAGTTTGAGGAACCAGGTTAGGGCCGTCTTTCGGCGAAGAAGCGCCGGAGCAACAGGCGGGACTCCTCCTTGCACAATCCGGAAGCCACGGGAAAGCGGTGGGGGTATCGCCCCTGGCGCCAGAACTCCTGAATCGCGGAGACGCCCCCGAATCGTGGTTCGGGACAGGCGTAGACCAGGCCCCCGATGCGGGCGTGCACCATGGCGCCAAGGCACATGACGCAGGGCTCCAGGGTCACGTAAAGGGTGCACGACCCCAGGCCGCGGCGGCCCAGGGCGGCTAGCCCTGACTGGATGGCTTCCAACTCGGCATGGTCCAGGGGGCCGATCGACTCGCAGCGGTTTCGGCCGGTGAAGATGGCCCCTTTAGGGGACAGGAGGGCCGCCCCCACGGGCACCTCCCCCTCGCGGGCGGCTCGATCGGCGAGGCCGAGCGCCAATCTCATGCACTCCTCGGGCGTGGGAAGGGACATGGCGCTCCTCCAGTCTTGGGCCCAGGGTAGGCCCCGAGCCTCCACGAGCGCAACGGGGGCCCTCCAAACCGCAAAATGTTGAGGTGGTCTCCCCAAAGTGCGTTTCCTTAGGGGGTTGACAGCATTGGGGAAGTCCGGTATGCTATCCCGGCTTTTCCCCCTCGGGGAAGGCCCTCGTGCAAGGCAAACGCACTAAGGAGGATGTTGTGCCGACCATCAATCAACTCGTGCGCAGGGGGCGCAAGGCGGTTCAGTACAAGACCAAGAGCCCTGCCCTTCAAGCGAATCCTCAGAAGCGCGGCGTGTGCACTCGCGTGTACACCACGACGCCCAAGAAACCCAACTCCGCCCTCCGGAAGGTGGCGCGCGTGCGCCTCACCAGCGGGATGGAGGTGACCACCTACATCCCCGGCGTCGGGCACAACCTCCAGGAGCACTCGGTGGTCCTCATCCGCGGCGGCCGCGTGAAGGATCTGCCGGGCGTGCGGTACCACATCATCCGCGGCAAGCTGGATACGACGGGCGTGGAGGCCAGGCGCCAGGCCCGCTCAAAGTACGGAGCGAAGCGGCCGAAGTCGTAAGAGTTCCCTCGCCACCCGGGCCCCCAGGGGGGCCGTTGCTCTTTGAAAAGAGGGTAAGGAGCGATCAGGAATGCCTAGGAAAGCCGTTGTCAGGAAAAGAGAAATTCCGCCGGACTCTGTGTACGGGTCGGTCCTCGTCAGCAAGTTCATCAACAAGATCATGCTGGAGGGCAAGAAATCCGTAGCGGAGTCCATTTTTTATGGGGCCATGGACATCATCAAGGAGAAGGCCGGCGAGGACCCACTCAAGGTCTTCCAAAAGGCCCTCGAAAACGTGAAGCCCGTCCTTGAGGTGAAGTCCAGGCGCGTGGGCGGCGCTACCTACCAGGTGCCCATCGAGGTACGCCCCGAGCGCAGACTCTCCCTCGCCTTCCGCTGGATCATCGAGTACAGCCGGAGCCGGAGCGAGAAGACGATGATGGAGGCGCTGGCCGCCGAGGTCCTCGACGCGGCCAACAACCGCGGCTCCTCCATCAAGAAGCGCGAAGACACGCACAAGATGGCCGAGGCCAACAAGGCGTTCGCCCATTACCGGTGGTAAGGAGAAGGCGTGGCCCGTTCCGTCCCGTACGAACGACAAAGAAACATCGGCATCATGGCCCATATTGATGCCGGCAAGACCACCACGACCGAGCGGGTGCTCTACTACACGGGCGTGAACTACAAGATGGGCGAGGTCCATGAGGGCACGGCCACCATGGACTGGATGGTGCAGGAGCAGGAGCGGGGCATCACCATCACCTCCGCGGCCACCACCTGCTTTTGGCGGGATCACCGCATCAACATCATCGATACGCCCGGGCACGTGGATTTCACGGCCGAGGTGGAGCGTTCCCTTCGCGTGCTCGACGGGGCCGTAGGTGTCTTCTGCGGCGTGGCGGGGGTGGAGCCTCAGTCCGAAACGGTGTGGCGCCAGGCCGACAAGTACAAGGTGCCGCGCATCGCCTTCGTGAACAAAATGGACCGGCAGGGCGCCGACTTCGAGCGCGCGCTCAAGATGATGGACGAGCGCCTGCACGCCCGCCCCGTGGCACTTTTCCTTCCGTGGGGCTCGGAAGACTCCCTGGTGGGCGTCATCGACCTCCTCCAGATGAAGGCGATCCGCTGGGAGGACGACACTCTCGGTGCGAAGTACGAGGTGACCGAGATCCCCGGTGAGTATGTGGAGAAGGCCAAGGCCTTCCGCGAGAAGCTCCTGGAGATGGCGTGCGAGGAAGACGACGTTCTCATGCAGCGCTACCTGGACGGGAAAGAGCTGGATGACGTGGACGCCGTCAAGGCCGCCATCCGCAAGGGCGCCATCGCCATGCACTTCACGCCGGTACTGTGCGGCTCCGCCTTCAAGAACAAGGGCATCCAGCCGCTCCTCGACGCCGTGGTGGACTATCTCCCCTCGCCCGTCGAGGTTCCTCCCGTGAAGGGCATCAACCCCGACACGGACGAGGTGGAGGAGCGGAAGCAGCTTGACGAACAGCCCTTCTGCGCCCTCGTCTTCAAGATCATGACCGATCCCTTCGTAGGACAGCTGGCGTTCACGCGGGTCTATTCCGGCACCCTGCGGGCCGGCTCCTACGTCTGGAACGTGACGAAGAAGCGCCAGGAGCGCGTGGGCCGGCTCCTGAAGATGCACGCCAACAAGCGGGAGGAGATCGAGGAGGTGCGCGCCGGGGACATCGCCGCCATCGTGGGCCTGAAGGACGCGGTGACGGGCGAAACGCTGGCCACGAAGGATCACCCCATCATCCTGGAGTCCATGGATTTTCCCGCCCCCGTCATCTCCGTGGCCATCGAGCCCAAGACCAAGGCGGACCAGGAGAAGCTCTCCGCCGCCCTGGTCAAGCTCGCCAAGGAAGACCCCACTTTCAAGGTCCGGGTGGATTTCGACACCGGCCAGACCCTTATCTCGGGCATGGGCGAGTTGCACCTGGAGATCATCGTGGACCGCCTCACGCGGGAATTCGGGGTCCAGGCCTCGGTGGGCAAACCGCAGGTGGCCTACCGTGAAACGCTGACCAAGGAGGCCAAGGCCGAGGGCAAGTACATCAAGCAAACCGGCGGCCACGGCCAGTACGGCCACGTGAAGATCACCGTCGCGCCGCTCGGCGAGGGGGACGGCTTCGTATTCGAGAACGCCATTACCGGCGGCACCATCCCCAGGGAGTACATCCCGGCGGTGGAGAAGGGCATCGCGGAGGCGATGGAGACCGGCGTCCTGGCCGGGTTCCCCGTCAAGGACGTGAAGGTCTCCCTCTACGACGGCTCCTACCACGAGGTGGACTCTTCCGAGATGGCCTTCAAGATCGCCGGGTCCATGGCCTTCAAGGAGGCCGCGCGCTCGGCCTCGCCGGCGCTGATGGAGCCGGTGATGAAGGTGGAGGTGACGGTCCCGGAAAACTACATGGGTGACGTGATCGGTGATCTCAATTCCAGGCGCGGGAAGATCCACGGGATGGAATCGCGCGCCAACCTCCAGGTCATCACCGCCTACGTTCCGCTCTCGGAAATGTTCGGTTATGCGACCTCGCTGCGCTCCCTCACGCAGGGCCGCGGCAATTACGTGATGCAGTTCGAGCACTACGAAACCACGCCGAAGCAGATCTCGGACGAGATTGTCGCCCGCGTGCAGGGCCGTTAGTCAAGGAGGCTGAGGATGTCAAAGGAGAAATTCAACCGTACCAAGCCGCACGTAAACGTCGGGACCATCGGGCACGTCGACCACGGCAAGACCACGCTGACCGCGGCCATCACCAAGGTCCAGGCGGCCAAAGGGCTGGCGAAGTACATCAGCTACGACGAAGTGGCCAAGGCCTCCGAATCCCAGGGGCGCCGCGACCCCACTAAGATCCTCACGATCGCCACGTCGCACGTGGAGTACGAGTCCAACAAGCGTCACTACGCGCACGTAGACTGCCCCGGCCACGCCGACTACGTGAAGAACATGATCACCGGCGCGGCCCAGATGGACGGCGCCATCCTCGTGGTCTCCGCCGAGGACGGCCCCATGCCGCAGACCCGCGAGCACATCCTCCTCGCCCGGCAGGTGGGCGTGCCCTACATCGTGGTCTTCCTCAACAAGTGCGACAAGGTGGACGACCCCGAGCTGCTGGACCTGGTCGAGCTGGAGGTGCGCGACCTCCTCAGCCAGTACCAGTTCCCCGGCGACGCGACGCCCATCATCCGCGGCTCGGCCCTCAAGGCCGGCACGGCCGAGGGCCCCGATTCTCCGGACGCCAAGTGCATCCAGGAGCTGCTCGACGCCTGCGACAGCTACATCCCCGAGCCGGTGCGCGACATCGACAAGCCCTTCCTCATGCCCATCGAGGACATCTTCTCGATCTCCGGCCGCGGCACGGTCGTGACCGGGCGCGTGGAGCGCGGCGTGGTGAAGGTCGGTGAGGAGATGGAGATCATCGGCCTCAGGCCCACCTTCAAGACCGTCATCACCGGCGTCGAGATGTTCCGCAAGCTGCTGGACCAGGGCCAGGCCGGCGACAACATCGGGCTGCTGCTCCGCGGTACCAAGAAGGAAGAGGTGGAGCGCGGGCAGGTGGTGGCCAAGGGCGGCTCCATCACCCCCCACACGACCTTCAACGCTGAAGTCTACATCCTGACCAAGGAGGAGGGCGGCCGCCACACGCCGTTCTTCAAGGGCTACCGTCCGCAGTTCTATTTCCGAACCACCGACGTGACGGGTGACGTCACGCTGCCGGCCGACCGCGAAATGGTCATGCCCGGCGACAACGTGAGTATCGCGGTGAAGCTCATTTCACCCATCGCCATGGAAAAGGGTCTCCGGTTCGCCATCCGCGAGGGCGGCCGCACCGTAGGTGCAGGCACCATCACGGAGATCGTGGAGTAGGAGCTCATGCTGAACGAAAAGATCCGGATACGCCTTTTGGCTTACGACTACTGGATCCTGGACCGCTCCACCAAGGAGATCGTGGAGACGGCCAAGAGGACCGGTGCGAGGGTGAAGGGGCCGATCCCCCTGCCTACGGACCGAACCATTTGGACCGTCAACCGGTCCCCCCACGTGGACAAGAAGTCCAGGGAACAGTTCGAGATGCGCACCCACAAGCGGCTGTTGGACATCTACGACCCCACGCCGCAGACCGTGGACGCGCTCATGAAGCTGAACCTGCCGCCCGGGGTGGATGTGGAGATCAAGGCCTTCACGAAGTGACACTGGCCCCCGGATCCCCGCCGAACTGTGGGCGGGGCGGGCACGTCGCCCTCGGGCGACCTCTGCTTGAGGAGAGATCATGAAGATCGGAATCTTGGGACGCAAGGTTGGCATGACGCAGATCTTCGACGAGACCAGGGCGGTGGTGCCCGTGACCGTCGTGGCTGCCGGCCCCTGCGTCGTGCTTCAGAAGAAGTCCCCCAGCACCGACGGTTATCACGCGGTGCAGGTCGGGCTCGTGGAGAAGGTGGGCCGGCGGGCCATCACCAAGCCCCAGGCGGGGCACCTGAAGAAGGCCGGAGCGGGCTCCGTCCGGGCCATCCGCGAGTTGCGGGGAGAATTCCCAGACCTGGTTCCCGGCAATACCATCACCGTGGATCTCTTCAAGGACATCCAGGTGGTGGAGGTGATAGGGACCAGCAAGGGCAAGGGCTTCCAGGGCGTGGTCAGGCGCCACCACTTCCGCGGCGGCCGGGCCACGCACGGCTCCATGTTCCATCGCGCTCCGGGCTCCATCGGCGCCTCTTCGGACCCCTCCAGGGTCTTCAAGGGCACCAAGATGGGTGGGCAGATGGGCAACGGCCGGGTGACCGTCAAGAACCTCAGGCTCGTCCAGGTGGACGCGGAGCGGGGCCTGCTGCTGATCCGCGGCGCCGTGCCCGGTCCCAGGGGCGGGCTCCTGACGATCCACGGTATACGGTGAGGGGTTGAGCGATGGCTAACATTCCAGTGATCAGCGCATCCAATGAAGTGAGCAGGGAGCTCAACCTGCCCGAGGAGGTCTTCGCGACCCCCTACCGCCGAGACCTCATCTACGAGGCGGTGCGGAACTTCCTCGCCAACCAGCGCCTGGGGACCCACTCCACCAAGCGGCGCGACGAGGTCTCGGGCTCGGGCAAGAAGCTGTGGAAGCAGAAGCACACGGGGCGGGCCCGCATGGGCGAGATCCGTTCCCCGCTCTGGTACCACGGCGGCATCGTCTTCGGCCCCAAGCCGCGCGACTACTCTTACTCGATCCCGAAGAAGATCCGCCGCGGCGCCATGCGCAGCCTCCTGTCCGAGCGGATCCGCCGGGGGATGCTGGCGGTGATGGACGGCTTCACCGTGGAGAGCCACCGCACGAAGGAGTTCCTGTCCCGCTACGCTCCCATCCTGGACGCCCACAAGACGGTGCTGTTCGTGGACTCGGCCGTCTCCGAGCCGCTCCGGCTGGCCAGCAGGAACGTTCCGGGCGTCAAGGTGACGGGCGTGGACGAGGTGAACATCTACGACCTCGCTCGCTACGAGATGGTCGTCTTCACAGAGCCGGCGCTCGCGCGCCTCTCGGAGGTTCTCAAGCCATGAGGAGCCCCCACAGCATCATCATTCGCCCGCTCCTGACGGAAAAGAACCTCATCGCCAAGGAGCGCGCGCAGACGGTCGCTTTCCAGGTCGATCCGAAGGCCAACAAGATCGAGATCGCCTACGCCGTGGAGAAGATCTTCGGCACCAAGGTGGAGACCGTGCGGGTCGTGAACGTCCTTGGGAAGAACAAGAGGGTCGGCCGGTCCGAGGGGAAGCGCCCCGACTGGAAGAAGGCCTACGTGAAGCTCGCCAAGGGCGCCAAGCCCATCGAGTACTTCGAGGGAGTGTAAGGGGACATCCATGGGCATCAAGACCTATAAACCGGTAACCCCCAGCCGCCGCTACATCACCACTTCGACCTTCGAAGAGGTGACCAAGACCGAGCCCGAAAAGCGGCTTTTGGAGAAGAAGACCCGGACGAGCTGCCGCAACGCCCACGGCCACATCACCGTGCGCCGGCGGGGCGGCGGCCACAAGCGCCGGTACCGCATCATCGACTTCAAGCGCGGCAAGCGCGGGATCCCGGCCAAGGTGGCCGCGGTGGAGTACGACCCCAACCGGACCTGCCGCATCGCGCTGCTGAATTACGCCGACGGCGAGAAGCGCTACATCCTCTGCCCCGAAGGACTGCAGGTGGGCCAGACGATCATGGCGGGCGAGGAGGCCGAAGTGGTGGTGGGCAACGCGCTTCCCCTCCGCAAGATCCCCGTCGGCACCATGATCCACAACATCGAGCTCCACGAGGGAGGCGGCGGCCAGATGGCGCGGGCGGCGGGAGCCGCGGCCCAGTTGATGGCCAAGGAGGGCCGCCTGGCCACCCTTCGCATGCCCTCGGGCGAGATGCGCTACGTCAGCGTCAACTGCTACGCCACCGTGGGACAGGTCGGCAACCTGGATCACCAGAACATCAGCCTGGGGAAGGCCGGACGCAACCGCTGGCTCGGCCGAAGGCCGAAGGTCCGCGGCACGGCCATGAACCCGGTGGACCACCCCCACGGCGGCGGCGAGGGCAAGGCCAAGGGCGGGCGCCATCCGGTGACCCCCTGGGGCGTCCCCACCAAGGGCTACAAGACCCGCCGGAACAAGCGGACGGCCCGGTTTATCGTCAAGAGGAGAGCCTAGAATGTCGCGGTCCCTGAAGAAAGGCCCCTTCGTGGACGACCACCTGATGCGCAAGGTGGACGCCCTGAACGCCTCGGGCAAGAAGAGCGTCATCAAGACGTGGAGCCGCCGTTCGATGATCGTGCCGGCCATGCTGAACCACACCATCGCGGTCCACAACGGGAAGAAGTTCGTGCCGGTATACGTCACGGAAAACATGATTGGTAACCGGCTCGGCGAGTTTGCCCCCACGCGCACTTTCCGGGGGCACTCGGGAGACAGGAAAAAGGGAGAGGTCAAGTAAGGTGGCCGCCATGATCGTAAAAGCCGTCGCCAAATACGTGGACAGCTCGCCCCAGAAGGCCCGCCTCGTGGCGGACATGATCCGGGGCCGTTCTGTCGGGGATGCGTTGGCCATCCTGCGCTTCACCAAGAAGCGCGCCGCCCGGCACCTGCAGAAGCTCCTCAAGGCGGCCGTGGCCAATGCCGAGAGCCTGCCGAACCTGCAGGTGGACGTGGACAATCTGGTGGTGTCGACGATCTTTGTGGACGGCGCCTCGCTGAAGTTTCGGAAGCGGACCCTGCCCGCCCCCATGGGCCGGGCCTACCGCTTCGTGAAGCGCCAGAGTCACATCACCATCGGTTTGGACGAGAAGAAGTAGCAGCGGTCAGGACTGAGGAGTGAGCACTGAGGACCGAGCCAGGCAGGCTGTGAGGGGAAGCGGGAGTGATACCGCGCCTCAGTTCTCGGCACTCGGCACTGGACTTTGGAGGTGAGCTTTGGGTCAGAAAGTTAACCCCGTAGGCTTCCGGGTAGGATTCAACAAGGACTGGGAGTCCCGCTGGTTCGCGAAGAAGGATTACAAGTCCCTGCTCCACGAGGATCTCAAGCTCCGGAAGGAGCTCCTGGGGCGCCTGCGGCACGCCGGGGTATCCCGCGTCGATCTGGAGCGGGCCGGCAAGAAGCTCACCATCACGGTGTTCACCAGCCGCCCCGGCATCATCATCGGGAAGAAGGGCGCGGAAGTGGACCGTCTCAAGGAAGAGATCCAGCGCCGCCTCGGCCGCGAGGTCTACATCAAGATCGAGGAGATCCACCGGCCTGAGATCGAATCCCAGCTGGTGGCCGAATCCATCGCCCTCCAGCTGAACAAGCGCGTGGCCTTCCGCCGGGCCATGAAGCGGGCCATCGAGATGGCCGGCAAGTTCGGGGCGCTCGGCATCAAAATCCGCGTGGCCGGCCGCCTGAACGGGGCCGAAATCGCCCGGTCCGAGTGGTATCTTGAAGGGCGCCTGCCGTTGCAGACGCTGCGCAGCGACATCGACTACGGCTTCGCCGAGGCCAGGACCACCTACGGGGTCATCGGCGTCAAGGTGTGGATCTACAAGGGCCAGAAGGTCGGCAAATAAGCCGCCGGGAGCAGCACCATGTTGATGCCAAAGAAGGTCAAGTACAGGAAACAGATGAAGGGGCGCCGCGCCGGAGTGGCCACCCGCGGGAGTCACGTGGACTTCGGCGATTACGGCCTGATGGCCCTGGAATGCGCGTGGATCACGAACCGGCAGATCGAGGCGAGCCGCGTCGCCATCAACCGCTCCATCAAGAGGGGTGGCAAGCTCTGGATCCGCATCTTCCCGGACAAGCCCTACACCAAGAAGCCCCTTGAAACCCGCATGGGCAAGGGAAAGGGCAATCTGGAGGGATGGGTGGCGGTGGTCAAGCCGGGCCGCGTCCTCTTCGAGCTGGAGGGGGTGACCCTGGACATCGCCCAGGAGGCCTTCCGTCTCGCGGCCCACAAGCTTCCCATCAAGACCCGGTTCGTGGCCCGGAAGGACCAGGAGTTCTCGCTATGATGAAGCCACAGGACCTCAAGAGACCGGCCAAGATCCGCGACCTGGGGGTGGATGAGCTCAGGCGCGAAGAGCAGGAGATCACGGAGCACCTCATGAAGCTCCGCTTCCAGCTGGCGTCCGGCCAGATCGAGAATCCGCAGCTGATCCGCGCTTACCGGCACGGCCTGGCACGGGTGAAGACAGTCTTGGCCGAGAAGCAGCGGGCGGCCCAGGGGAGTTGAGCATGGACGCGAATGCCACGAAGGAGACCCGCCACCACGCCACCAAGGTGGGGCTGGTGGTGTCGGACAAGATGGACAAGACGGTGGTCGTGCAGGTGGAACGCCGCATCTTCCATCCCGCCTACAAGAAGGTGGTCAAGCGGACCAATCGCTTCAAGGCGCACGACGAGAAGAACCAGTGCGGGGTGGGGGACACGGTCCTCATCGTGGAGACCCGCCCACTGAGCCGGGACAAGCACTGGGCCGTTAAGGAAGTCCTGGAGAAAGCCCGCTGATCGGCCTTAGGAGACAGCCATGATCCAGATGGGGACCATCCTGCAGGTAGCGGACAATTCCGGGGCCAAGAAGCTCTTCTGCATCCACATGAAGGGGGGCTCCACGACCGGGCGCTACGCCGGCCTCGGCGACATCATCACGTGCTCCGTCAAGGAGGCGGCGCCCCAGGGCAACATCAAGAAGGGGAAGGTGGTGAAGGCCGTCGTCGTGCGCACCGTCAAAGAGACGCGGCGCCGGGACGGCTCCTACATCCGTTTCGATAACAACGCGGCCGTGCTGGTGGACGACAAGGGCGAGCCCATCGGTACCCGCGTCTTTGGACCTGTCGCACGGGAGCTCAGGGAGAAGCGGTTCATGAAGATCGTTTCCCTGGCCCCCGAGGTGATCTGAGAGGGGCGCGCCGTGGGCAACCGGATTAAGAAGAACGACCAAGTCTTGATTCTCTCCGGCAGGGAGAAGGGCAAGCGCGGGCGCGTGCTGAGCGTGGACCCGGGCAAGGCCATCGCCGTGGTGGAGAACGTCAATTTCGTGAAGCGGCACACCAAGGCCAACCCGCAAAAGAATATCAAGGGAGGCATCCTGGAGAAGGAGGCGTCGCTTCCCGTCTCCAAGCTCATGGGCATCTGCAAGGAGTGCCAGGAGCCCACCCGCTTCTCCTTCCAGACCCGCGAGGGCAGGAAGATGCGCGTCTGCAAGAAGTGCGACGCCGCGCAGGACTAAGGGGACAGTCATGAATAAGCAGCCGCGTCTCAGAGAGTTCTACGGGAAGGAGGTCCTGCCGAGAATGCAGCAGGAGTTCCAGTATCCCAACGTCATGGCCGTTCCCAAGCTCACGAAGGTCACCATCAATATGGGCATGGGCGAGGCCAAGAGCGAAATCAAGCTGCTGGACGAGGCGGTGGAGACGCTCACCACCCTCTCCGGCCAGAGGGCGGCCGTCCGGCGGGCCCGCAAATCGATCTCGAACTTCAAGCTGCGCCAGGGCCAGCCCATCGGCGCCATGGTCACCCTCCGCGGCGACCGCATGTACGAGTTCCTGGACCGGCTCATCTCCCTGGCCATCCCCCGGATGCGCGACTTCAGGGGGCTGTCGGACCGCTCCTTCGACGGGCACGGCAACTACACCCTCGGAGTGAAGGATCAGCTGATCTTTCCCGAGGTGGAATATAACAAGATCACGAAGGCCATGGGTATGAACATCACGATCGGCACCACGGCCAAAACGGACCCCGAAGCGAAGGCCCTCCTTCGGCATTTCGGGATGCCATTCCGCAAGTAGGAGACCAAGGATGGCCAGCATTCGCATGTTCGCCAAGATGGAAAAGAAACCCAAGTTCGCCGTTCGCTACCGCAACCGCTGCCGGCGCTGCGGAAGGCCCCGCGGGTACTACCGCAAGTTCGCCCTCTGCCGGTGCTGTCTGCGCCAGCTTGCGCTGGCGGGCCAGCTTCCGGGCGTGACCAAGGCGTCGTGGTGAGGTGACGCGATGACGATGACCGATCCCATCGCCGATTTCCTGACCCGCATCCGCAACGGACTCTCCAGCCGCAAGGCCTACGTGGAGATGCCCTCCTCCAACCTCAAGGTGGAGGTGGCCAAGCTCCTCAAGGAAGAGGGCTACGTTCTGAACTTCAAGGTGACCGAAGACGCGAAGCAGGGGATCCTGCGGGTGGACCTCAAGTACACCAACGAGGGACGCCCCGTGATCGCCGGCATCGAGCGGGCCTCCCGCCCGGGCCGCCGCCTATACATGCGGCGGGATGACGTAAAACCTGTCCTGGGAGGGCTGGGGATCTCCATCCTGAGCACCTCCCATGGCGTCCTGACGGACAAGACCGCCCGCCGTGAAGGCGTGGGCGGCGAGCTCCTGTGCAGGGTCTGGTAGGAGGGGAGCATGTCGCGCGTCGGAAGAATGCCCATCCCCGTCCCTGACAAGGTTCAGGTGGTCATCGGCGAGGACCACGTGGAGGTGAAGGGCCCCAAGGGGCTCCTCCGCACGCCGGTTCTCCCGGGCATCTCCTGCGCCCTGGAGGGCAAGGAACTGCGGATCAATCGCGCGGACGACACGCAGTCGTGCCGGGCCTTCCATGGCCTGACCCGCGCCCTTCTGGCCAATGCCGTTCACGGGGTCACGCAGGGATACAAGAAGGAGCTGGACATCGTGGGGGTGGGCTACAAGGCCAACGTGGAGGGCCGCAAGGCGGTCTTCAACCTGGGCTATTCGCATCCCATCGAATTTCCCATCCCCGAGGGGATCGAGATCGCGGTGGAGAAATCCACTCACGTGGTGGTGACCGGAGCCGACCGCCAGTCGGTAGGCCAGGTAGCCGCCCAGATCCGAGCCATGAAGAAGCCCGAACCGTACAAGGGCAAGGGCGTCATGTACACGGGTGAAAAGATCATCCGCAAGGCCGGCAAGGCCGCGAAGTAAAGGCACGGGGAAGAAGCCATGTCGAAATGGACGCATGCGGACCGCAGTGAGAAGAGAGCGTGGCGAAAGCTCCGCATCCGGAAACGGATGGAGGGCACGCCGGAGAAGCCCCGGCTCTGCGTCTTCAAGAGCACCCGCTACATTTACGTGCAGGCCGTGGACGACACCACCGGGGCGACGGTAGCGGCCGCTTCCTCCCTCGAGCCCGAGCTGAAGGCCAAGCTGAAGACCTCCGGGAAACACCTCTCGGTGGCCGAGCAGCTCGGCCAGATGGTCTCGGAGCGCCTGAAGGCCAAGGGCATCGAGGCCGTCGTGTTCGACCGCAGCGGCTACATTTTCCACGGACGGATCAAGGCCGTCGCCGAGGGCGCCCGCAAGGGCGGTCTCCAGTTCTAGGAGCGCGGGCATGGAAGAGAGAAACTCCAGCGAAGTGGAGCTGCGGGAACAGGTGGTCTCCATCCGCCGCGTCACCAAGGTCGTGAAGGGCGGAAAGAACTTCTCGTTCTCGGCCCTCGTGGTCGTGGGGGACGGCAACGGCAAGGTGGGATTCGGCCTGGGCAAGGCCCGCGAGGTGCCGTTGGCGATCTCCAAGGGGATCGAACAGGCGAAGCGATGCATGGTGAGGGTTTCCCTCCAGGGCAATACCATCCCCCACTACGTGGAAGGCCGCTTTGGCGCCGGCCACGTGATCCTCAGGCCCGCATCGAAGGGGACGGGCGTGATCGCGGGCGGGGCCATCCGGGCCGTCATGGAGGCCGCGGGCATCCAGGACATCCTCACCAAGTGCGTGGGCACGAACAACCCGCAGAACGTGGTGAAGGCGGCCGTGGAGGGCCTTCTGAAGCTCCAGAGCCCCGAGAGCGTCGCCCGCAAGCGCGGCAAGGCCCTTGAAGAGATCGTGGGGTAGGCCATGGCTGAGAGAAAGAAAAAGGCGACCAAGGAAAAGCAGTTGGTGGTGACCCTGATCCGCCGCCCGGGCACCGAGAAGCTCCGCCGCGTCACCTGGAGCATGGGGCTCAGAAAACTCAACCGCTCCCACCGGTACCCTGATCGGCCGGAGATCCGCGGCATGATCTTCGCGGTCAAGCACCTGGTCCGGGTCAGCGAAGAAGCGTAAGGAGGCCCCCGATGTTTCTCTCCGAGTTGCGACCGGCGAAAGGCGCCAAGAAGAGCCCCAAGCGGATCGGCCGCGGCCCAGGTTCCGGCAAGGGCAAGACGGCCGGGAAGGGCGAGAAGGGCCAGAAGTCCCGTTCAGGGTTCCATCAGAATCCCGGCTTCGAGGGCGGCCAGATGCCCCTCCAGAGGCGAATCCCCAAGCGGGGGTTCACCAACCTCTTCGCTCATCGGTACGAGGTGGTCAACCTGACCCGGCTGGCCGGGTTCGAGGCCGGCAGCGAGGTCAACGCCAAAGTGCTCAAGCACGCGGGCCTCATCCGCAAGGAGAGCTCCGCCGTGAAGATTCTGGGCGGCGGATCGCTGGACCGCGCCATCACGGTCGTGGCGGATGCCTTCTCGGACAGCGCCCGCAAGGCCATTGAGGCTGCGGGCGGCCGGGCGGAGGTGAGGAAGCCGTGATTGAAGCCTTCCAGAACCTCTTCCGGATCCCCGACCTGAGGAAGCGCATCCTGTTCACCTTCGCGATGCTGGCCGTCTACCGGGTGGGCGCGCAGATCCCCACGCCCGGCATCGACGCCGTGGCCCTGCAGGAGTTCTTCAAGCAGTACGCGGGGGCCGGTGTCCTGGGCTTCTTCAACCTCTTCTCCGGCGGAGCGCTGGCACGGTGCACCATCTTCGCGCTGGGCATCATGCCCTACATCACGGCGCAGATCATCTTCCAGCTGCTCGGCGTGGTGTGGCCCTACATCGAGAAACTGCAGAAAGAGGGCGGCGCCGAGGGCCGCAAGAAGATCACCCAGTACTCCCGGTACCTCACCATCTTCATCTGCGTGGTGCAGGCCCTGGGCATCAGCTTCTGGCTGAAGCAGCTCGTGAGCCCCACCGGCAAGCGCGTGGTGGAGAACCCGACCATCGGCTACCACATCCTCACGGTCATCGTGCTGACCGCGGGCTCCACCTTCATCATGTGGCTGGGCGAGCAGATCACGGCGCGAGGCATCGGAAACGGCATCTCCCTCATGATCTACGCTGGCATCGTCGTCGGGCTGGTCCCGGCCGTCGTGAGGACCTTCCAGCAGGTGGAGCAGGGGAGCCTCTCCTTCTTCGTGGTCCTCCTGCTGATGGCCTTCATGGTGGTGGTCGTGGCCTTCATCGTCTACTTCGAGCGGGCCCAGCGGAAAATCCCGATCCAATACGCCAAGCGCGTGGTGGGCCGGAAGATGGTCGGCGGACAGGCGGTCTATTTCCCGCTGAAGCTCAACCCGGGCGGCGTCATGCCCATCATCTTCGCGGTGTCGCTGCTGGCCGTGCCGCAGACCGTCCTCAAGCTTCCCATGCTGGCCAAGTTCGCCTGGATTCAGACCCTGGACTCCTACGTGAGCTACGGCACCCTGACCTACCTGTTCTTTTATGCCGTGCTGATCGCTCTCTTCAACTATTTCTACGTGAGCATCGTGTTCAACCCCGAGGACCTGGCCGACAACCTGAAGAAATTCGGGGGATTCATCCCCGGCATCCGTCCCGGCAAGAGCACGAGCGACTTCCTCTACCGCTCCCTCAACCGGCTTCTCTTCGCCGCTTCCATCTACCTAGTGCTGATCAGCCTCCTGCCCGTGATCCTGATCACCGGCTTCCCGCTGCAGCACCTGTGGGGGATCGGCCCGTCCCTTGAGAACGGGCTCAGGGCCATGCACTTCGACTGGATCCTGAGGGGCTTCAACCTGAACTTCTACTTCGGCGGCACCTCGCTGCTCATCGTGGTGGGGGTCGCCATGGACACCATCCAGCAGGTGGAGTCCCAGCTGGTCATGAGGCACTACGAGGGATTCTCCCGCCGGTCGAGGGTGAGGGGGAGGAGAAGTTGATGAGCCAGAAGAATTTGGTACTGCTGGGACCGCCTGGAGCGGGGAAGGGAACCCAGGCCAAGGAGCTGGCGGCGCGCCTGCGCGTCCCGCACATCTCCACGGGCGACATGCTGCGCGAGGCCGTTCGCGAGGGCACGCCGCTCGGGCTGAAGGCGAAGGCCGTCATGGAGTCGGGCGGGCTGGTCTCCGATGAGCTGCTCACCGGCATCGTCAAGGAGCGGCTCGCCAAGGCCGACTGCGCCCCAGGGTTCATCCTGGACGGCTACCCGCGCAACCTCTCCCAGGCTTCGATCCTGGAGGGGATCCTCACGGAGCTGGGCAAGCAGGACGTGCTGGCCCTGGAACTCGAAGTGGCCGACGAGGTGATCGTCAAGAGGCTGTCGAGCCGGCGGAGCTGCCCCGGCTGCGGCACCGTCTACAATCTCGTCTTTTCCCCCCCCAAGCGGGAGGGGCTTTGCGACAAGTGCAGCGCGGGCCTGGTGCAGCGCGACGACGACCGGGAAGACGTGATCCGCGAGCGGCTGCGCGTGTATCACGAGAAGACGGCGCCCCTGTCCGACCATTACCGTCGCCGGGGACTCCTGAAGACAGTCCCGGGGGACCGCGAACCTTCTCAGGTTCTCGCCGCCCTGGAGAGAGCGATTGGATGATTCATTTGAAGGCGCCTGAAGAGATCGAGATCATGGACCGGGCCAACCGGATCGTCCACACGATCCTGGACCGGCTGGGCGAGGAACTCGCGCCCGGCGTCGTGCTCCGGGACCTGGACCGGCTGGCCGAGTCCCTGACCAAGCAGATGGGCGGCAAGCCCGCCTTCAAGGGATACGGCGGATTCCCGGCCTCGGTCTGCATCTCCGTGAACGACGAGGTCGTGCACGGCATTCCGGGGCCCCGGGTGATTCAGCCGGGGGACTTGGTCTCGCTGGACTTCGGCGTCATTGTGGACGGATACTACGGTGACGCGGCCCGCACCTTTCCGGTGGGGGACGTGGATCCGGAAGGCGTCCGCCTCCTGGCCGTGACCCGGACGTCCCTCGAGAAGGGGGTGGAACAGGTCCGCGTCGGGAGTCGCGTCTCGGATGTGTCCCACGCCGTCCAGGAGTACGCGGAGGGCCACGGCTATTCGGTGGTCCGCGACTACGTGGGCCACGGCATCGGGCGCGCCCTGCACGAGGAACCCCAGGTGCCGAACTTCGGGGAACCAGGACGGGGACCGCGCCTGCAGGAAGGCATGGTGCTGGCCATCGAACCCATGATCAACGAGGGTGGCCACGGTGTGACGGTGGACGAGGACGGGTGGACGGTGCGGACCGCAGACGGAAAGCGCTCCGCTCACTTCGAGTACAGCGTGGCCGTCACCGAAAACGGGCCCAGGATCCTGGGGATTGAGGGGGCATGAGCAAGGACGACGTAATCCAGATGAAGGCGACAGTGAAGGAGGCCCTCCCCAACGCCATGTTCCGGGTGGAGCTGGAGAGCGGCCACAGGGTGCTGGCCCACATCTCGGGCAAGATGCGAAAGCACTTCATCCGCATCCTGCCGGGCGATCAGATTCTGGTCGAGCTGTCTCCTTATGACCTGAACCGCGGGCGAATCGTCTACCGGTTCAAGAGCTGAGCGGAGAGAGAACCATGAAAGTGAGACCTTCGGTCAAGAAAATCTGCCCCAAGTGCAAGATCATCAAGCGCAAGGGCGTGGTCCGGGTAATCTGCGACAACCCGAAGCACAAGCAGAGGCAAGGTTAAGGAGGCGGGCCGTGGCGCGTATTGCTGGAGTCGATCTCCCCCTGAACAAGCGGGTCGAAATCGGGCTGACCTACATCTATGGGATCGGCCTGTCCAGGGCCCAGGAGATTCTGGGCAAGGCCAACGTGAGCCGGGACGTCCGGGTGAAGGACCTGACCGAGGATGAGGTCTCCCGCATCCGCAAGGTCATCACCGACGAAGGCAACGTCGAGGGCGATCTGCGCAAGAAGATCCAGATGGACATCCGCAGGCTCATCGACATCGGGTCCTACCGCGGCATCCGCCACCGTACGGGCCTTCCCGTGCACGGCCAGCGGACCCACACCAACGCCAGGACCCACAAGGGCCCCAGGCGGGCCATCGCGGGCAAGAAGAAGGCCACCAAGAAGTAGGCGGTCGCAAGGAGAAGATTCATGGCTAAGGGAAGCGGTGGAAAGCGGACCCCCCGGCGCGAAAAGAAGAACGTACCCATGGGGATCATCCACGTCAACGCCACGTTCAACAACACGCAGATCACCATTACCGATATGGAAGGCAACACCGTCGTGTGGGCCACGTCGGGGGGCAGCGGCTTCAAGGGCACGCGGAAGGGCACTCCCTTCGCCGCCCAGGTGGCCGCCCGGACCGTGGCGGAGAAGGTCATGGAGCACGGCATGCGCGAGGTGGACGTGCGCGTGAAGGGGCCCGGCGGCGGCCGCGAGTCGGCCATTCGGGCCCTGCAGGCGTCGGGCCTGAAGATCCGCTCCATCTGCGACGTGACGCCCATTCCGCACAACGGTTGCCGGCCGCCCAAGCGCCGGCGCGTGTGAGATAGGAGGACTGCCTTGGCTCGGTACCATGCTGCCGTTTGCCGTCTTTGCCGCCGGGATGCCGTCAAGCTCTTCCTCAAGGGCGACCGCTGCTTCAAGGAGAAGTGCGCCATCGAGAAGAGGAACACGCCCCCAGGCCAGCACGCGAGGCGTCGCGGGAAGCTCAAGGGCTACGGCCTCCAGCTCCGCGAGAAGCAGAAGACGAAGAGGATCTACGGCGTCCTCGAGCAACAGTTCCGCAACTACTTCAAGGAGGCCGACCGGCTCCGCGGCGTCACCGGTGAGAACCTGATCGGCCTGCTCGAAAAGCGCCTGGACAACGTGGTCTACCGCCTCGGTTTCGCCTCCTCCCGCCAGCAGGCGCGGCAGTGGGTTTCCCACGGCCACATCCGTGTGAACGGCAGGCGCGTGGACGTGGCCAACTACCAGGTGCGCCCCGGGGACGAGATCGGCCTCACCGCCAACCTCGCCAAGAACGTCTTCCTGCTCGCCTCCGTAGAATCCTCCAGCGGCCGGGGCGTCCCCGAGTGGCTGGAGCTGGACCGGGAGAACCTCAAGGGTCGCGTGGTCCGGGAGCCCCAGCGGGCCGACGTGACCTATCCCATCGAAGAGCAGCTCATCATCGAGCTCTACTCGAAGTAAGGTCTAAGGAGAGCGGAAGCCCATGCAAGAATTTCAAATGCCCACTCTCATCGAGTGCAACATAGAGACCCTCACGGACCGCTACGGCGAGTTCGTGGCACAGCCCCTCGAGCGGGGGTGGGGCATCACGCTCGGCAATACGCTGCGGCGGATCCTCCTCTCCTCCATCGAAGGGGCGGCGCTCACGGCGGTGCGGATCGAGGGGATCCTGCACGAGTTCACCTCCGTCCCCGGCGTGATCGAGGACGTGACGGACATCGTCCTGAACCTCAAGGCCATCCAGTTCATCCAGCACTCCGACGACCCCAAGACCCTCCGCCTATCGGTCAAGGGCCCCGCTACGGTGACGGCCAAGGACATCCAGCACGACGGCACCATCCGGATCCTGAACCCCGACGCCCCCGTCGCCACGCTCAACGAGGAGGGCTCCCTCACCATGGAGCTCCTGCTCAACAAGGGGCGCGGGTACGTGCCCGCGGAGGCGAACGGCGTCGCGGATCCCAACTTCATCGCCATCGACTCCATCCATTCTCCGGTTCGGAAGGTGAACTACGAGGTGACCGAAACGCGCGTCGGGGAGGCCACCGACTACGAACGCCTGAAACTCGAGGTGTGGACCAACGGAGCCATCACCCCCCAGGAGGCCGTTGCCAGGGCTTCGCGTCTGCTGACGGCGCACATGGAGCTGTTCGCCGCCCTCACGGGGCCGGACGCGGCGGTCATCCCGCAGGGGACCAAGCTCCCCGATCCGAACGAACTGGAGCGCCTGCTCTCCCGCCCCATCGCCGAGTTGAACCTCTCCCAGAGTGTGGCCAAGAGGCTGGAGGCCATGAAGCTCCAGACCCTCGGGGACCTGGTGAGGAAGACCGAAGGCGATCTGCAGGGAGTCAAGGGCTTCGGCCAGAAGTCCCTCAAGGAGGTCTCGGACCTGCTCGAGGAGATGAACCTGACCCTCGGCATGAACGTGTGAGGACGCTATGCGCCATCAGATAGACCATCGGAAGCTGGGCCGCACCACCGAACACCGGATCGCCATGCTCCGCAACCAGGCCGCGAGCTTGGTGCAGCACGACCGGATCCAGACGACCCTCGAGAAGGCCAAGGAGCTCCGCCGTTTCGTCGAGCGCCTCATCACCCTGGCCAAGAAGGATACGCTGCACGCCCGGCGGACGGCCGCCCGGCACGTCCAGGACCCCGCGGTCCTGAAGAAGCTCTTCTCCACGCTCGGCCCGCTCTATGCGCAGCGCCCCGGGGGCTACACCCGCATCGTGAAGCTCGGATTCCGCAAGGGCGACGGGGCGCAGGTCGCGCTCATCGAGCTCGTGGACCGCGAGCCCAAGGTGGAGGAGCCCAAGAAGGGCAAGGGGAAGGGCAAGGCCGGGAAGGCCGCCAAGCCCGCGCCCGAGCCGGCCGCCGAAGAGGCGGCTCCGAAGAAGAAGGCCCGCGCTCCGAGAAAGCCCAAGGCCGCAGCGGCCAAGGAGGCCACGAAGGCCGAGGCCGCACCCGAGCAGGCCGCGGAGCCGGCCCAGGAACCGAGCGAGGGAGAGCCCGGCGACCAGGCTTAGAGTTCTCCCGGCCGGAGGCAGCCCATGACCTCCCTCTTTCGCTCCGAGGGTGAGGCTCCGCCGCTGGCGGAGAGGGCCCGTCCGAAGCGCTGGGAGGAGCTGGTGGGGCTGGAGGCGGTGGTCGGCCCCGACACGCCGACAGGGCGGGCCCTCGCCTCGGACAGCCTCGCGAGCACCATCCTCTGGGGTCCCCCGGGGGCGGGAAAGACCACCCTCGCGCGCATCATCGAACGTCACAGCCGGAGGCCCTTCGTGGGCCTCTCGGCCGTTTTGTCGACCCTGAAGGAGGTCCGGGAGGTGATGGAGCGCGCGCGCACCCGCTGGCGCGGCGAGGGCACGCCGACCATCCTCTTCATCGACGAGATCCACCGCTTCAACAAGGCCCAGCAGGACGCCTTCCTGCCCTACCTCGAGGAGGGTTCCGTGGTCCTTCTGGGCACCACCACCGAGAACCCCTCCTTCCACCTCACGCCGGCCCTGCTCTCCCGATGCCGGGTGGTCACCCTGGCCCCGCTGTCGGAGGAGCAGGTCCTGGCCGTGCTCAGGCGCGTCCAGGGGGAGGACGCCATCCTCGCCGAGAAGGGCCGGGTCGTTCCCGAAAACGTGCTTCAGGAGCTGGCCCGGATGGCCGCCGGCGATGCCCGGTTCGCGCTGAACGCGCTGGAGGCGCTGGCCCTCCAGTATCCGGCGGACTCCTCCATGGAGCCGGCGGAGGCCAGGGCCTGGCTTACGAGCGGCCGGGTGCTCTACGACTGGGGCGGGGAGGAGCACTACAACCTCATCAGCGCCTACCACAAGTCCATCCGCAACTCGGATCCCGACGCCGCCCTGTACTGGCTCTTCCGGATGCTGGAGGGCGGGGAGGAGCCGCTCTACCTCGCCCGGCGGCTCGTCCGCGCGGCCTCCGAGGACGTGGGCACGGCCGATCCGCAGGCCCTCCGCAGGGCCCTGGACGCCAAGGAGGCCATCGACTTCCTGGGGATGCCGGAGGGCGCGCTGGCCCTGGCGCAGGCCACGGTCTACGTGGCGGTGGCTCCCAAGTCGAACCGCGTCTACATGGCCCAGCAGGCGGTGGCCGCCGACCTCCGCAAGGGCCACCGCTATCCCGTTCCCATGGCCCTCAGGAACGCTCCGACCCGGCTCATGGGGGAGGCGGGATACGGCCAGGGCTACCGCTACGCGCACGATGAGCCGGAGGGGATCGCGGACCTCCAGTGCCTGCCCCCGCAGCTCGCCGGAAGGCGGTACTATGTTCCCGGCGAGGCGGGCTTCGAGGCCCGCATACGGCAGTGGATGGAGACCTGGCAGGAGCGCCGAAAGCGGGCCGCGGCCCGCTCACCGAAAGGACGACCATGAACGCCTGGGACAATGGCCTGAAGAGATCGCTCATCGTGACGGCCCTCGTGCTCCTCGGATGCACCCCGCTCCTCGCCCAGCGGGTGCTCGTCTTCCCGCCGACCCAGACCAGCGGCCCCGTCTCGGCGAGCTGGATCGGGACCGGCCTGGCGGTGGCCCTGGACGAGTCCCTCACGCGGGGCGGCGTCCCCAACATCCCGTACGACAACCTCAAGCGGCTCTTCGAGCAGGAGGGGCTGGTGGAGGACCCCTCCTTCGACCTGCCCGCCGCCGTGGCCCTGGCCCGGCAGCTCGGCGCCGGGGTCCTGTTCTTCGGCCGCTACTCCGTCACGGACACGGCCCTGTCGGTGCACCTGGATGCCTACGATCTCAGGGGCAACCTCAAGCGCCTGAACGGCTGGGATGAGGGGGAGGACCTCCAGGGCCTGCTGGACCTCACCGGCAAGCTGGGGCACGACGTCTTCACGGTGCTGGACAAGCCCTGGGCGGGGCCGCCCAAGGTGAGCCCACAGGCCTTCGAGAGCTACATCCGGGGGCGGATCTCCCAGGACCCCCTCCTTCAGGAGGTCTATTTCCGCAAGGCGGTGGAGCTCCAGCCCGATTACGATGACGCCAAGTGCTGCCTGGCGGTAGTCCTGAAGGACACCGGCCGCCTGACGGAGAGCGCCGACATCCTGGAGGCCCTGGAGAAGAAGAGCTACCCGAAGGCCTACCTGGGGCTCCTCACGCTGGCCGAGATCCGGATGGAGTCGGGGCGCCTGATCGAAGCCAGGCGCTTGCTCATGGCCTCCCTGAAGGCCTCCGAGGGTCCCGAGGCCCACGTGGTCCTCGCCAAGCTGAACCTGCGCCAGAAGAAGTTCAAGGAGGCCCAGGCCGAGCTCGTGATGGCCGAGCGCTTCGGGACCCACCAGGACGAGATCGACGCGCTCCGGGCCGAGATCGACAGGGAGGCGGCCGCAGCCGCCCAACCCAAGGCCCCCGAAGCTCCAGCGGGGGGCTCCGCCCCGGTCGGCCAGGGAGGGGCAGGAGGCAAGCCCTGAAGGTCACCATCCTCACGCTGGGCTGCAAACTGAACCAGGCCGATTCGGCGCGGGTGGCCGGGCGGATCCGGTCCCGCTGCGAGGAGGCCCGGCGTCCCGAAGAGGCCGACCTGATCCTGTTGAACACCTGCACCGTGACCCACAAGGCCGACCGTGAGGCGAGGCAGGCTCTCCGAAGCCTGCGAAGGCGCAACCCGCACGCCCTGCTCGCGGTCATGGGCTGCTCGGCGCGGCGGGACCAGGGGCCCTACCGGGCCATGCCGGAGGTGGACGAGGTCCTGGCCACCGACCAGGATCTTGCGGCCTTTCTGGACGGGGTCGCCGGTTCGGAGGGGGGGCGAGGGCACGCCTGCGTCCCCCATTTCGGAGACCGCACGCGGGCCTTTCTCAAGATCCAGGAGGGGTGCAATTTCCCCTGCGCCTACTGCATCATCCCCTCGGTGCGCGGACCCTCCCGCTCCGTCCCAGTAGAAGTGGTGGTGGAGGATTTCCAGGCCCTACTGGATGTGGGGTACCGGGAGGTGGTCCTCACCGGCGTGAACACCGGGGAATACGGCAAGGACACCGCCTTTCGGGGGGGGCTGGTGGGCCTGGTGGAGCGGCTCCTGGCGGTGCCGGGACGGTTCCGCATCCGCCTCAACTCCCTCGAACCCCGGGCGGTCACGCCGGGAATCCGGTCGCTCATGCGCCGGGAGGCGGCCCTCGCCAAGCACCTCCAGGTCCCTCTCCAGAGCGGCTCCGATCCCGTCCTGAGTGCCATGCGGCGCAACTACCGCGCGGCCTTCTACGAGGAGCAGCTCCGGGCGCTGGCGGAGGAGGTGCCGGGCGTGGGCATCGGCGCCGACGTGCTGGTCGGATTCCCCACGGAGAGCCCGGCCGATTTCGACGCGACCCTGGCCCTCCTGGAGCGCTCCCCCGTCGCCTTCGTCCACGCCTTCACCTATTCGCCCAGGCCGGGAACCGCCGCGGCCGTCATGCCCTGCATCCCGCAGCGGGAGGCCGCGGAGAGGACCCGCCGCGTCAGGGCGCTCGGGGAGCTCAAGAGCCTCGCCTTCGCGGCCCGGTTCCTGGGCCGCCCCCTGCCCGCCCTGACCCTCGCCCCGGCGTCGGATCGGGGCCGGGCGCTCACGGAGAATTTCCTCCATGTTGGCCTTCCCCGGCCCGAGGAGCCGAACCGCTTCGTGACCGTGACCCTCCGGTCGGCCGGGAGCGAGGGACTCACCGCTCAGCTCGTGGAGGCCTGAGCACCCGCTCCGGGTCCTCCTCTCAGCTTCCCCTCAGCAGCCTCCAGCGAAGATGGGAGAGGCCGAATCCGCGGCGACTGCGGGCGATCCAGTCCTCCAGCCACGGCTCGCGCTCGCCCCAGCCGGCGGCGTAGCCTTCCGCCAGGGCCTCCCAGCAGCCCTCGGGCCAGGGCAGGGTGCGCAGGTGGTGGAGCTTGTGCAGGGAGCGGCTCAGGCGCAGGAGGTTGCGGCCCCTAGGGCCGGCGGGCGGCGGACCGGGCCCGAGCCTGGAGTGGCGGAGGTCCAGGAAGAGCGCCGTTCCCCCATCGTCCAGAAGCAGGTTGCCGGCGTTGAGATCGCCGTGGAGCAGGCCGGCCCGGTGGAGCCGGCCCACGGCAGCTCCGGCCGCCCGGAGCTGCTCCGGCCCCAGCCGCCCCTCCATCCAGAGCCGCAGGAGGGAAGGTGCCTGAGGGACCGCCCGCGAGAGGGTGAAGACGGCAAACAGGGGTCCCGCCGGAAGGAACACCTGGGCGTAGGGCTGGGGGGAGAGGTCCGCCTCCGCCAGCCGGCAGGCCATTTCCCACTCCCTGCGGAAGGGGCCCTCCAGCAGGTACAGGTCGGGCAGGAGGCTCGCGGCCATTCCGCCGCGGCGCTCCCTCTTGAAGATGACACGGTGGTCTCCGACGGCCAGCAGCCGGGCCGTCCCCCGGCCGCCGGGAAGCGCCTCGCCCGCCGACCACAGCTCCTCGGGAGCCGCGTGCTCGACCCTCTCCCGCACCTCGGCGGGTGTCCTCGGGTGGAAGCGCCGGAATTCCTTCATCCCGCCAGCATAGCCACGCCCGCCCCGTCCGGCAAGGGCGCGGGGGCAGCCGTTTCACTGGACTAGCGTGAGCCCCATCGTCGCCGGAACGCGCCTTCCTCCGCTTCGCTCCGGAAGGCAACCCCCACGAGTGCGAGCAGAAATGGCTGTGGACAGCCATTGCCCCATGTCCTGCCTGGACCTTGCGTCTCACGTCTCACGTCTCGCGTCTACCGTCTCGCGCCTCCCATCTCGCGTCCGACGTCTCGCCTCTCCCTCGGGCCCGAGGGTACAATAGGGGCGGGCGCGGCCTTCGCGGCCGGTGCCCGGGAGGTGACACGATGCCTAAACTGCTCGTGGTCGGGGGAATGGCGGCCGGCATGAGTGCGGCGAGCAAGCTCCGGCGCCTGCGGCCCGAGTGGGAGGCCACCGTCCTGGAGGCGGGCCCCGACCTCTCCTACGGCGCCTGCGGCCTGCCCTACGTCGTGGGAGGAATCACGCCGAGCTTCGACGACCTCAACGCCCTGGACCCCGAGGAGATCGCCCGGCGCGGCATCGAGGTCCGCCTGCGCCAGCGAGTCGTGGAGCTCATGGAGGGCAAGAAGAGGGTCCGCGTGGAGGACCTGGCCTCCGGCCGGACCGCCGAGGAAAGCTACGATGCCCTCCTCGTCAGCACGGGAAGCACGCCGGTGCTGCCCGATCTGCGCGGCCTCGAGGGCGACAACCTCTTCACGCTCCACGACCTGCCCGACGGCCGCCGCCTCTCCACCTTCATCGAGACGGTCCGCCCCCGCTCGGCGCTCATCTGGGGCACGGGCTACATCGCCCTGGAGATGGCCGAGAACTTCGCCGCCCGCGGCATGGCGGTGACCCTCATCAACCGCTCCACGCGCGTCCTGAAGAACCTGGTGGAGCCTCTGCGCGACCGCGTCCTGAGGGAGCTGGAGGAGAGGGGCGTCCGCCTCTTCCTGGAGACCCAGGTGCTGGAGGCGCTGGGCGCGAACGGCCGGCTCATGGCCCTGCGCACCGACCGGGGCGAGCTCGCCGCCGACCTCTTCCTGATCGCCACGGGGGTGAGGCCCGCCACCGATTTCCTGCGCGGCTCGCCGGTCCCGCTCGCCCGAAACGGCGCCATCCAGGTGGATGAGACCTGCGCCACGGGGGTGCACGGTATCTGGGCGGCGGGGGACTGCTGCGAGGTCCGCCACCTGGTGACGGGCCGGCCCGTCTACATCCCGCTGGGCACGACGGCCAACAAGATGGGGCGGGTGGCGGGCACCAACATCGCAGGCGGGCGCGAGCGCTTCCCCGGTGTCGTGGGCACGGCCGTCACGCGGGCCTTCGGCCTGGAGGTGGGGGTCACCGGTCTGGGCCCGGCCCAGGCCCGGGAGGCGGGCTTCGACCCCGCAGAGGCCTGGATCGAGGCGGGCAGCCGGGCCGGCTACTACCCCGGCGGCGGCGGCGTCCTCGTCCACCTCACCGCCGACCGGCGCGGGCGCCTGCTGGGCGGGCAGGTCTGCGGCCCGGAGGGGACCAAGGGGCGCATCGACACCCTCGCCGCCGCGCTGACCTGCGGGATGAAGGTCGAGGAGTTGGCCATGCTCGACCTCGCCTACGCCCCGCCCTTCGCCCCCGTCTGGGACCCGCTCCTCGTCGCCGCCGGCGTCCTCAAGGGCAAGCTCGAGCGCTGAGGCTCTCGCTGGTGCTCGTGGCGGCGTTCTCCAGGGCGCGAATTCTCGAACCGTGGAGGGAGTCGTTGCGTTCGCCGAATCGAGCCCACCGCGGCTTGCGGGGACAGACCCTTCCCATCCGCTCCTCGGCTTTCCTTCCCTGCCAGGCGAACCTGGCACGGGGCCGGGGGATCAGCTAGTGTGGCGTCTCAGAACAAACTTGAATAATTTGGGCAGGCCGGAGACGCCACACTTCCCAAGGGGCTCCGCCCCTAGGGTGCCTGCCTGCGGCAGGCTGTTACCCCGAAAGAGCGGGGAAGTGCCTTCCCCGCACCCCTTCGTGTCCTGTCAGACCGTCAGGACTTATTCGGCGAACCGCTGTTACAGGACACTAGTGTAGTGTCTCCGAAAAGGACTGACCCGCGCGACCAACACCGCGGCGCAGGAATGAAGTCATACTCAGGGCTTTTTCAGAGCAATCCCTGGGAAGAATCTCAACCGCGGACTCGCACGATGTGCCCCCGAGGCCCTTCACGGGCAGCCCCGCGAAGTCGTCTTCAGGGTGACCAGTAACGGCAAGGGCGCGACACTACACTGGACGCCTCGCAAGAGAAGATGCCCGATGATCAAGCAATAGGCCATTACAAAAAATTGGTGGCCCAGCCCCACTCGACATTCGCAGCGGGTTCATTGAAATGGTCCGGTGGTAGTACCTGGGCTTGTAAGTGGTCTCTGCGCCCAGAAGCTATTGACTCTGCTAGCCTTAAGTCGTGTCGTGCCAATTTGACATCAGCCTAGAGTATTAGCCCGGACTCAGACTCTAGACTGATGACAATTCTGACGATGGAGCTTAAGTATTTCTCATGCGCCGAATTTGGAGGCCATGGAGGCCTCGATAGCCTCCCGGTAGGTTGTTATCTGATCAGGGTTCGGTTCAGGCCTGCAACGCAACGGCCAGAAAGGGGGGAAAACTCACGAGAACATAGCGCACATCGGCGGAGAGTGGAATGTTTCTTGAGAAGTGCCACACGTGAAAGGGGATCAAAATGAAGGGAAGGATTTTGGTCGCAGTGTTGCTATTGGTTTCTATGCCAATTACACTTGCGCCGGTGAATCTCTGGGCAGATGGCGTGACTCCGCCACCATTAATCACTGAAGTGTATACCGGGACTGACCCATATGGTTCCATGGATCTTTACACCGTTAACGGAGGAGGGCAATACGAGGTCGATTCCTTCTTCTCATCAGCGGATGGCTCGACCATTACAATTAAGATGGACCTAATCACCCACAAGGTGGTAACCACTCTTCCGGGCGGCAAAATCGTCGCTTTGCCTCAATCTCATTCTCAGACCAACATTACTTTCTCAACTTACTCAGGCCAAACCTGGCAGGTGAGTGTTGATGCGTCAGGGAATATGCTGACACCAAACGGGGAGTCGATCAGCGAGGAAGCGATGGCTGCCATAGGGGCCGCATCGCAAGGCGCCGTGACCGCATTTCGCAGCTTCACAGTCGCAGAAGGTCTCGTAGTCCAGGATCCATCATCGGGGCTCCTCGTCGCGAATGCGAGCCGGGAAGAAAACATCCAAATTCAACACACCTTCTTCTCCGCCGCATGCATGCTCTCTCTGTTTGACCTGGTTGGTGCTACGATAGGGTTTGTAGGCGGGTGCGGAACAATTCCAGTCCCGTTTATTTGCCCCTGGGCTGCCGCCTGGTATTATGACGCGCTCATGAACTACTATAGAGACTGCGTCTGGTCGTAGGACCGCTCCAGACAGGCGAGGAGGATGGTCATGGTATTAAGCCCTCAGGCTATCGGTGACTTGGTCGTCTCAGCAACAGGCGTAGGGGCGCTTGTCGCCACCGCTGCATCGAGAAGGCGAACGACGTCAATTCCGATCCGCTTTCGTCGCCTCACGGCGTTCGGGGGTGGGCTCTTCTGGTTGGTCTTTCTCGCCCGCCAACTATTGATTGAACCCTCCATGCCGGTGCTATTCCGTCTCCTGGCATCTATTGGCGCTATAGGGGGTCTCATTGCGTCGTGCTTGATCCTGGTCCAGCCCAAGTCGAGTGGCCTTTTGCCGGCGTATGAATTTGGATGGCGACCTGCCGCGGTTCTAGTTGGCTTCCCCGCATTGGGGGCTATCCTGTTTTTTTGGGCCACAGGCCTGAAAAGTGGAGTGGTTTCCCGGGCGGGGTCTGTTCTTGGCCTTTGTCTTATGGCTGCAGGCGTTGCTTGGGCCGCAATTTCGTCAAGGCGCCAACCCTTTGATTCTCGACCTTCCTAGAGCGAATCGTTAGCAGCGAAGCAACGGGGCGATTCTTTTGGGATCGCCCCGTTCTTCTAGTGGCACCTCCAGCATAGCGGGCCTCTCGGGGCGCTGGCCCGCTTGCGCCGGCCCGGCCGCGTCTGGTAGGATGGCGTCATCGAAACAGCCCATCGGTGGGGGCCTCCGCGGTCAGGCAGAAGGGAGCCTCGCGCCGGCGCAGCGCATGGGGAGGGGGTGATCGCCAGACGAACCAAAGACCGGAGGGGAGTGGGTCACCCGTGCGGCCGGAGGGGGCGTCCGCGGCCAGCCGCGCCGGATGTGGGGAGCGGACGCGGTCGTGGAGGGGAAGGTCGCATGGCTAACAGCGAACAGGAGCTGGTCGTCATCGGGTCGAGGTTCTCGACGCAGCGGATGATCGAGCAGGGCGGCGTGTCGGTGGCGGTGGCCAGGGCGCACGCGAAGGAGCTGGCGGACAAGTTCCCGCCGGCCAAGGTGGACGAGCTGGAGAAGCTCCTGGAGGAGATCCGCGCCGCCTTCGGGACGCAGGCGGACGCCAAGACCGCCTTCAGCACGGGCAACGTGCCCGTGAACCAGAGGATAGACGAGGCCAAGCGGTGGATCAGCGAGGTCATGAGCGCCGCCGACAACGCCTTCGAGGAGGAGCCGGAGATCGGGGATCAGTTCCACAAGGCCGGGAAGCTCGGCCGGAGCGTCCCCAAGATCACCGGGCGCCTCCAGGAGCTGACCGCCCTCGCCCAGGCCCACAAGGCCGCTCTGGCGGAGTGGGGCGCCGGCGAGGCGCTCCTGGCGGAGGGGCCCAGGCTGCTGGCGGCGCTCGCCCAGGCCGACGCGGCCCAGGAGCTGGCCGTGAAGGACATGCCCGTGGCCACGCGCCAGATCAATCTCCGGAAGGGGAGGGCCTTCCTGCTCCTCAAGAAGCTCGCCAGGGCCGGCCGGACCGCCTTCCGCGACGACCCGCCCACCCGGGACAAGCTCGCGCTGGACATCCTCAAGCGCACGGGACGAAGGGCCGACGCCGGCGAGCAGACGGCTCCCGCTCCGCCGTCCGCGCCTCCCCCCCCCACCGCCTGAGCCGGAATCCATCCCGCCGGCGCGTCCCACCCCCCCGGCCCTGGCCTTTCGACCTCGCAGGAGCGCGCTCCGGCGCGCGAATCGAAAAGCCCTCCGGCCGCGCAGCGGGCCCTCTCGATCTAGGAACAAACCCTTACGACCGGGGGAGGAGCCCTGCTCAACTGGGGAAAGTACCCCTCTCCACTTGGGAACGGACCTACCTCAAGCAGTGAACGCACCCTTCTCAACCGGGGAATGGACCCTGCTCAACTGGGGAAAGCACCCTTCTCAAGCAGAGAGCGCACCCCGATCCACCGGGGAGGGGACCCTACTCGACCAGAGGCTGTCGGTTACTCCATCCCGGAATGCACCCCGCTCAAGCCAGGCAGCGGCCCTGCTCGAGCGGGGAACGGGGCCCCTCGACCCGGGAGCCGGCTTTTCTCGGCCCGGGAAGGCATCCGGCGCCGCCGCTGAGACCGCCGCGGAGTGCTGGTGATAGCCGGCCCTGGTCTGAGGAGATCCCGTGCCGGAAGCCGCCGGGGGCCTCCCACGGGATGACGGGGGAACGGGGCACCAGAAACGGGAGACCTTGCTCCTCCGCCCCTCCGCTCCTCCGCCCTACCTGTTCCCCATCCACAAATCGGCGGCGGCGACGAGGAAGAGGCCGATGGCGATGTAGCCGTTGACGGTGAAGAAGGCCTTGCCGAGGCGGCTGAGGTCGCCGGGCTTGACGAGGCTGTGCTCGTAGAGGAGGAGGAGGAGGGTGGCGGCGACGCCGGCGTAGAAGAGCCATCCGGCGCCGGCACCGAGGCCGGCGGCGACCAGGCAGGCGACGGTCGCGAGGTGGGCGGCGGTGGAGAGGCGCAGGCCGGGCCGCACGCCGTAGCGCGCCGGGAAGGAGTAGAGCCCCTTCTCGCGGTCGAAGGCGAGGTCCTGGAGGGCGTAGAGGAGGTCGAAGCCGCCGATCCAGGTGGTCATGGCGCCGCAGAGCCACCAGGCGGAAGCGGAGCCGTGCAGGGTCCCCGTCACGGCGATCCAGGCGCCGGGGGCCGAGATGCCGTCGGCGAAGCCGAGGAAGAGGTGGCAGAAGACGGTGAAGCGCTTGGTGAGGGAGTAGCCGAGGAGGACGGCTAGGGCGAGGGGGGCCAGGGCGAGGCAGAGGGGGTTGAGCCTCCAGGCGGCGAGCAGGAGCAGGAGCACGCACACGGCGAGGAAGCCCCAGGCGAAGGGGAGGGAGACGGCGCCGGTGGAGAGGGGCCAGCGGGAGGTGCGCGGGTTCTCCACGTCGTAGCGGCGGTCCGCGATGCGGTTGAAGGTCATGGCCGCCGAGCGGGCCGCCACCATGGCCAAAAGGATCCAGCCGAAGACCGGCCACGAGGGCCAGCCGCGCGCGGCCCAGAGCATGGCGAGCAGGGCGAAGGGCAGGGCGAAGACGGTGTGGTGGACCTTGATCATGTCCAGGACGGCCCAGAGCCGCCGCGCGAAGGGCCTTAGGACCATCGCGTGGAGAGGGCGGAGGGCAGGCCCAGGTGGTCGAAGAGGCGCATGAAGAAGTGGTCCATCAGGGCCTCGACGGAGCCGGGGCGCTGGTAGAAGGCGGGGATGAAGGGGGCGACGAGGGCGCCGGCCTCGGCCAGGGTGGCGAGGTTCCTGAGGTGGATCAGGGAGAGGGGGGTCTCGCGGGGGACCAGGATTAGGGGGCGGCGCTCCTTGAGGGCCACCTCGGCCACGCGGTGGCAGAGGGTCCTGCCGGCGCCCGAGGCGACGGCGCCCACCGTGGACATGCTCGCCGGGATGATGACCGTGCCGTCCACCGGGAAGGAGCCCGAGGAGACGCAGGCGTCGAGCTGCTCCTCCTGGTAGAGGTGCAGCTTCTCCCGTCCGGGCAGGCCCTTGAGCATCTCGGGGAGCTTCCTCCCCTCCTCGCGGGCGGCCACCAGGGCGAAGGCGTGCGAGCCCACGAAGTGGACGGCCCCGACGCCGGGATGGGCCAGGAGGTGGCCGAGAAAGCGCACGGCCAGGCGCGCGCCGCTGGCGCCGGTGGCGGCCACGACCAGGGTGCGGCCGGAGGGTTCGGGATCGGAGGGCTTCGCTCTCTGGGCCACGGGCTCACCTCGCTCCACGGCTTTTTACCC